>JARICS010000088.1 GCA_029264035.1 Dysgonamonadaceae bacterium | reverse complement strand
CTCGCCCAATTCGCTTTGTGCAAATTCGGTAATACCTACTGTAGCTGTGTCACCATCCACAAGAATCCACTCATGATCTTTTGAGTACTTTAAATTTTCGGGAAACTTCATAATCTTAATATTTTTAATTTATTACTTATTAGATATGTAAATATAGCAATTTATTTGATACTGCGCTAAATGTTTGTCACGAACCTATCCACACACTTGCAAAAGAGACCACAAAGCCCAACATAAAACCTGCATATACTTGACCAGGAGTGTGTCTCTTCAATATTAATCGAGATGTACCCACCATTCCGGCCACAAGAAATAGAAGCATAAAAAGATAGATGGGATTAGACTTTTCTACAAAATAACAAACTGCCATCACACCTCCTATAAGACTAGATATGCCAAACATGTGTGCACTTATTTTCCACCACAATGTGATGATGGTGGCCAATAGCATGACTATAATGGAAGCACCAATCATCATTAAAAACCATGTTGGGAGACCAAGTTTATAGAAGTAGTATATCAGAAAAAGAAAACTAAGTATGCTTACAGCATAAGGCGCAAACCTATCACTGCGTTTTGGGAGCGACAAATCTGAAATAATTCCAATTCGCATCATTATATAGATGATTATTCCAGGTATCAAAAAAGTAAACAGCACGGTGGGAATAATCAATTTAAAAAAATGATTTGCATATACAAACCGGAAGTAAGAATACACAAACAATAGAGCCACACTATAGATAGGCATCAAGAGTGGTTGAAAAATACTGGATATAAAAAGCGAAAATTGTTTCATTTAATTTGTTTGAACCCCAAAGTTATAATTTTTTTCTTAATCGCGCTACAGGAATGCCTAATTGTTCTCTATATTTAGCAACAGTACGTCGTGCAATGACATATCCTTTGTCATTTAGCATTTTTGTAGCCTGTTCGTCTGTCAATGGCTTTTGTGGGTCTTCGTTCTCAATTTTTTGCTTTAGTATTATTTTCACTTCACGCGACGATATATCTTCGCCATCATCTGTTCGCATAGATTCAGAAAAAAAGAACTTCAATGGGTAAACACCAGTTTCCGTTTGCACGTATTTACTACTACTCACGCGTGAGATAGTGGAGATATCAAAACCTGTCTTTTCCGCAACATCTTTCAGAATCATAGGTTTCAAAGTAGCCTCATCCCCTGTAATAAAGAAATCGTATTGCAACCCAATTATTGCTTGCATTGTAGATTGCAGTGTGTTTTGACGTTGTTTGATGGCATCGATAAACCAACGAGCAGCATCTACTTTTTGTTTCATAAAAAGCAGGGCCTGTTTGTTATCGTCAGACATGCTCTCTTTGTTGTCAGTATATCCCTTCATCATATCAGAGAAAGCCTTATTTATATTCAGTGCGGGTATATTGCGATTGTTGAGCGACATATTTATTTCAGTGCCATCAATTTCAACAATAAAATCAGGAGTTATATTGGCCATAGCCATTTCTATGGAATCGCTCCATATATTGCCAGGCTTGGGATTGAGTGAGATAATGGAATCTACTGCCTCACGCAACTCATCGTGTGTAAGGTTCAATCTGGTTTTAATTTTATCGTAGTGCTTTCTTGTAAACTCTTTGAAAGAGTTTTCCAATATGAGTATAGCATTTTTGATACTTTCTGTTTGGTTCTTTCTTTTTCTCAACTGTAGCAACAGGCATTCTTGCAAATTGCGTGCCCCTACCCCCGAAGGTTCAAGGTCTTGTATCTCTTGCAACACCTTCTCTATTCGCTCTGGTGTAGTATCTATAGCTTGCTGAAAAATGAGATCGTCAGATATAGATTGTAAAGAGCTTTCTAAATATCCATTTTCGTCAAGATTACCAATAATATACTCTGCTATCTTTAGCTCTTTTTCATCCAGGTCGCGCAGATGTATCTGATCTAAAAGTGATTGGTGCAATGAAGTATCGCCAGAGAACGCAAAGTCTACTCTAGATTGCACATTGGTAGATCTATTTCTCGAACTCAAGCGAAAATCGGGCATATCTTCTTCAGAATTGTAATCACCTTTCACTAAATCCTCTTCAGAAAGCACTTCTGCATATTCATCTTCATTGTTTAGCTGATCATCGGTCTCATTCTTATCTACGCCTTCATCAAGTGCTGGATTTTCCTCCATCTCTTGTTTTATTTTATCTTCCAATTCTACCGAATTAAGCTCTATAAGTTTAATCATCTGCATTTGCAGAGGAGATAGTCGCTGTGCCTGTTTTAAATGTTGTTGTTGTCTGACGGCCATAAAATAAGTAAGTAATAAAATTTGAATAACAAAGATAATTAATTATTACCTCATCCTAATGAGGAATATAAAGTTTGTGATAGATTGGGTGTATGATATAAGATTCGGTTAGTCTCTTTAGGCTTTTCAGTATATATAGTTATATATAGTGTTGAATGAAGAGTTTCACTACTTTTCTACTCTTCATAACCCGCTTTGCACGATAAACATTCAAGCGCATAGGCATCATATTCGTCAAATGCAGGGCCAGGTCTGCCATTATAAACAATAATTCTGTCTACTCTGACCTCTTCATCGTTTTGAAACTTCATAAAGTATTCGTTTCCGTTTTTTTTAATAATTGTTTCAACTTTACCTTTCAATTCCTCCAGTTCTGTGCCTTTACCAAAGTACACAACTCTAACGGAATCTTTCTTCATTTCCTTTTCAAACAAATCGAAAAAATCGGGGTCTATAGGGAGGTATAATGGTTGCATGGGTGTCTTTGTTTTTAATATATATCTGTCAAATTGTTAACAACAAAGAGCATAATCTGTTCATTTACAATTGAGATATGATAGCGTGTATCAACTAATCCTGCTCAATATTTCCTCCTTTGCATCCAGAGTTTCATCCGACAAATCAATCCAATGAATATCGTCGCTTCTATTGAACCAACTTAGCTGTTTACGGGCATAGTTGCGCGAGTGTTGTTTTATTTTATCAATGGCAAATTCCAAGGTACAATCCCCATCAAAGTGCATAAATAGCTCTTTATAGCCAACAGTGTTGAGCGAGTTGAGATGTTTGTGAGGATAAAAGCTTCGGGCCTCTTCTACCAATCCACGCTCAATCATTTGATCCACACGGGCATTAATTCTAGCGTACAATTGTTCTCGTGGTCGCGTCAAGCCAATTCTTACTATCTCAAAAGGACGTTGTTTAATGCTATCTGTGCGGAAAGAGGAGTAAGGCTTGCCTGTCATAATGCACACTTCAAGGGCATGAATCACACGTTTTGGATTTTTCAGATCTACCTGATCGTAAAACACAGGATCGCGCATCTTCAATTGCATTCTGATGGGGTCTATACCCTCTTTATGGTATAGATCCATCAATTGTTGTCGCAATGTCTTATCTATGGTGGGCAAGTAGTCTATCCCTTTGCACACAGCATCTATGTACATCATAGATCCGCCTGACATTACTACAGCATCGTGACGCTTGTGCAAATCAGAAAGAAGTGCAATAGCCTCATCTTCAAATTGACTTGCACTAAAGTAGTCTTCAATCGAAAGCATTCCCACAAAATAGTGCTTGGCTCTTTGCAGTTGTTTCTCTGTAGGAGCATCTGTACCAATGATCAGGCCTTTGTATATTTGCCGAGAATCAGAAGATATAATAGGACATTGTAAATAATTGGCAATTTCTATGCTCAAATCCGTCTTCCCTACGCCTGTAGGGCCTAGGATAACGATTAGTTTTTTCATTTAAAAGGATTCATATCTTCAGATATATCTATTTCATTGTCAGGCATATCCAAATCCTCAAATCCGTCTTCATCTAATTCATCTGGATTAAAATCATCATCGCCATAAAATATTTCATCATCTAATATTTCATCATCATCATCATCATCATCAACCATTAAGGGTGTAGGTTTAGTCACTGCTACAGTTATAACTGGCTCCACTATTTCTTCCTTCACAAACTGCACTGGAGCATCTCCTATCTTTTTAGTGCAGATGGGGTTAGAAAGATTTTCACCCAATATCATTTCTGATAGTTCCATAAAAAAAGCACGATCGCCACTATAATCAAAAACGAACATCATCTTTTGTTTTTCTTCATCCAACCAATCAGACAGTGTTTCTTCTTCCATCACGTAAACATCCACATCAGAGTCGGTATCCAATTCTACTAAAGAGATTTCTTGTTTTCTTCCCCACCAATCATCGCACATAAAGAAAGATGTTATTTCAGCTTCTTTATAACCACTGCATTCCATTATAGCCTTGTGCAAATCAAAAAATGTATCGTCTCCATCAATTTGTATTTCTCTTCTAAAATTTGCGACTTCGTCGGATACAAGTGAAAATTTGTATATCATATCTTGTTATATTAATTCTATTGTTTTTATTTCAATTATAATTCAAAGATAGCAAAAAGTTGCAAAAACAAGCATCTATGCGAATTTTATATAATGAGGAGAGCTTTAAGATGAAGATATTTAATTGAAGCAGTAAATAATTACCTTGAAATAAGAATGAAGAATGAAGTACAGTGAGAGTTTAGATTGTTGGGTGAACGGTTCTTGAGCCTGTCAAAGGGCTTTAATTAATGGACCCTATGAAATAAGAACTCTAATTTCACAGGGCAAGCAATTAAGACAATGATTTAAAAGCATGTTTTACAACTAAATAGCCCTGTGATTCCTCACTACATATCGAAATGACAATGGCATTTAATTGTTTACTGTGCTTATAATGCAGAGATGCATTATAGAATTGCTTAATTTAATAACATTAGGTGTTTTTTTATCCATTTTCAATATCCAGGCGGATAAAGCAATAGACGTTGAGAAATAATGTAGATATGGCGAAAAATCTCCCCGTCATCACAAAAGGCTATAATCCGATTATTTACAATCAATTATAGCTGATAAAGCCCGCTTTGGAATATTGAGAAATGAAGATTCCACACAATTCTTTACACTTTTCCACTAAACCTGTTGTATTATTCAAAAGTTTGTGCTACTTTTGCATCGCTTTTTAGGAAAGATAAAATTCTTCAGTAGCTCAGTCGGTTAGAGCATCTGACTGTTAATCAGAGGGTCGCTGGTTCGAGTCCAGCCTGAAGAGCAAATCAAAATTATTTGACATTTTATTAAGTACTAAATTCTTCAGTAGCTCAGTCGGTTAGAGCATCTGACTGTTAATCAGAGGGTCGCTGGTTCGAGTCCAGCCTGAAGAGCCGAAAAAAGGTGAGTTGTATCAATTACGACTCGCCTTTTTTTGGGTTTAAGGGGCAGGGGTTAAAAGATCCACATTTTATCTCTCATATACAGATAATTATTTACATATCTATATATGCGTAACGTAAGTGATGGACGAAAAATCACAAAATCAATAATAAACAACTTGCCACTCATGCAAGTTTTAGTTGCATCTATGTTTTTAGAAAGCAATATATTTAGCATATTCTTTATTGCAGTACAATTGCAGAAAAAATAGAATAAGTAGTGAAATATTTCTCTACATCTGCACGAGACTATCAAAAGTTCTATCTATCAACAAGATATAAAGCAAAGACTACTGAAAATATAGGCTTAAATGAAATCAAACAAGGAGTTATACTTCTGTTGGA
>JARICS010000074.1 GCA_029264035.1 Dysgonamonadaceae bacterium | reverse complement strand
TTTTCCACTTGATCTAAAACAAAGATAAGAAATTTAAAGAACATAGATATAATGATAAGCAAATATCTTTAGTTAAATAGTGTTATATATGTATGTTAATTATTTAAAGTATTGATTGTCAGTCAATATTAAAGTAATTTACATGCTTTTCACATCAAAAAACACCTATTGATAGTATCTATACCCCTATAAGCAAAACCAAATAACTGTATAATTGTAATAACTGTATAATTGTAGGGAGTTAATTGGTGTAATTAAAATAATAAAGAAAGATAATGGTTCACGCTATCCAAACTGTTAATTTGCTTATTATTACACTTTCAGAGTAATCTAATTAGAGAAAACATACAAGTTGGCACCTTTTTTGCACTATGCTTACTAAACAATACACTTAATATAATATAGTATGACACAAAAAGGAAAAATAGGGGTTACAACAGATAATATATTCCCCATCATTAAAAAGTTTCTGTATAGCGATCACGAAATATTCTTACGCGAATTGGTATCTAATGCCGTAGATGCAACTCAGAAGTTGAAAACTATCTCTTCAGTTGGAGAATTCAAAGGTGAGATGGGCGATCTCTCGGTTCGCATATCTATAGATGAAGAGGCAGGTACTCTCACCATTTCTGACAGAGGAATTGGTATGACATCTGAAGAGATAGATAAGTATATCAATGAGATTGCTCTTTCGTCGGCCAACGACTTTTTGGATAAGTACAAAGACGACTCCAATGCTATCATTGGTCACTTTGGACTCGGATTTTACTCCGCCTTTATGGTATCAAAATTGGTAGAGATAAAAACACTCTCCTATAAAGAAGGTGCTCAAGCAGTGAAATGGTCATGTGAAGGATCGCCAGAATACACTATTGAGAAAATAGAAAAGGAATCGCGCGGTACAGACATTGTTCTGCATATTGACGATGAAAACAAAGAGTTTTTAAAGAAAGAAAAAATAACTTTCCTACTCAACAAGTATTGTAAGTTTCTACCTATACCCATAGTATTTGGTAAAAAACAAGAATGGAAGGATGGAAAATCTGTAGAAACAGAAGAGGACAATGTAATTAACAACCCAACTCCAGCTTGGACACGCACGCCCAATGAGTTGAAAGATGAAGACTACATTAGCTTCTACAAAGAATTATACCCATTTGGTGAAGACCCACTTTTCTGGATTCACCTCAATGTGGACTATCCTTTCAATTTAACAGGTATTCTCTATTTCCCCATCATTAAAAGCAATATCGATTTACAACGAAACAAGATACAGCTTTATAGCAACCAAGTTTTTGTGACAGACTCAGTTGAGGGAATTGTTCCAGAATTCTTGACTCTGCTACATGGCGTGATTGATTCGCCTGATATACCTCTCAACGTTTCAAGATCTTACTTACAGAGCGACCACAATGTGAAAAAGATTTCTAATCATATCAGCAAAAAAGTAGCTGACAGATTGGACGAGATATTCAAAAAAGACCGCCCTCAGTTTGAAGAGAAGTGGGATAGCTTAAAATTGTTTATTGAGTACGGAATGCTTTCAGACGAAAAGTTTTACGATAGAGCAAAGGGTTTCACATTGATGCAAAACATTGATGGAAAAAAATTCACTCTCAATGAGTACCGAACGCTTATAGAGGAAAATCAAACAGACAAAGATGGCAACGTGACCTATTTGTATGCAAGCAACAAAGATGACCAGTTCACTTTTATAGATGCTGCAAAAGAGAAAGGCTATGACGTACTATTGATGGACGGACAGTTGGACTCGCACTGGGTGGGACTATTGGAGCAGAAGCTTGAGAAGAGCCGCTTCATTAGAGTAGATAGCGATATTGCTGAAAACATTATTGAGAAAGAAGAGTCTGCAAAAGTAGACTTGACCGACAAGCAAAAAGAGAACTTAGACGAAGTGGTGAAATCGCAACTTCCTAAGATAGAAAAAACAGAATTTACTGTTGACTACAAAGCTCTTGGCAAAGATGCAAGACCCATTCAGATAACTCAAAATGAGTTTTCGAGAAGAATGAAAGAGATGGCACAAATGCAACCAGGCATGGCTTTCTATGGCGAAATGCCCGACACATATCAAGTGGCCCTCAACATTGATCACCCTCTTGTAGCAGGAATCATTAGCGAAACCGAAACAAAAGAAAAAGAAGATCTCCCACAATATGCATTGGAAAACAAAACATTGCATCAGTTGATAGACCTTGCACTGCTTTCAAACGGAATGCTCAAAGGAGCTGCACTTAATAATTTCATTAAGCGCAACTACGAGAGATTGAGTACAGATAAATAAGCTCTCCTTATAATGGATAGATGACTTAAAGTAAAAACCGATGACTATTTATAGCTCATCGGTTTTTTTATTTGCACAATTGTGTGGTAGTTACAAACAAAGGCTTTAACTTTGTGTCGATAATGATAATCGCAAATACAATCCCCCAATGACAAAAACTCCCTATGAGGCAACTTATTCACCTTTCAGAAGTTTTACGAGAGATGATTGGAGTAAGTTAGAAGAGCATCCCATGTTCCCAGTTTCTGATATTGACCTCTCTTTGCTGAAAGGTCTGAACGAACCCCTAACACTTGAGGAGTTGGAGGAAGTGTACATGCCCATGATTCGGCTTTTGCAAATACACATCACCCACTATCGGAGATTGCACAATGAGCGCGATGAGTTTTTCAAAAACTCGAGCCACAGGGTTCCCTACATCATTGGCATTGCGGGAAGCGTGGCTGCGGGAAAGAGCACAACTGCAAGAGTTTTGCAAAAATTACTGTCGCTTACTCCCGAAAAACTAAATGTAGCATTGGTTACCACAGATGGGTTCTTGTACTCAAATGCAGAGCTTGAAGAGCGAGGCATATCCAATCGAAAAGGATTTCCGGAAAGCTACGATGCTAAAAGCTTGATTGCATTTCTATCTGCTGCAAAATCGGGCCGTCAAAAACTGACTGCTCCTGTATACTCCCATCTCTACTACGATGTCATGCCCAATGAGATACAAGAAATAGAACATCCCGATATACTGATTGTAGAAGGAATAAATGTATTGCAAGTACCCAGAAGCTCAGAGGGAAGACGTAAAAAGCGCGTGTTCGTGTCAGACTTTTTCGATTTCTCAATCTATGTAGACGCCAGTCACAAAGATTTGCGTCAGTGGTTTCTCGAAAGATTCTTCACATTGCAGAAAACCGCATTTCTCGATCCCGAATCTTACTTTCACCAATATGTAAATTTGTCAGAAAAGGAGAGTCTCGATTTTGCAACACAAGTTTGGGACGATATCAATCTTCCCAATTTAGAGCAAAACATTTTACCTACTCGTTTCAGAGCCGACCTGATATTAGAAAAAGGCGAGTGCCATTTTGTCAGGGGCGTAAGAATTCGGAAGATTTAAAATACTTACTTTTATACAATCACATCTGACCTGAAAACTACTTAAAATTTTCTGTTGTTCTCTCAGAAGAAGAGATATATCTAATCGCATGAGTTATTTCGCGAACTCACAACTGTCAATTTACAAATAATAAGTCGCCATTTCTTTCATTTCAAACGAGAATATTCTCTTTATAAGTTGGAAATCAAATTCACCGTGGTGGATGGGACGTTCATGTCATGAAAACGCAATCCGCGCCCGTGGAAATGTTCTAAAAAAATAAAAGGAGTCTTTTTGAGTATAGAGTTGAGAATATATGCCATGAAAAAAGAAAATGCAGTAGAGAAATGAAAAATGGACAGATAAGGAAAAATATTTTTTGTGTGAATTGGATTTTGATACCATTAATGTCCAAGAAACGGACAACAAAAGGAAAATAATGACATTTAAAACATTTCCCCCGTCGTGGATGGGAGTTTCAACAAATTAAAACATTTTCCCCATCGTGGAAATGTTTTTAGTATTAACATTGTATAGACCGTCAAAACAGAGCATACAAAACAACCAACTATTTAGAATTAAAAAAAGCAATATAGCGATAGCTTAAAAGCGAGCAAATAAAAAAACGGAGAACCCTTAGTAAAGAATCCCCCGTTTTTCATTGTGTGTGTGTTTGTGTTCACGTAATTGTAACCTTTTTCTACAAAAAGCTACTTATATCTTTTGCAATTTGCGTAAATTCTTCTTTAGACAGCTCCACTCGTTTGTTAGACAAGTTCATGTCGCCCTCATTCTGTATAGGTATCAAGTGAATGTGTGCATGAGGCACTTCCAGTCCAATCACCATCATCCCTACCCTTGTGCAAGAAACTGCTTGCTCCATGGCTTTGGCAATCATTTTAGCTATTACCATCATCTCCGAGAGCATAGTGTCATCTATATCGAACAGATAATCTACCTCTTGCTTCGGAATCAGCAAAGTGTGCCCCTTAGCCATAGGTTTGATATCAAGAAAAGCATAGAACTTTTCGTCTTCATAAATCTTGTACGAAGGTATTTGTCCCTCAACTATTTTAGTGAAAATTGTAGCCATACACTCTTTGATTTTTTAATTTTGAAAAGGAAATCTTATTGTTTTCGGTTTTAAATCGCTATTTCAATAATTTCAACACTCAATATGCCCGATGGAATAGATATATCTACCACATCGCCCACTTTTTTGCCCATCAGTCCTTGCCCAATAGGTGTGTTTACTGCTATTTTGCCTTCTTTGAAATCTGCTTCGGTCTCTGAAACCAACATATAAGTCATTAGTTTTTGAGTTTTCAGGTTCTTCATCGTCACTTTGTTCATAATCTTTACGGTCTCAATGCCTATAGCAGTTGAATCTATCAGTCTTGCAGAAGCTAACACCCCCTTTAGTTGAGATATCTTTGCTTCCAACATTCCTTGCGCTTCTTTGGCCGCATCATATTCAGCATTTTCAGACAAGTCGCCCTTATCTCTGGCCTCTCCTATTTGTCTTGAAATTTCAGGTCTTTTCACAGATTCGAGGTGCGTCAACTCTTCTTTAAGCTTACGGTAACCCTCTTCAGTCATATATGTGGTTTTCATTACTGGAGTTTTTTTATTAATAATTTCTTCATATTGTTATATAGTACAAGAAGTAAGAAAAGAAATTCTGGCCAATTGTTTTCTTCTTGACCAGAATTACTTCTATTACTTCTCTTATGTGTACAAAGGTAATATATCTTAATTTGAATGCAAACTATTTCTATAGTTATTATAGTAGTTCGCTTATATATTGGTCTAATTTACCAAAATCTTCTACTCTTCTCACCATATCACCCTCTTTGTTAAGAATGTAAGCAGTGGGTAATTCTCTAACGTTGTAATTTCTCAGCAAATCTGAATTGACCGATGCTGGATCGTATACCGTTGTCCAAGGAAGCTCAGCAGATACATTTTTCCAAAAATGAGCATCAGAGTCAAATGAAATTTGATAAACAGTCATACCACTGGATTTATATTTTTCGTATACACGTTTGATAGTCTCATTGTGTTGCAAAGAAAAATCAGTTTTATAAGCCGTAAAGTCAAGCAGCACAATGCTTCCCTTTAAAGATGAAAGACTGGCTTTTTGTCCTTTCACATTCAATAGTGATATATCGGGCAGTTGAGACTCTGTTACAGTTATATTATTAAGCAAATCTCCCTGTTGTTGTTGCTGCTTTCTCACGCGCAATGCATTCATTGTAAATTCATACAAATGTTTAGTGCGAGGTGCATCAGGATAAAATCTATTCCACGAAGTGGCTACAGCCGCAAACATCGGATAGTCTTTCTTTTCGTAAGGATCAAAAATAAGATAGTCATCTATTTTCTGAAAAACAGCATAATAGGCAGCAGCACTCGATGGATTGCCCAATATAAGATTGCTTGCAAAAGTTTTATAAACAGTCAATACTGAATCAACCTGCTCCATAAGGTCTATATCTTCTATCTCTTTGTTGTCATGCTTTGCTATTAAACCTGATATATCATTTTTGGCTGCACGTTGCATGTCCATTACCTTTTTTATCTGTTGGTTCAGAATGGCAGGTTCTATTTCATACGTATTGTACAAATCGGAAGCATCGGCATTCAATTGCAATTTTTCGATAGAGTCTACTGCAAAAACAATTATCTGCTCGCCCAATCTCAATTGATAAAACTCAGGATTCTCGGGTGCTTTTTCTTTAAATGAAAACTTGCCATTTTCTTTTAGCTTCAGAGAGTCTACTATTTCAAGTCCTCCCAGCCCTCTGTGTTCTAAATACAGAACTTGGCCTTCGGCCGAAGCTATTTCGCCGTTCACACTAAAAGATTTTCCTTTAGAGTTGCACGAAGACAATAGTAGCATTGAGGCTACCAATAAAAACAGTGTTGATGATATTAACTTGTTCATATTCAATTTTTAAAGTATAGTGTTTGTATAGAGTGTGCAAATTTATACATTTTTTCGCATACTTACACCTAATCTATCAACAACTACCAAATAAGTTTCAAATTTAAGACCTCAACTTCTCTTGCAGTTCCATAAATTATTACCTTATAGGCTATTAAAATTGAAATTAATATGTAACTTTGTGTGATTTTTAGATATAAATAAAACAATAAAGAATTTATGATTAATCCAATTGTTAAGAGCATTGTGTTGGCAGATGGCCGTACAATCACGCTCGAAACAGGGAAGTTGGCAAAACAAGCCGATGGTGCAGTTGTCCTACGAATGGGCAACACCATGATGTTGGCTACTGTTACTGCCGCTAAAGAGGCAAACCCTGGTGTTGATTTCATGCCTTTACAGGTTGAATACAGAGAAAAGTTTTCTGCTTTCGGAAGATATCCGGGCGGATTTATGAAAAGAGAAGCAAGACCTTCGGAACACGAAATTTTAGTTTGTAGACTCGTTGATAGAGCACTGCGTCCTTTGTTCCCCGAAGACTATCACGCAGAAGTTTTCGTTAACATCACATTATACTCTTCTGATGGAGTAGATATGCCCGATGCCCTTGCGGGATTGGCAGCGTCTGCAGCATTAGCAGTATCCGATATTCCATTTAATGGACCTATATCCGAAGCACGTGTATCACGCGTAGACGGAAAATTCATTGTAAACCCCACTTTCGAGCAAAACGAAAAAGCCGACATGGACATTATGGTAGGTGCTACCCTTGATAATGTAATGATGGTTGAGGGTGAAATGGACGAAGTGTCTGAAGCTGAATTTTTAGGTGCAATCAAGATAGCCCACGAAGCAATCAAAAATCAATGTGAAGTTCAACTTGAATTGATGGAAGAGTGTGGCACAGTTGAAAAACGCGAATATTCTCACGAAGATAAAGACGAAGAACTGAAAAAAGATGTATGGGACAAATGTTACCAAAAAGCTTTTGAAGTTGCTACAGCTCAAAACCCAAACAAGCACGAAAGAATCAATGCTTTCAAATCTATTCATACCGATTATTTAGCGTCTATTAAAGACGAAGACGAACGTGCTAAAAAAGCACCTTTAGTTTCTAAATATTACCATGATGTAGAGAAAGAAGCCATGCGTCGTTCTATTCTGGACGAAGGCAAACGATTGGATGGCAGAGCCACCACTCAAATTCGTCCTATCTGGATAGAGATTGACAGCTTAGCAGGTCCTCACGGTTCAGCCATTTTCACACGTGGCGAAACGCAAGCGCTTACAACAGTAACATTGGGAACAAAATTGGATGAGAAAATTGTTGACGATGTTCTCAACAGAAGCAAAGATCGTTTCTTGCTTCACTACAACTTTCCACCCTTCTCTACTGGTGATGCAAGAGCGCACCGTGGCACAGGCCGCAGAGAGATAGGTCATGGAAACTTGGCACATCGTGCACTAAAAGGACAAATACCTGCCAACTACCCCTATGTAATACGTGTAGTTTCGGATATTCTTGAATCAAACGGTTCTTCATCAATGGCAACAGTTTGTGCAGCTACACTTGCACTAATGGATGCTGGTGTGCAAATCAAAAAACCTGTAACGGGTATTGCAATGGGCTTGATTTCTGAAGACCAAGGCAAAAAGTTTGCAGTACTTTCAGATATCTTAGGCGACGAAGACCACTTGGGCGACATGGACTTTAAAGTTTGTGGAACTAAAGACGGTATCACTGCTGCACAAATGGATATTAAAGTGGATGGCTTGTCGTACGAAATTCTTGAGCAAGCACTTACACAAGCACGCGAAGGAAGATTGCACATCATGGATCACGTGTTGGAAGCAATTTCTGAGCCAAGATCAGACCTCAAAGCACACGCTCCAC
>JARICS010000076.1 GCA_029264035.1 Dysgonamonadaceae bacterium | reverse complement strand
CATTTGTGAAAGTTTTTTTTCATGAAAGAAAAAATTGAATGCTAGATTGTGTGTATTTCTGTGTCACAACAGATGATTCTCAAATACTGATAAATTTATTCTAATAAATATTTAGCTTCCCTTCCTGATAGGCATATCAAGCATTAATACCGTATTTTTCAAATATTCAAACTCAAGCTCGAAACACTCTGAGAAAATATTACTACCTACATTATCTTCAATCTGATTAGTAGTCCATAGCTTTCCCCCATGCAGCTGCAACTCATTAAACGCTTTTTCTGATGTAATAGTAGATACATATAAAAAGATAAGTCTTTTAGTGTTTTCATTTTCAAATACATATTTCAATAGAAATCTCACAGGTAATTTATCAGTTTTAATCTCTTTTCTCAATAAGCTTTTAATAGTTTGTTCTATGTTATGCTTGTATTGCATATATTTTTCAAATGGATAATCCAATTTTTCAGGATCAAGAAGCCTTGACTCATCCCTATTTTTAAGGTATAACTTACCATCATAAATAAGGGCAACACGAACTAAAGGATGAAGAAACTGGTTTTTTAGATTTATAGAAACTGATTTGGCAATCTTACCCTGCACTACACCACTTTCGTTTATAACAGGCAACCACTCTTCTCCTTGTAAACGCTTAGTAAGTAACCTTAATCTCAAAGCCTCTAAAACAATGATTGTGGCAAGAATGCCTTGAAACAAATTTAAGATAAGCACAATGTCAAGCATAGGATAGTTCGCAGTATAGAAAATACGAAATCCTAATATAATAAGTAAATGAAAGGATAGAGCATATTGGGCTTGAAATGCAACCTGAAATGACTCATAGAGATAAAACTTTTTTTCTCCTTTTTGTTTTCTGCCAATTCTTTTTATCAAGCTTTTGCGTGACAACCTAAATATCATAAGAGAAAACACCAAAGATATTTCTGCAAGAATGAACGAATGTTGAGGATAGAAATCTGGACCTAAAAGGAGTAATACTAAAGTAGCAATGAGAAAACTCCATGCTGAGACATCATAAAGAACACGCATTTCTTTGCGCATACCGAAAAGAAAAGGGGCTATAGATAAAACAAATCCTATTCCAAAAGCAACAAGGGTATTAATTTGGCCTATTAAAATAGAGAAAATTAAATAAGGTATCAACCCTAAAGCAGGATTGGTAAATATTCGTTTTATTATATTATTGGTTGGCATATATTATTTGTGATAAAGCTATCTATTCATAAAATACAGATTAAACAAAAAATTACATGTGAAAGACACGTAATCATAAATTGTTTTATAATGTAGACTTCTTAATAACAACAACGGCTATGTATTGTTTAGAACAAATGGGAAATACGCTCACGATGTATATGATCTAACCTATGCCTAAGATTCTAATATCATAAACACACTATACACAACAGCCTCTTACCACTCTTGAAAAAATAATTATTCAATAAAACATTTTCTTAGAATATGGCTTTTTTTAATTCCAGCAGAAAAAAAAATTAAAAAAATCCCTTTAATAAATTGAATACTTCACTATTCACTATTCACTATTCATCGGCCATCCAAAATAGAATAGCTGATGAATAGTGAAACAGAGTGAAGCTTTTTAAGGCTACAAGTTCTTTTTGTAGAAATCAATTACTTTATTGTAAAGATACATTCTAACGTTACCTCCATTAATAAAGTGATTCTTATCGGGGAAAATAAACATGTCAAATTGTTTATCTGCATTAATGAGGGCTCGTGTATATTCCATAGTGTTCTGAACATGCACATTGTCATCAGTTGTTCCGTGAATCAGCAATAAATTGCCTTGCAACATATCGGCTAATTCAATGGCCGATCCAGTGTCATATCCTGCAGCATTCTGCTGAGGTGTTCTCATAAATCGCTCTGTATATACAGTATCATAAAATCGCCAATCAGTAACTGGCGCTATAGCTACACCAGCTTTGAAAGCTCCATCTCCTCTGCTCATACTCATAAGAACATTATAACCTCCATAGCTCCAACCCCATATACCTATCTTGCTTCCATCTACATAAGGTAGTGATGCAAAATATCTTGCAGCTGCAACTTGATCGTCAGATTCTATTAATCCAAGATTGAGGTAAGTTTGCTTCCTGAAAGCTTCACCTCTTGCTGCTGTTCCTCTGCCATCTACAGATACTATTATGAAACCCTGTTCGGCCAATGCATAATACCAATCTACACCAAATTTGTCAAGAACCTGCTGGGAGTTAGGTCCAGAGTATTGTACCATCACAACTGGATATTGCTTGGACTTATTAAATGATGATGGTTTTATTATCCATCCATTGAGCTGAGTTGTACCATCAGCAGCAGGCAATGTTATAAATTCTTTCTTAGGGAAACGAGCTTGAGCAACTCTTTGAGCTACGTCCTGATTGTCTTGCAATGTTCGCAGTAGTTTACCACTTGAATTATGCATGGTTACAATAGAAGGTGTAACAGTGTTAGACCAATTATTGATGTAAAACTTGCCATTGCTACTAAATGTAGCTGAATTAAACCCGGAATTAGCAGATATCTTTGTGGTAACGCCTTTATCGATGGTTGCTTTGTAAATGTTTCGGCGTAAAGGACTCTCATCGGCTGCTTGATAAAAAACAGTGCCATTTGATGAATCTACGGCAAGCAAACTTGTAACATCGAAGTTACCCGTTGTGAGTTGCTTTTGCAATGAGCCCGAAAGTGCATATATATATATGTGGCTATAACCATCCTTTTCGGATATGTATGTAAACTGATTGGGTAGGAAATGAATCGATTTCAAGAAATCGGAGTCGATATAATATTTATTCTCATCGCGTAATATCAATTTAGATACAGTGCTTCTTGGGTTTGTGATATACATATCAAACCTGTTCTGATTACGATTGAGTGTCATCACAGCCAGTTTAGTTTCATCTTGTGTGAAAGAGATGCGTGGCATATAACCATCATCATCCAAAGGAACATCCATCTTTCTAGTTGTTTGAGCAGCAATATCATATACAAAGCAGGCCACTGAAGAGTTTTTCTCTCCTGCCTTTGGATATTTGTAGGTGTATGAATCTGGATAGAGCTGATTGTCGAACTGTTGAAATGAAAACTCTCGCACTTCTGACTCATCTGTTTTCACAAATGCCAATAGCTGATTGTCGGGAGAAAAGTCCATCAGACGAGTCACAGCAAACTCTTCTTCATAAACCCAATCTGTAGCACCGTTTATAATCTTGTTGAACTCACCATCTTTTGTAATTTGTAGTTCAGTGTCAAAATCAAATTTGGCCAACCATATATTATTATCAGCTACATAGGCCAACATTTTGCCATCGGGAGAAAATGTTGGTATCATTTGTTTTGAATCATTTTCGGTAAGTCTTCTCACCAAATTTCGACGCACATCGTAATAGTAGTAAGTTGCTTTGAAAGAATGACGATAAATTTGTTCTTTATCTTTATATACAACTACTCTAAACTCGTCGGGACTTACAAGAAACCCCTGAAAGGTGTCGAAAGAAGATTGTCGTGCATTTTGAGTGCTGAAAAGAGTATCAACAACATTGCCAGTTGCATATTCAAATTTTAAAACGGCATTGTTCTGCTCGTTCATTTGATAGTAGTGTAACCCATCGGCCGATGAGGTCATTGACTTTACACCTCGTGGATTATAAACTCCGTCCACAATTTCTTTCAATCCGTATTGTTGTGCACTTATACTAAAAGCAAGAAACACAAGCAGAGTAAGAAAATAAAACTTTTTCATATATTAATTCATTATTTTAATTGCAAATATATGATATTTATCTCTATTTTGATACTTTTATCAATAGGAGAAATCACTTACTAAAAGGTATCGGAGAGGTTCGTAACCAATTTGTTTGAGAACAAACAGCTTTCAGAGTTATACTTAATCGACTTGAAAAAAATTGAAAAGCTGTGCAATTGTAGCAGATTCACATCAAACTATTGACGAAAGAGCATAAAACAGGCAAATTGAACGAATGTTCAAAATAGCCAAACAATGAAGAAAAGATGCAGATACAAAACTATTTAGCTTGCTCAATTGAGTTAATAATGAAGCAACTAAATAGAAACACAATTCCAGGGGAAATCCTTTTTTATTTACAATACACAATAATGGAAAAGTGGAAAAGTGGAAATAAATTGTGTGTAACTACACACACAAAAAAATATTGTTATCTTTGCATATTAGTTTTGAGTCAGTTGTTGATTGATTGGTATCAAAAAGAAGATTGGTTAATTATCTAAATTGTTATTCTCACACACAAATCTGAGGTAATTTACAGGAAATAAAAAAAAGATGAATCTGCTTAAAGAAAAGATGTTTAAATATGATGCTCCGCAACGCGCTAAAGCTGCAGGCATCTATCCTTACTTTCGAGTTATAGAAAGTGACCAAGATACAGTAGTTACTATTAATGGGAGAAAGGTTCTTATGTTTGGGTCTAACTCTTATTTAGGACTCACAAATCACCCAAAAGTAAAAGAAGCTTCTATTGATGCTATCAGAAAATATGGGTCGGGCATGGCTGGATCTCGCTTTCTAAACGGAACTCTTGATATTCATATTGAACTGGAACGAAAGCTCGCAAACTTTGTGCGAAAAGATGAAGCTATTGTTTTCTCAACAGGCTTTAATGTAAATCAAGGGGTTATCTCATGCATTACAGGGAGAGAGGATTATATAATTTGGGACGAATTGAACCACGCATCCATTATAGAAGGCCAACGACTCTCTTTTTCTAAGAAATTTAAGTTTCGTCACAACGATATGGTTTCGCTTGAACGACAATTGACTAAATGCCACCCTGGTAAAGTAAAACTCATTGTTGTAGATGGTGTTTTCAGCATGGAGGGCGATGTTGCCAATCTTCCTGAAATAGTTCGTTTAGCAAAAAAGTACAATGCCAACGTAATGGTTGACGAAGCTCACGGTATTGGCGTGATGGGCAAAAACTTTAATGGAAAAGGATCGGCTGAAGAAATGGGTGTGCTTGACGACATCGACTTAGTGATGGGAACATTTAGTAAATCCTTGGCATCTATTGGTGGATTTATTGCCAGCGATAGCACAACTATAAATTTCTTACGCCACAACTCTCGCCCTTATATTTTTAGTGCAAGCATCACACCCAGCGCTACAGCTGCGGCTTCTGCTGCTTTAGATATTCTTAAATCAGAACCTGAAAGAGTCGAAAATCTTTGGAAACTTACAGACTACTCTCTAAAGCGATTTAGAGAAAACGGATTTGAAATTGGTAAAACTGCCACTCCAATTATCCCATTGTATGTGAGAGACAATGATAAAACATTTTTGATTACTAAAATGCTTTTCGAAGAAGGTGTTTTTGTAAATCCAGTTGTACCTCCGGGTGTTACTGCCGAAGATACACTCATACGCTTTTCTCTAATGGCTAATCACACCATTGATCAAGTAGACGAAGCCGTAGATAAAATCACAAAAGTATTTCGTCAATTAGAGGTAATTAAATAAAATAACTCCTCAACACTGAGAGGCTGATTATACTAACAGAAAAACTGCTCAAAGAAATAAGATATTCTTATTTTCTATTGAGCAGTTTTTCTGTTATATATATGAACTAAAAAGAGTTCCTAATTTTTACAGCTAATATTTGATCTCCTACTTACCGTTACTATTTGACAAATAAGAGGCAATCCCCTCTTGAGTTGCCGTCAAAGCTTTTTCTCCTTTTTTCCAATCGGCTGGACATACCTCACCATTTTCTTCGGTAAACTGTAGAGCATCTATAACTCTTAATATTTCGTCAACGCTTCGACCCAAAGGCATATCGTTTACAACTTGATGTCTCACTGTACCTTGTTTGTCAATTAAGAACAAACCACGATACGCTTCTGGAGAACCCCCAAAGACTAATTCTCCTTCGGTATTTTCTATATATGCTCCGGCCAATACATCATAAGCCATAGATATTGTCTTATCGTGATCGGCAACAATTGGATATTTTACTCCTTTGATACCACCATCATTTAGAGGGGTTTGAAGCCATTTCCAATGTGAGAAAGCCGAATCTGTAGATGCTGCAACTAATACTGTGTCGCGTGATTCAAACTCAGCTATTTTATTTTGAAATGCTATTAACTCTGTTGGACATACGAATGTAAAGTCTGCTGGATAAAAGAAAAATACAACATACTTATTACCTAAATATTGATCTAAACTAAAATCTTCTGTTATATCGTTACCGTTAATAACGGCTTTTGCTCTAAATACTGGAGCTTTTTTTCCTACTAATACTGACATATAATATTTGTTTTAAAAATTAATTACGGTGCAAATATAGTTTATCTCTGTCTATTAAATTTATATTTGGCTCTCTATCGATTATAGAAAATAACTATGAGATGCAAAAGTGTGATATTCAACACCAAATAAAGATAACAGCAAAAAAATATAATCTAAACAACTATATATATATCATAAAAGAGAAGCTTTAATAGAAGCTAAACTGTGAAACAATCATTAATATGCTATTTTATTGGACAATACATAGCATATTCCCACAAAAAATGAGTACTTTTGCACGCAATAAAAACTTAAAAAGACTTACTCCTATGTCATTTATTGCAAATAGAATTATTACCGAAGGGTTCACTTTCGACGACCTGTTGTTAGTTCCCGCATATTCCGAAGTACTTCCACGGAATGTAGATTTAAGCACAAAGTTTTCTCGAAATATAACAATGAATATTCCTATGATTTCGGCAGCTATGGACACTGTTACCGAAACAAATATGGCCATTGCCATTGCGCGTGAAGGCGGAATAGGAGTGATCCATAAAAACATGTCTATAGAGAAACAAGCCAAACAAGTACGCGCAGTGAAGCGTGCCGAAAATGGAATGATACTCAACCCCATTAGCACTACACGTGAAAAAACTGTTGCAGATGCATTGGCTATTATGGCAGATTATTCAATTGGCGGAATACCCGTAGTGGATGAAGAAAATCACCTTGTGGGCATAGTTACTAATCGCGATTTGCGCTTTGAGCGAAACATGACTAAACTTATAGATGATGTGATGACCAAAGATGGACTTGTTACCACAGACCAATCTACAGATTTGGAATCTGCAGCAGATATATTGCAAGAATATAAAATCGAGAAGTTGCCCGTAGTAGATGCCGACAATAAACTAATTGGCTTAATTACCTATAAAGATATAACCAACGCCATAGACAAACCCTTTGCCTGTAAAGACGAGCAAGGCCGATTGCGGGTTGCAGCTGCTATTGGTGTGACTGGCGACTCTATGGAGAGAGCCACTGCGCTAATAGAAGCAGGAGTTGATGCAATTATTATTGACACTGCTCATGGACATTCCAAAGGTGTAGCCGATATGCTAAGACAAGTAAAGAAACGCTATCCAGATATTGATGTTGTAGTTGGAAATATTGCCACGGGCGAAGCAGCCAAAATGTTGGTTGAAGCGGGTGCCGATGGTGTAAAGGTAGGTATTGGACCAGGTTCTATTTGTACTACTCGCATCATTGCTGGTGTGGGTGTACCTCAAATATCAGCTATCTATGATGTAGCTACTGCATTAGAAGGAGCAGGAGTTCCCATTATTGCCGATGGCGGATTACGTTATTCAGGCGATATAGTGAAAGCTTTGGCTGCAGGAGCATCATCTGTAATGATGGGTTCGTTGTTAGCCGGAACAGAAGAGTCTCCAGGTGAAACTATTATTTTTAATGGCCGAAAATTCAAAACCTATCGTGGCATGGGTTCTCTGTCAGCTATGCAAAAAGGATCGAAAGATAGATATTTTCAAGATACAGAAGACGACATTAAGAAATTAGTGCCAGAAGGTATCGAAGCTCGTGTACCTTTTAAAGGAACATTGCAAGAGGTAGTTTACCAAATGGTGGGCGGGTTGCGTGCCGGAATGGGTTATTGTGGCGCTGCTACAGTTAAAGATTTACATCACGCAAAGTTTACTCAAATCACTGCTGCCGGATATGCAGAAAGCCATCCTCATGGGGTAATGATTACGCGTGAAGCTCCTAACTACAGCCGAGGTAACGAATAGATAGTGTAGAATATCGAAAAGCTACTTCTACTAAATATTATACATAAAACGTTCTCATTAAATTGAGAGCGTTTTTTTGTTTAACGATAAGTAATGAATGAGAGAATTAAATGTAAATTATAAATCAGAATATTATTTACGCAACTATATTAAGAATTACCCACAAAAGTATGCTTCTGCTTTGGATTGTACTGCTTGATGCAATTAATTTGTTTACACATAAGATCATTTTACTGTTTGCATATTATGAGTTTGAGAGTGGACTAAACACATCCTGAGTAATAATTATTCAAATATGAATATCTAAATTTTCACTACCAATCCCAAACAATTGTTTAAAATGTATGGAGCGTATTTGTCAATCTATACGCATATTTTATTCAAAACATTTTGCATCCCAACAAAATGGTTTCCAACTGTTGAAAATTGCATCCACCACGGGGAAAATGATTTCCAACACATTATTTCCGTTTTGTTTCAGTAATTTGCTCCATCCATTTCTTAAAAGTTCAATTTCCGACGCAGAACTCTCTTCTTTTCAGTTGATTTTTCAATCTTATGCTGATTTTTATTTTTACATGAGATTTTTCTTCAATATTTACTCCAAAAAACAGCATTATAGCAATTCTAAACATTTCCACGACCGTAGATTCAATTTTCATGACATAAACGTTCAATCCACGACGGTGGATTTGATTTCCAACTCATTTATGTCGCATATTTGAGTGAATTGAAAATAATAACGCTCTTATATTTCCAAATTGATATTTGTGGCAACCTGAAGATAAAGTGAATTTCAAAAAAAAGCTCTTCATTAGAAACAAAAACACCTATTTTAAAGTAGTTTTGAGGTTCGATTTAATTGTAAAGCTACAAAATTGCCCTTGAATAAAGTCACTAAGACTCTGCTTTATTAGCAACCGTTAACACAGAAACTGTCTATCTTTATTTCTTTGTTCGCATAACCTACAAACTATTAAATAATAAACAGAAAGCATCTACCGGTAAATAGTAGGATAATATGGAATTATTATTTTTTTGGTTTTAAGTTGAAAATATAAACAATAGTTACTACCTTGCATACCTAATTAATGAGCTATTCATATATACCCAATGAAATGAAGACAAACAAATTGTGTATTTTATTTCTATTCACCACAATACTATTTAGCACTATGGCCAAAGAACCAACTACATCCAAAAGCGATTTGGAAAAATTGATACAAAATATTGAAAACAAATATGCACCGGATAAACGTGTAGAAATATTTTCGATTGAAGCAATAGAGTCTGGAGAAGAATCAATTTTGAAAGGTGAAACAACAAGCCGCCTTGCCCACCAAGAATTAGTTACCGAAGCGAGAGAAATATATCCAGCCATAAAAGACAGTATTCGCCTATTACCCGACGAGGTGTTTGGAGAAAAAAATTGGGGAGTGATATACAATTCGGTAGCCGACTTACGCAGCAAACCTGCTTATAGTTCAGAGATGGTTTCGCAAGTTCTGATGGGTATGCCTGTCAGAATATTAGACAAATCGGGAAGTTGGCGTCGTATCCAAACCCCTGAAGGATATATTGGCTGGATGTCTGGTTCTGTTCATAAACTAAAACATGCTGAATTACAAGCGTATTTGGCTAAACCCAAAATTGTAATTATTGCGCAATATGCAAAGTCATATTCTACAGCTGACACTCAATCGCAATCTATATCCGATATTGTGATTGGAAATATGCTAACAGTAGATGGTGAGGAGAAAGACTTTTACAAAGTAACATATCCTGACGGTAGAGAAGCTTTTGTAGAAAAACAAAATGCTCAAGAAGTTGACAGTTGGTTAAGCAAAATTGATCTCTCTGGCGAAAGCATTGTTCAAACTGCCAAACAGCTTATGGGTGTGCCTTACGTGTGGGGCGGAACTTCGTCAAAGGGACTTGATTGTAGTGGTTTTACTAAAACGGTTTATTGGCTTCACGGAATAGTTACTGCACGAGATGCATCGCAACAAATAAAATATGGAGTTGAAATAGACAGAGTTGGTAACTTTGACGATGCACAAAAAGGCGACCTTGTGTTCTTTGGAGTAAAGGCAACTGACGAAAATCCAAAAGAACGGGTTGTGCATGTTGGCATATACATTGGCAACCAGCAATTTATTCATGCATCCGACTATATTCACATCAACAGCTTTGACCCTGAAAGTGAGCTCTATGATGAATATAACACCAACCGCTACTTGCGCACCATGCGCTATATTGGCTCGGAGGATACACCAGGTATCACATCTACAAGACTTCATCCATATTATACAACACCTTAATCTTTATTGTAATTATGAACTCAAACAGACGAAACTTCATTAAAACATCTGCATTGGTTGCAGCTTCATTGGCAATTCCGTCATCAAAAATTATGAGTACAAACAAATTAAACAAAACGCTACAAAACAAAACATCTGGCAAAATGAAATTGAGTTGGACTCCCTTCGATTTACAATTGAAACATGTGTTTACCATTTCAGGTTTTTCACGGAAAACTACCCCTGTAGTACTAACCCGAATAGAATATGATGGATTGGTAGGATATGGAGAGGCCTCTCTCCCACCCTATTTGGGTGAGACGCAGGCATCGGTGATTGAGTTCCTTAAAAAGGTAGATTTATCATCCTTTTCAGATCCAACGCAGTTAGATGAGATTTTGCACTACATAGATCATATCACCGCAAACAACACTGCTGCAAAGGCTGCTGTTGATATTGCATTGCACGATTTGGTGGGAAAGATGATTGGGGCTCCGTGGCACAAAATGTGGGGATTGAATAAATATGAAGTGCCCGATACAACTTTTACAATTGGAATAGACACTGATGAAATAGTGCGTGAGAAAACACGTGAAGTGATGGGCGATTTCAATATATTGAAAATAAAAGTAGGGGGAGAGCATGACAAACGAATGATAGAGGCTATCCGTTCGGTTACAGATTTACCCATGGCTGTGGATGTGAACCAAGGATGGAAAGACAAACATGAAGCCCTTGATATGATTCACTGGCTGAAAGAAAAAGGCATAGTGATGATAGAACAACCCATGCCAAAACATGATTATGAGAACACTGCATGGCTTACTGAAAGAAGTCCATTGCCCATATTTGCAGATGAGTCATTGCAACGCCTACATGATATTGAGAGAATGAAAGGCGTGTTTTCAGGTATCAACATTAAATTGATGAAATGTACTGGAATGCGCGAAGCTTGGAAGATGCGCAACCTTGCAGAAGCATTGGGTATGAAAGTAATGATTGGATGCATGACCGAAACATCGTGCGCAATATCAGCTGCATCACAGCTCTCTGCAGGACTCGACTTTGCAGACTTAGATGGAGCATTGCTTATAGCCAACGATTGTTTTGAGGGTGCAAAGTTAGAAAATGGGAAACTAATTGCTTCAGACCTTCCCGGAATTGGTGTGAAACCTGCACAAGAGTTGAAGTTTAGCAGATAGAATGTAAATATATAATGCAAAAGCCGAAATGAGTTCTATTTTGACTTCATCTCGGCTTTTTTTGATTCTAAATTTCATCTGATTTAACAAGCAAACAACCTGCTTTGTACATTTCGTCCATAGCTTTTTTGCCATCGCCCACTTCTAAATCTACAGCAGCTATAGCATCAGTCACCACATAAGTGTGAAAACCAAGCTTACATGCATCAAGAGCTGATGCTCTCACACAATAGTCAGTTGCAAGCCCTACAATGTATAGCGAACCAACATTTTGCTCTTTTAAATAACCGGGAAGCGATATGTTTGTAGCATCAAAGGCAGAATAGCCATGGTCGTCTGGTCCTGTACCTTTCAATACAATTTGGTCTATTTTATGCTCATTCAAGATGGGGTTGAGTTTAGCCCCTTCTGTATTGGCCACACAATGCACAGGCCAATTCTCGAAATGTGTTGAATCTTGAGGATGCCAATCTTGTGTGGTTATCACTAGGTCCACCTTATCCATCAACTCATTGATAATGGGTACAATTTCATTTCCTTCTTTAATTGCCAAAGAACCACCTGGACAAAAGTCATTTTGAAGATCTACTATTAATAATGCTTTTTTCATTTTATAATCTGTTTTTTTATCAGTTGCTATTTTCAAATCGGAGTATAAACATAGTATACTCTATACAATATAACAAAAACAATTGAAAAGAGAGTGGAAATAATATCGTTTATTTCTTGTAATCAAATTTAAGATTAAAGCATTGCAGAGCCATCTTTCTGTCCCACAAATCGTATTACTGAACCTATACCATTATGGAAGTCTCCTTCAGTTAAATATATTTCAGTCTCAATTAGCTCCTTAATCTTGAAGTTTTCAAAATCAGACCGAATATCTTCGAGGGAATACAACATATCAATATTTTTAGGCCCTCCTCCACCATCACCTTTTATTTGATTTTTAATCTGTTTTTTGCTAAATGCTTCCATTATGACGGTTCCGCCAGGACGTAAATACAGACTCAACACCTTATGAATCATCGATCTTGTCTCTCCCGGGAAATGAGTATAAATAAATGCAATTACATCAAACTGCTCCCTCTCGTAATTTAAATCTTGTAGATCGCCTACATGGTAATCTATGTTTACATTATGTTTACTCGCAAGTTGTAATGCTTTTTTCTTTCCTTCGGAACTAATATCGTATGCCGACACATTCCACCCTATAGAAGCAGCGTATACAGCATTCCGTCCCTCTCCTTCGCCTACAAAAAGAATATCTCCTACAGAAAGAGTTGCTAATTGCTCTTTAAGATAGGCATTGGGGTTTTCTCCATATACATAATCGCTTCCGGAGTATCTTTCATTCCAAATTTCAGCTATTTTATTCATTATATTATCGTTACTTATTCCAGTCCAAAATCTATTTTAAAGTTACACTTTATGATCAGTATATTTTCTCAAATTGATTAGACAGATTACTATCAAACAAAAATAGCAACTTTATGTTTGATATCTTTACCTTAGAGATAAATTATCAAGTCTTACATTCTCTACAGATTAGAGCTGAGAAGCTTAAAAAAATCAGACCTACCAAAGTATCTTTAGTCAGGGTGAAATTCAATTAAAGAAAAAAATCACTATATGTAGTGATTGATGAGCATTGAAATAAGCCTTTTCTTTGTAATAAATAAAAACACAATATAAAGAAAGACAATGAAAAAGCTATTCTTAATTTTTCTACTTACACTAAATGTTATTTATGGCTTCTCTTTCAATTACTATCCAATTGAAGATGAAGAGAAGGGCAAAGATACAATTAGAACACTCAATTTAGATGAGTTTGTGATTACAAGTTCAGTGAAAGAAACAAATGCGCTCAAGCGAATGCCTACGGCAATATCGGTAATTTCGCCTAAAATGCTAAAAAGCAGACAAGTGAACTCGCTAACATCCATGAGCGGTATAGTTCCTAACTTTTTTATACCCAATTATGGATCAAAGGTATCTACTCCTATTTATATTCGCGGCGTAGGAGCAAGACTTGGAGCACAAACAGTGAGCTTATATGTTGACAATGTTCCCTATTTCAATGCATCGGCTTTCGATTTCGAGTTTCAAGACATTCAACGTATCGAAGTGTTGCGAGGAACGCAAGGAACACTATACGGCCGAAACGCCATTGGAGGTATTATAAATGTATACACTTTATCGCCAAACACTTATCAGGGTAGTACTGTGGAAGTTGGTGGTGGAAACTATGGACAAATGGAAGCTCGCATGTCAAATTATAGTAAGTTCAGCGATAAGTTTGGAAGCTCACTTGCACTTTATTATAAAAAGGATGATGGCTACTTCATTAATAATTACACTGGCAAGAAAACAGATGATTCTGAAAACATAGGTGGACGACTAAAATTAGAGTTGGAGGCAAGCGATGCTTTCAGCGCCAGTCTATTTAGTGTTTTCGACCATGTATCGCAGGGTGCTTTTCCATATATGCACATCGACTCAACGGCTGTAAATTTCAATGAACCCTCTTCGTACAAGCGCAAACTGTTTTCTCAGGGACTCTCATTGAAATACCAAGGTGACGGATTTGTAATAAACTCAAATACAGGTTACCAATATCTGAATGATGAAATGTATATGGATCAAGATTACTCGCCACGTTCGGTATTTTCAATCTTACAAGAACAAAATCAACACTCAATCAGTCAGGAAATCACATTTAAATCTGATAAAAAGGAACGTTATAATTGGGTTGTGGGAGCTTTTGGATTTTATGACTATCGAAAAGTATCTACACCGGTTGCACTAAAAGAAGATGGGGTTGGAATGTTGCAAGATCAACTAGACAGAATACTCTCAAACATCCCCCCAGCAATAAAACCATCCATTACATATGCTAATGATAGAATAGAAATGCCTGGAATATATCGCAAACCGTCAAAAGGAATTGCTCTTTTCCAACAATCGTCTATGAACAATTTGTTTGGTGCTGAAGGGCTATCACTTACATTTGGTATTCGTGCTGATTATGAACACTCAGCCATTGAATATTTTACAGAAACTCAAGGTGTTGAAATTAATGTAAGACCCCCTAACTATCCTCCTCACCTTCCTTCAATTTCGATGAAAAGTGACACCTTGATGGAGGGGCGTTTCTCAAAAGGATTTTGGGAAGTATTGCCAAAGATTGCACTGCAATACGATTTAAGGGATGATGCCTTTGTTTACTTTTCGGCATCGAAAGGATACAAAACTGGTGGATATAATGAGCAATCGTTTTCAAAACTTTTACAGAATGCCATGCAGGAAGCCCTTATGGGAAAAATGGCTGCAGGAATGCCCTCCGGAGGTGGAACTGGAATGCCTGCAGGTGGAACAAAGCCTCCATCGGATTCTGATAATAGTGAAATGCCGAAAGCACCAACACTAGAAGAACAACTATCTTATGATCCAGAAACAAGTTGGAATTACGAGTTTGGTGGTAGATTTAGTTTCTTAAATAAAAAGCTGAATGCTAATTTCTCACTGTTTGCAATGGATGTTGATAATATTCAAATAATTCATTTATTAGACAAGGCCACTGCAGGTCGTACAGTATCTAATGCCGGAAAATCATCAAGCAAAGGAGTAGAGTTAAGTTTGGCTTATGCTCCTACTAATTCACTTTCTTTTTTCTCAGAATATGGTTTTGTAAGTGCTAAATTTAAAAACTACAAATCTGGAGATACAGATTATACCGATAATTACATTCCTTTTGCTCCACGCCACACATTAAGTGTTGGTGGAAGCTATAGTCACTCGTTTGACAATGGTTCATTTATCGACCGAGTTACAGCAAGTGCTCAATATACTGGTGCAGGTAAGATTTATTGGACTGATGCAAACGATGCCTATCAATCTTTTTATGGACTAACTAATGCAAGTATAACTGTTGAAAAAGGAAATGTTGGTTTAGAACTATGGGCTAAAAATATATTTGACACATCATACAATGCTTTTTATTTTGAGGCGGGAGATTTAGCTGGCAACACAAATCCATTGGTTCAAAAAGGAACCCCTACTACATTTGGAGCTAAACTAAGATATACGATTAACTATTAATCATCAATATATAAATATCAAATAACCTAAAAGGCATTTGATATTATAAAAGAACAATAATCATCATAGAGTGATTTTGCAAAATAGATATCCCGGGAATCCTTTTTCTCGGGATATTTTGCTAAATTCGCACTAAACTAAAAAAGAAAAATATATGTACAATTGGTTTGAATGTAAAGTTCGTTATGAGAAAATGCTTGAGTCTGGCATGCAAAAAATGGTGACTGAACCATATTTAGTAGATGCATGGTCGTTTACTGAGGCAGAAGCACGTATTACACATGAAATAACTCCCTATATGTCAGGCGAGTTTTCTATCTCAGATATCAAGCGCGTAAAATATGCCGAGTCGTTTTTTAATGACCAAGGCGATAGATATTATAAAATGAGATTGTATTTCATTACTTTGGATGAGAAAAGTGGGACTGAGAAAAAAACAGCTGTGAATATGCTTGTTCAAGCTTCGACTCTTAAAGAAGCTGTAGAAATAATAGAAACAGAAATGGATAAATCTATGGTTGATTACACCATTGCCAGCGCCACCGAAACTGCCATAATGGATGTGTATCCTTATAGTGCACAAGTACGAGAAGAGAAAGAAGAGAAAGAAGACACTGCAGAATCAGCATAAAATGAACATTAAAGATAACATAGATGAAATTAAGAAACATCTACCTGCAGACACACGTTTGGTAGCTGTTTCTAAGTTTCATGGTGTAGATGAAATATTGGAAGCTTACGAAAGCGGGCATAAAATATTTGGCGAAAGTCGCGTTCAAGAGTTAATAGAGAAACAACCCATTTTGCCTGATGACATTGAATGGCACTTTGTTGGCAGATTGCAGCGTAACAAAGTAAAGTTTATTGTTCCTTTCATTGATTGCATTCATAGTGTTGATTCAAAAAGACTACTGTATCAAATAGAAAAGCAAGCAGCAGATGTAGACCGTATAATTCCATGTTTACTGCAAATACACATTGCGAAAGAGGATACTAAAACGGGATTCACAGAAGAAGAGTGTTGGAATTTATTATCGAAAGGAAAATGGCGTGAATGGTCGCACATACAACTTGCAGGTGTGATGGGCATGGCTACGTATACAGATGACGAAGAAGTTGTGAGAAAAGAGTTTGTAAAATTGAATGCATTTTTCAAAAAGATAAAAGAACATTTCTTTGCAGATAGCCTACATTTTAAAGAGATTTCGATGGGAATGTCGTCCGACTATAAAATCGCCACTGATGAAGGAAGCACACTAATTAGAGTTGGCTCTAAGATATTTGGAGATAGAGAATAGTACATAATGCAAAAGATTTGTGTATTTTTGTATAAGAGATAAAACATAGAAGGAGAAAAATAATTTACTATCTGAAACATAAAACAAACAATGATTAATCTATCAACAGAATATGCAGGATTAAAACTTCGTAATCCATTAATTGCCGCTAGTAGCGGATTGACCAACTCGATAAAAAAAATAAAGCAACTTGAAAAAGCTGGTGTTGGAGCAATTGTATTAAAGTCTCTTTTTGAAGAACAAATAGACAGTCATTCAGAGAAGCTCAATCTAACATCAGATTATCCCGAAGCAAGCGATTACATCAACGCTTATGTAGAGATGAATCATGTAGAAAAATATCTTGATTTAATACGCGATGCTAAGTCTTCATGCAACATACCAATTATTGCGAGTATCAATTGCTACAAAGTTGCTCGTTGGATAGACTTTGCTAAAAGTATTGAAGACGCTGGTGCCGATGCATTAGAATTAAATATTTTCTTAATCAACACTGGTGAATTTGGCGATAGATATTTAGAAGAGTCTTATATAAAGATTGTGCGCGAAGTAAAAAAGGCAATTAGCATACCTATCATTATAAAAATGGCAAGAACTGTTAGCAATCTTCCAGGTTTAGTTGAAAAACTAGAAGCTTTAGGAGTAAGTGCTGTTGTACTATTCAATAGATTCTATCAACTTGACATTGATATCAATGCAATGGAAATCACTTCAGGACCAGTGTTTAGCCATCCAGAAGACTTTAGCGAAACCCTAAGATGGACAGCAATAACATCAGGTTATGTTCCCGACATGAACATTGCATGTTCTTATGGAGTGCATAAATGGGAAGATAACATAAAAGGTTTGTTGGCAGGAGCTACAGCAATGCAATTATGCAGTGTTTTGTATGAAAAAGGTTTGGAAATAGTTCCAGAAATGATTACTTGTTTAGAAGAGTGGATGTCTCAAAACAACTATAAAAGTATTGATGAATTTAGAGGTAAGCTAAGTTATTCAAATATACCAGATCCTGCATTATATGAACGTGCTCAATTCATGAAGTACTTCTCAAATCACAAATAATACAATTTCGAGTTTGTAATTTACAGATAAAACTATCCTATGAACATACAACAACTAGAATACATTGTTGCAGTAGATAATTACCGTCATTTCTCTAAAGCTGCCGAGGCATCATTCGTAACTCAACCAACTTTGAGCATGATGATTCAAAAGCTAGAGGATGAATTGGGTGTCAGAATATTTGATCGTACTCAAACACCAATTGAGCCAACAGATATTGGACGCAAAGTTATTGATCAAGCTAGAGTTTCTATTGCACAAATTCATCAAATTAAAGAGATAGTTGAAGAAGAAAAAGGTATTACAAAGGGCGTTTTTCGTTTAGCTATTATCCCCACTGTATCTCCTTATTTATTGCCTAAACTAATGCAGACGCATCGTGAGCAAAAAACGGATATACGATTGGTTATAAATGAAATGACAACTAATCAGATATTATCTGGTTTGGCTAAAGGCACTATTGATGGTGGCATTTTAGCAACTCCACTACATGATGATAGAATGAAAGAAAGACCAGTATATTATGAAAAATTTCTAGCATATGTTTCACCAAACGAGAGATTTTTACATGCTAAGAGTTCACTAGAAGAATCTGACTTGAACGGTGCGAAGTTATGGTTGCTTGACGAAGTGCATTGCTTTAGAACTCAAATACTGAATCTGTGTAGCCTTAAAAGCAATACCATAGTCAATCCAACATTTACCTATGAAGCAGGAAGCATTGAAACTCTCATAAATATAGTTGATAATAACGATGGTATTACAGTAATTCCTGAAATGGCTTTGTCGCATTTGAATGATAAGCAAAAGCAAAACGTACGGTTATTTAATAAAAACAGACCTGTAAGAGAAATTAGTTTGATTACAAGGAAAGACTTTTTACGTGATAGATTGATTGAAATAATAGAAGAGGAGATTAAAATGTCTGTTCCCGCCTCACTCCAAAATAAAGAATTGCAGAAAGGCTTAGTTGCAATCTGATAAAAGAAAGCTTTAAAAATATATACATAAAAAAAACTGCTCCAAGGAGCAGTTTTTTTTATGTATAATATGTCTTGACAACCTTATCTAAGATTAATCTTCATTATCTTGTATATCTGAATCTCCCGAAGTAATGTTCTCATAATCCGCTTTAGAACCAACAACTAGTTTGTCAAACGAACGTTGACCTGTACCAGCAGGTATAAGATGACCACAAATAACGTTTTCTTTCAATCCTTCAAGATAATCTATCTTACCATGAATTGCAGCGTCATTCAACACTTTTGTTGTTTCCTGGAAGGAAGCAGCAGAAATAAAGCTTTTTGTTTGTAAAGCAGCTCTAGTAATACCTTGCAATACCTGATTGGCAGTTGCAGGAATAGCATCACGACTTTCAACTAGTTTTAAATCTCTACGTTTTAACGAACTATTCTCATCGCGCAGTTTTCTAACAGTTACAATCTGTCCAGGTTCAAATATTTCAGAATCACCTTTATCAGTTACAACTCTTTTTCCCCATATGCGATCATTCTCTTCCATGATTTCGTGTTTGTCTACTAGTTTTTGCTCTAGGAAACGCGTGTCTCCTGGTTCAATAACTTCAACTTTACGCATCATTTGACGTACAATCACCTCAAAGTGTTTATCATTAATCTTCACACCTTGCAAACGGTAAACGTCTTGAACTTCATTCACAATGTACTCCTGAACTGCAGTTGGACCTTTTATAGCCAATATATCTGCGGGAGTGATTGCTCCATCCGAAAGAGGTAAACCAGCACGTACATAGTCATTCTCTTGAACAAGTATTTGTTTAGATAATGGAACTAAATACTTTTTCTCTTCACCTAGTTTGGAAGTAATTATAATTTCCTGATTTGCTCTTTTGATTTTACCAAAACTAACTTCTCCATCAATTTCAGATACAACAGCGGGATTGGATGGATTTCTAGCTTCAAATAACTCAGTTACTCTGGGTAGTCCTCCAGTAATATCACCAGATTTGCCTACTGCTCGTGGAATCTTAACTAATATGTCACCAGTATTGATTACATCGTTTTCATTCTTCACAAGATGAGCACCTAATGGTAGTGAATAAGTGCGTAAAATATCATCATCATCATTCAAAATATGAGCTGATGGTGCTTTAGTTTTATCACGTGACTCTACTATTACTTTTTCTTTTAATCCAGTTTGCTCATCAGATTCTACTTTATAAGTAACATTCTCAATGAAGTTTTCAAACTTAATTCTACCTGTTGCCTCAGAAACAATAATAGCATTAAATGGATCCCACTCACAAATTAAATCACCTTTATTTACTTTATCGTTATTGTTAAAATAAAGTTTAGCACCGTAAGGTACGTTATGAGCTAAAAGAATAATTTTTGTGTTTGGATCTACTACACGCATTTCAACTAAACGACTCACAACAACTTTGTGAGTTTTGCCTTCAGCATCAGTTGAGTCTACTGTACGTAAATCATCCATTTCAAGAATACCCTCGTATTTTGTTACAATACGATTTTCAGAAGCAATGTTAGACGCAATACCTCCCACATGGAAAGTACGTAGTGTTAACTGTGTTCCGGGTTCTCCAATAGATTGAGCTGCGATTACACCGATAGCTTCACCTCTTTGAACCATGTGACCACTGGCTAGATTTCGTCCATAACATTTTGCGCATACACCTTGACGTGCTTCACATGTTAGAACTGATCGTATTTCCACACGTTCTATTGGTGAGTTTTCGATTTTTAATGCTACATCCTCTGTAATCTCTTCACCTGAACTTAAAATAAGCTCTCCTGTTTGAGGATGTTGAATATCATGTACAGATACACGACCAAGTATTCTTTCATATAATGAAGCAACAACTTCATCATTGTTTTTGAGAGCTGATGCAATTAAACCACGCAACGTACCACAATCTGGTTCTGTAACAGTAACATCTTGTGAAACGTCAACCAAACGACGAGTTAGATACCCAGCGTCAGCAGTTTTAAGTGCAGTATCAGCTAAACCTTTACGAGCACCATGAGTAGAGATAAAATACTCTAATACTGATAGCCCCTCTTTAAAGTTGGCAAGAATTGGATTTTCAATAATCTGTCCACCATCTGCACCACTTTTCTGTGGTTTAGCCATCAAACCACGCATACCCGATAACTGACGAATCTGTTCACGTGAACCACGTGCACCTGAATCCAACATCATAAATACAGAGTTGAATCCTTGATCGTCCTCCGAGATTTGTTTCATCAATGTATTAGATAACTTAGAGTTTATATGTGTCCAAGTATCAATAATTTGATTATATCGTTCGTTATATGTAATGAAACCCATATTGTAGTTATCCAATATTTGTTCCACTTCAGCATACCCCTGATCTATAAACTCTTGCTTCTCATCTGGGATAATAATATCATCAAGATTAAATGATAATCCACCTTTAAAGGCCATATTAAATCCTAAATCTTTAATGTCATCAAGATATAAAGCAGTACGTGCAACACCACAAGTTTTTATTACTTTTCCAATAATATCACGAAGAGATTTTTTTGAAAGCAACTCATTAATATAACCTACTTCCTTAGGGATATATTCGTTTGTAATTACACGACCCACTGAAGTTTCGTGCATTTTTCGAGTTAAATTTCCTGCATCATCTACATCATCTACTACAACTTTTACAAGAGCATGAATATCTACCTTACCCTCATTGTAAGCAATAATAGCTTCTTCTTCTCCGTAAAAACTCATTCCTTCACCAAGCGCTCCGGGACGAATCTTAGTAATATAATATAATCCTAAAACCATATCCTGCGAAGGTACAGTAATTGGTGCGCCATTTGCAGGGTTAAGTATGTTGTGCGAAGCCAACATAAGTAACTGTGCTTCCAATATAGCATCATTCCCTAATGGAAGATGAACAGCCATTTGGTCACCGTCAAAGTCAGCATTAAAAGCAGTACACGCAAGTGGATGTAGTTGGATTGCCTTACCTTCAATCATTTTGGGTTGGAAAGCCTGAATTCCTAAACGGTGAAGTGTAGGAGCACGGTTAAGAAGAACAGGATGTCCTTTCATTACATGTTCCAAAATATCCCATACAACAGGCTCTTTTCTATCTACAATTTTCTTAGCAGATTTCACTGTTTTTACAATACCTCTTTCTATTAGTTTTCTGATAACAAAAGGTTTGTAAATCTCAGCAGCCATATCCTTTGGTATTCCGCATTCGTGCATCTTCAACTCTGGACCAACAACAATTACTGAACGAGCTGAATAGTCTACACGTTTACCCAATAAATTTTGACGGAAGCGTCCTTGCTTTCCTTTCAAACTATCTGAAAGCGATTTAAGAGGACGGTTCGATTCAGTTTTAATAGCACTAGATTTACGCGAGTTATCTAACAAAGAATCAACTGATTCTTGTAGCATACGCTTCTCATTTCTGAGAATTACATCTGGTGCTTGAATATCTATAAGTCTTTTCAGACGATTGTTTCGTATAATAACACGACGATACAAGTCATTTAGGTCGGATGTTGCAAAGCGACCTCCATCTAAAGGAACAAGAGGACGCAATTCTGGAGGAATTATTGGAACTACTTTAAGAATCATCCACTCAGGTTTATTTCTTACTTTAGATCCTCTAAACGCCTCTACAACTTGAAGTTGTTTTAAGGCTTCATTCCTACGTTGCTGTGACGTTTCTGTATCCGCTTTGTGTCGGAGTTTGTTAGCTAATGAATCTAAGTTTAAATTCTTCAACAAACCATATATTCCTTCTGCTCCCATTCTAGCAATAAACTTATTGGGATCAGAATCTTCCAACGCTTGGTTTTCTTTAGGAAGTTTTTCTAATAAGTCCAAGTATTCATCTTCCGATAGAAGATCTCTTACTTTTACTTCTCCTTCTAATAATCCAGGTTGAATTACCACATATCTTTCGTAATAGATTATGGTGTCAAGTTTTTTAGTAGGTATTCCTAACAAATAACCAATTTTGTTTGGTAAAGATCTGAAATACCAAATATGTGCTACAGGAACAACTAAATGAATATGACCTGTGCGTTCGCGTCTAACTTTTTTCTCAGTAACCTCTACACCACATCTATCACATACAATTCCCTTGTACCTAATGCGTTTATACTTACCGCAGTGACATTCGTAATCTTTTACTGGACCAAAAATACGTTCACAAAAGAGACCATCTCGCTCGGGTTTATACGTGCGATAATTTATAGTTTCTGGTTTTAGCACTTCACCACTCGAACTTTCAAGTATTTCTTCGGGTGATGCTAAACTGATCGTTATTTTCGAAAAGTTACTCTTTATCTTACTTTCTTTTCTAAATGCCATGTTTTTTTTATTATATAAAGAGTTAAGTGATTCTTATTAATTTTGCCATCCCTTTTTATGGGGTAATCATAATAATATGATATAATTAATCGAGCTTGAGACTCAATCCCAACCCTTTTAATTCATGTAATAAAACATTAAGTGACTCGGGTATTCCGGGTTGTGGCATCGGTTCACTTTTAACTATAGCTTCATAAGCTTTAGATCTTCCCATAACATCATCAGATTTTATAGTCAAGATTTCTTGCAACGTATGAGCTGCTCCAAATGCCTCAAGTGCCCAAACCTCCATCTCTCCAAAGCGTTGACCTCCAAACTGTGCTTTACCACCAAGAGGTTGCTGTGTAATAAGAGAATACGGACCAATTGAACGAGCATGCATTTTGTCTTCAACCATATGTCCAAGTTTAAGCATGTAGATTATCCCTACAGTTGCCGGTTGATCAAATCTATCACCGGTTTCACCATCGTATAAATAAGTCTTACCGTAACGAGGAACCTTTGCTTTATCAGTCCATTTATTTATATCATCCAATGATGCACCATCAAAGATTGGAGTTGCAAAACGAAGACCTAATTCCATTCCTGCCCAACCTAATACAGTTTCAAAGATTTGTCCTAAGTTCATACGAGAAGGAACTCCTAATGGATTCAATACAATATCAACTGCTGTTCCATCTGCTAGGAATGGCATATCTTCTTGACGTACAATTCTAGAAACAATACCTTTATTTCCATGACGTCCAGCCATTTTATCCCCAACTTGAATTTTTCGTTTCTTAGCAATATAAACTTTAGCGATTTTCATAATACCTGTGGGTAGTTCATCACCAATAGTTAGATCAAAACGTTTACGTTTCAAGTCAGAGTCAAGCTCTTTATATTTGCGTAGATAGTTTATTACAGTTGTTCTAATTAATGTATTTTTAGCAGGATCTGTAGTCCATTTATTTAATTGAACAGCTTCAAAATCAAGATCAGCAAACATGCTTTGAGTAAACTTAGCACCTTTAGGAATAACATCCATATTCGTGTAATCTTTTACTCCAGCTGATGTTTTCCCTTCAGTAAGTGCAGTTAGTTTTATTATAAGAGATCTTCTAAGCTCTTGCATTTTACCTTCGTACTCTTCATCAATTTTAGGCAATAAAGCTTTGTTAGATAATTTGCTTTTACCTTTTTTAGCTTGTTTAGAGAAAAGATTTGTACTAATTACAACCCCTTTCAATGAAGGAGAAGCTTTAAGAGACGCATCTTTAACATCGCCAGCTTTGTCACCAAAAATAGCACGCAGCAATTTTTCTTCAGGAGATGGATCAGATTCACCTTTAGGAGTAATTTTTCCAATAAGTATATCTCCAGGTTTAATGCGAGCTCCTACACGAACAATACCTCGTTCATCCAGATCTTTTGTTGCTTCTTCGCTAACATTTGGTATGTCTGATGTTAATTCTTCAACACCTCGTTTTGTTTCGCGCACTTCTAAAGTGAACTCATCTACGTGAACTGAAGTAAATACATCATCACGAACTAATCTTTCACTTAACACAATAGCATCTTCAAAGTTATACCCTTTCCAAGGCATAAAGGCCACTTTAAGGTTTCGACCTAATGCTAATTCTCCTTTTTCAGTAGAATAACCTTCAGTTAAAATCTGTCCTTTAGTTACCTTATCACCTCTTCTACAAAGAGGTTTTAGATCTAGCGTAGTGTTTTGATTAGTTTTCCTATATTTAGGAATAATATATGTTTTGACAGCGTCTTCGAAGCTTGTAAACTCCTCTTCTTCTGTTCTTACGTATTTAATTTTTATTGTTGTAGCATCTACATAAATAATTTCACCATCACTGGCAGCAACAATCTGAGTACGTGAATCTCTAATTAGTTGTTCTTCCAATCCTGTTCCTACAGTAGGTGCTTCTGGGCACATCAAAGGTACGGCTTGACGCATCATGTTAGATCCCATCAAAGCACGGTTAGCATCATCATGCTCCAGAAATGGAATAAGTGCAGCAGCTATAGAAGCTATCTGCATAGGAGAAACATCCATCAGTTCTACTTCTTCTGGATCTACAATCGGATAATCTGCATCTTTACGTGCTTTAACTCTACTTAGCTTAAATCGTCCTTCTTCATCAAGTGGTGCATTACCTTGAGCAATAATTTTATCTTCTTCCTCTTCGGCAGCTAAATAAATTATACCATCCTGTGTAGTGTTTACCTTATTATCTTCAATCTTTCTGTAAGGAGTTTCAATGAACCCTAAAGTATTAATCTTAGCATAAACACATAAAGAAGAAATCAAACCAATATTAGGTCCTTCTGGAGTTTCAATAGGACATAAACGTCCGTAATGAGTAAAGTGAACGTCACGCACCTCGAAACCAGCACGTTCTCTTGATAAACCACCAGGGCCTAATGCTGACATTCTACGCTTATGAGTTATTTCAGCTAATGGATTAGTTTGATCCATAAATTGAGATAACGCGTTTGTTCCAAAAAATGTATTAATAACTGACGAAATTGTCTTAGCGTTGATTAGATCAATAGGGGTAAAGACTTCATTATCCCGAACATTCATTCGTTCACGTATAATGCGGGCCATTCTATTAAGTCCAACACCAAATTGGTTGTAAAGTTGTTCACCAACAGTACGAACTCGTCTATTGCTCAAGTGATCTATATCATCAACAATAGCTTTCGAGTTTATTAGTTCAATTAGAAATTTAATAATCTCTATAATGTCCTCTTTAGTAAGAACACGTACAGAATCATCAATATTAAGATTAAGTTTTTTATTGATTCTATAACGACCTACATCTCCCAAATCATAACGTTTTTCGGAGAAAAACAGGTTGTTTATTACTTCACGTGCACTGGCATCATCAGCTGGCTCTGCACTTCGTAGCTGACGATATATATGTCTAATTGCATCAATCTCCGTATTACTAGGATCTTTCTGCAATGTATTGTAAATTATAGTGTAGTCTGAAGAATGTTGTGCTTCTTTATGTAATAGTATTACAGAAACACCAGATTCTAAAATTTCGATTACATTATCTTCATCTAAGATAGTTTCTCTTTCTAGAATAACTTCATTTCGTTCAATTGAAGTAACTTCGCCAGTATCTTCGTCTACGAAATCTTCCATCCAAGATTTCAAAACACGAGCTGCTAATTTACGCCCAATAACTTTTTTAAGACCAGTTTTTGTAGCTTTAATCTCTTCTGCTAAATTAAATATCTCTAGAATATCTTTATCGCTTTCAAAGCCGATAGCACGTAAGAGAGTGGTTACAGGTAATTTCTTTTTACGATCGATATAAGCATAAAGTACATTATGTATATCGGTTGCGAATTCTATCCAAGATCCTCTAAATGGTATAACACGGGCTGAATATAATTTAGTCCCATTTGCATGCACACTTTGACCAAAAAAGACACCTGGCGATCTATGTAACTGAGAAACAATTACACGCTCTCCACCATTGATTACAAAAGTTCCACGTTCGGTCATATATGGGATTGTCCCTAAATATACGTCTTGTATAACAGATGCAAAATCTTCGTGATCTGGATCGGTACAATATAAGTAGAGTTTAGCCTTTAAAGGAACACTATACGTTAGTCCTCTGTCTATACATTCCTCAATTGAGTAGCGTGGAGGATCTATGTAATAATCTAAAAACTCAAGAACAAAATTATTACGAGTGTCGGCAATAGGGAAATTTTCTGTAAAGACCTTATAAAGACCTTCGTTTTTTCTGTTCTCTGGTGGTGCATCAAGTTGCAGAAAATCTTGAAAAGATTTTAGCTGCACTTCCAAAAAATCTGGAAATTCCAGAGGGTTTGCTATAGATGCAAAATTTATTCTATTGTTGGATTGGTTTAAAGACATGGGATATATGAGTTTGTTGGAACTTGATATGTATTGACACAAAAGGTTAAGAACCTTCTAAATGAAGATTCTTAACCATACTTCTGATTTTACATCAGGTTAATGCTATTTAATTTCAACGTCTGCCCCTGCGTCTTTAAGTTGTGATGATAGTGCGTCAGCTTCATCTTTTGATACTCCTTTTTTAATTTCAGATGGTGCAGAATCTACTAATTCTTTAGACTCTTTCAAGCTAAGACCAGTAAGTTCTTTTACTAGCTTAACTACAGCTAATTTTGAACCTCCTGCTGCAGTTAAAACTACATCAAAAGCTGTTTGTTCTTGAACTTCAGCTTCTCCTGCAGGTCCTGCAACAACAGTTGCTGCAGCTGCTGCTGGTTCGATTCCATATTCTGTTTTTAAAATTTCAGCAAGTTCGTTAACTTCTTTTACAGTTAAGTTAACCAGTTGTTCAGCAAAGTCTTTTAAGTCTGCCATGATTTGTATGATTTTAATTGTTTATTAATTCCTAGTTGTTTTGAAAATAGTTTATTTTTCTGAAAGGGTTTGCAAAATACCATGTATAGTATTGCCACCTGATTGTAGTGCAGATATAACATTTTTGGCTGGAGATTGCAATAAACCAATTATATCTCCTATTACTTCTGTCTTGCTCTTTACAGAAACAAGCTGTGGTAAGTATTCAGCTCCAACATAAAAGCTTTCTTGTACATATGCACCTTTCAGTGTGGGTACTTTGCCTTTATATTTATTGATTAACTTAGCAGGAGCATTTGCAACATTAGAGAACATGATCGCTGTATTACCCTTTAGGATAGCATCTAGCTCATCATAGTTTTCGTCTAATCTATCAAATGCTTTTCGAAGTAAAGTGTTTTTAACCACCATCAATTTGATATCTTGATCGTAACATTCTTTTCTTAGAATGCTGGTTTTCTCAGCATTTAAAGAAGCAATATCAGTCAAATAAAAGTTATCATATGATTTGATAGTAGATGCAATCTGATCTACAATTTTATTTTTATCTTCCTTCTTCATAGATGTTTACAGTTCTAGTTGTTTTTGAATTTCTCCTATGGATTTTGGATCTACCTTAATCCCTTTACTCATCGTACTAGAAAGATAAATACTTCTAAAATAAACTCCTTTAGCCGATGTTGGTTTTAGTTTTAAAAGCGTTAGAATAAATTCTTTCGCATTTTCTCTAATCTGATCGGGTGTAAAAGATACTTTACCTACAGAGGCGTGTATTATACCTGCTTTATCTACTTTAAAGTCAATTTTTCCTTGTTTTACTTCCTTTACAGCTTGAGCTACGTCAGGAGTAACTGTCCCACTCTTAGGGTTTGGCATTAAACCACGAGGTCCTAAAATACGACCCAATGCACCGATTTTACCCATAATAGCTGGTTGCGTTATAATAACGTCAATGTCAGTCCAACCGCCTTTAATTTTCTCAATATATTCATCTAGTCCAACATAATCTGCGCCAGCTTCAGTGGCAGCAGCCTCTGCATCTGGAGAGCACAATACAAGAACTTTGATTTCTTTACCCGTTCCATGTGGAAGAGATACTACACCTCTTACCATTTGGTTAGCTTTTCGAGGATCCACGCCTAAGCGTACATCGATATCAACAGATGCATCAAATTTAGTTGTAGTTATTTCCTTAACCAATGCTGATGCTTCTCTTAAAGAATAGGTTTTACCTTCTTCAATCTTGCTCAAAGCCAACTTTTCATTTTTCGTTAGTTTACTCATGTCTTAATTGAAGTTTTAATTATTCTACATTCTCAGGGAACTTCCCTTTTACTGTGATACCCATGCTTCGAGCTGTTCCAGCAACCATTTTCATTGCAGATTCTACTTTAAAGCAGTTTAAGTCAGTCATTTTATCAGTAGCAATAGCTTGAACTTGTTCCCAAGTTACTTGAGCTACTTTTACTCTATTAGGCTCTGCTGAGCCAGCTTTCTTTTTACTTGCTTCAAGTAATTGCACCGCAATAGGTGGGTTTTTAACTATAAAATCAAAAGACTTATCAGAGTAATAAGTAATTACCACTGGTAATACTTTTCCTGCCTTATCTTGTGTTCTGGCATTGAATTGCTTGCAAAAATCCATAATATTAATACCCTTAGAACCTAATGCAGGCCCTACGGGTGGAGATGGATTTGCAGCTCCTCCTTTGATCTGTAATTTTAGTTGTCCAGCAACTTCTTTAGCCATTTTTTTGATTTGATTTAATTACGTTTTTTCGAAACACTATTAAAGAATTACTTCAGCAATTGCGTAACCAAAAGCGACTATTCTTTTTCTACCTGCATATATCCAAGTTCTAAGAGCGAACTACGCCCAAAGATCTTAACCATAACCTTAAGTTTTTTACGTTCTTCATTTACATCTTCTACAACACCAGAAAAACTGCTAAAAGGTCCACTTGTGACTTTAACATTTTCACCAACGTAGTAATTAACATCCATTTCGTCTGAAATTTCCTCCAACTCATCCATCGTACCTAAAATACGTTTTACTTCAGACTCTCTTAGAGGCTGTGGATTTGTTGTGTTGGGGAGAAATCCAACAACATAATTAATGTTTTTTAGTTCATGAACAACTTCACCTACCAGTTCAGCCTCAATAAGCACATAACCAGGCAAATAAGCTCTTTCTTTAAGAACTTTTTTACCTGCACGTACAATATAAGTCTTTTCAGTAGGGATAAGAACTTGAGAGATATATTTTCCTAACTCGGTTTTCTGAATCTCTGATTCAAGAAATTCTTTGACTTTATTCTCTTTTCCACTAACGGCACGTAAAACGTACCATTTTTTTCCAGTTTCAGTCATTCTCAGTTCAGATTATTATAAAATACCATAGAGTAGTTTCAATATCCACTCAAACAAAGAGTCGATTCCAAAAACTAGTAATGCTATAATTAGGGAAGCAACCATAACAATAACTGAACTATTGGAAAGTTCTTCTCGTGAAGGCCAAGAAACTTTGTATACCAATTCAGTATACGAGTCCTTGAGATATGCAGCTATTTTTTTCATTTAATTCCTAATAAAATTTGCACGGGTCGTAAGATTCGAACTCACGACACCTGGTTTTGGAGACCAGTGCTCTACCAGCTGAGCTAGACCCGTGAATAACACGATAGTTGGCTACGTTGCCATAACCAACTTATCGGCTTATTCTATTTTATTTTGAATTATTAGTTCAACAATTCAGTAATTTGACCAGCTCCTACTGTACGTCCACCTTCACGGATAGCAAAGCGTAAACCTACGTTACAAGCTACAGGATAGATAAGTTCTACAGTAATTGTAACATTATCACCTGGCATTACCATTTCTGTTCCCTCTGGCAATGTAATCTCACCAGTTACGTCAAGCGTACGGATATAGAATTGAGGACGGTATTTTTGGTGGAAAGGAGTGTGGCGACCACCTTCTTCTTTCTTCAAAATATAAACCTCAGCTTTAAATGTTGTATGAGGAGTAACTTTTCCTGGATGAGTGATTACCATACCACGCTTGATAGCATCTTTGTCGATACCACGTAGCAATAAACCAACGTTGTCACCTGCTTGACCTTCATCAAGAATCTTACGGAACATTTCAACTCCAGTAATAACAGATTTTTTACCTGCTGCACCAAGACCGATGATTTGAACTTCTTCACCTGTTTTGATAATACCAGTTTCAATACGACCTGTAGCTACTGTTCCACGACCTGTAATAGAGAATACGTCCTCTACAGGCATAAGAAATGGCTTGTCAACATCACGTGGAGGAATTGGAATCCATTTATCTACAGCTTCCATTAACTCTAAAACGCTTGCTTCCCATTTAGGATCACCGTTAAGTGCACCAAGAGCTGAACCTTGAATTACAGGTGTGTTATCACCATCAAATTCATAGAATTCTAATAATTCTCTCATTTCCATCTCAACAAGCTCCAACATCTCTTCGTCGTCAACTAAGTCGCATTTATTCATAAATACAACTAATTTAGGAACGTTTACCTGACGAGCTAATAATATGTGCTCACGAGTTTGAGGCATTGGACCATCAGTAGCAGCAACTACGATAATAGCTCCGTCCATCTGTGCAGCACCAGTTACCATGTTCTTAACATAGTCAGCGTGACCAGGACAGTCTACGTGTGCGTAATGACGCGCTTCTGTTGTATACTCAACGTGTGAAGTATTAATGGTTATACCTCTTTCCTTTTCTTCAGGAGCATTATCAATTGAATCATACGATTTAAGCTCTGAAAGACCTGCTTTATGCAATACTGTTGTGATCGCTGCTGTCAATGTAGTTTTACCATGGTCAACGTGACCAATAGTTCCAATATTAACGTGTGGCTTCGATCTATCAAATTTTTCCTTTGCCATAATAAAAAAGTTCTATTAGTTTAATTAAGTTGTAGTTATATTTCTTTTTTTGCAATATCACTAAATACACAAAATTTAAGAGACAAGGCTCTACCTCATTCTTAAAGCTTAAAAATTGAGCCGATGACGGGAATTGAACCCGTGACCTCTTCCTTACCAAGGAAGTGCTCTACCGCTGAGCTACATAGGCATTAACGAGCGGAAGACAGGCTACCTGATTTGTCAGGCCATAGCTATATGCTATAAATTCTTATCACTTGCTCTTTCTAAAAGAGCGGAAGACGGGACTCAAACCCGCGACCCTCAGCTTGGAAGGCTAATGCTCTATCAACTGAGCTACTTCCGCAATCAATTCTAAAACTACCACTCAAAACAAATTAAGCAGCAATAATAGAATAGTATTTAGTTTTAGTGGGCAGTGATGGATTCGAACCACCGTAGGCGTAGCCAGCTGAGTTACAGTCAGCCCCATTTGTCCACTCTGGTAACTGCCCTAAAACATGTGCGTTAAATTGAATAATATATTAGCGATAAAATTAGATATAGTGAGCCTCTTGTCGGATTCGAACCAACGACCCCGAGATTACAAATCACGTGCTCTGGCCAACTGAGCTAAAGAGGCATATCTATTTTGCTATTCTTATTCGCTATAATCATATATCAAAGAAACGGTCGCAAAGATAGATACTTTTTATTCATAACCAAAGGAAATGAGATCTTTTTTTACTTATTTCCCTGTTTTTTTCTCTTTTGTGCGAATCACTTGCTTTTCTAATGCCTCAACACATAGATCAATTGCCTCTTCGAAGCTTTCTGCAGTCTTACTTGCAAAGCTTTCGCCATTTTTAATATTCAATTTTATTGAAACCTCTTTATTATTTGGAGCATCGGGTTTAATTACCTTCATGACCATTTCAGATTGAATGATCTCGTCGGTGTACTTTACAAGTTTATTCACTTTTTTCTGAGCAAAAGACTTTAATTGCTCTGAAGCATCGAAGTTAACTGATTGAATTCTTAATTCCATATTATGTCCTCCATTAATTGTTATGCTCTTGGATGAGCGTTATTGTATACTTTCTTTAGTTTTTTGAATGTTACATGCGTGTAAATCTGTGTTGACGATAAGCTAGCATGACCTAATAAATTCTTAACTGCATTTATTTCAGCGCCATTGTCAAGCATGACTGTAGCAAATGAATGTCTTAAGACATGTGGACTTTTCACTGAGAGCGTCTTCACATCAGATAAATGTTTGTTTACAATAGCATACACCATTCTGTGATAAAGCTGCTTGCCATTCTTTCTAACAAACAAGTAGGGTGTTCTGTTTTCGACATTATGATTTCTCACTTTAATATATTCCGAAAAAAGCAGGTTCGTTTTTGGGCTAATGGGTATTATTCTATCTTTATTGCGTTTACCATGCACATGCATAGTATTCGAACAAAGATCTATATCAGTATCCTTCAGCATAATCAACTCATCTGTCCTTAGGCCTGTCAGATAAAGCAATTCAATAAGGAAAAGATTACGCACTCCTTCAAAGTTATCCGTAAATGAATCTGATGACAATACTTTGAGCATATCAGAGTGTTTTACAAAATTGGGCAATTGTTGCTCTTTCTTTGGCCCTTGTATATAGATAGCTGGATTGATATCTAACATTTCTTTTTTCTGAAGAAACCTGTAGAACGACTTTATAGTGCTCAGCTTCCTATTAACGGTGCTTGACTTATTGCCCTGTTCCATCAAATGTACAATCCACATACGAATTAAGTCTGAACCTATTGTTAAAGGATCAAACTGCCCTACTTCACTCTCAACATACATTTGAAATTGAGCAAGGTCTTTAAAATAAGAAATCTCCGTATGGGAAGAACAATTCTTCTCATAACGGAGATATTTTATAAACTTTTCCTTCAACATAATTCAATTGTATTGACTACGAAGATAAGAAAAAATAAATCAAAAACGCAAATTAATCCTCGTCTTGTTGCATTTGTTGCACATAAACAGCATGCTGATGTTTCTTTCGTCTATCAACAGATGGTTTAATGAATGCTTTGCGTTTACGTAATTCTTTTACAACACCAGTTCTTTCAAACTTTCTTTTAAATTTCTTAAGAGCTCTTTCAATGTTTTCGCCCTCTTTTAATGGTACAATTATCATATTTGTTATTTTTCTTATTTATAAAATTCTTGTATTATTGATTATATTGAAAACATGCCCTACTGTTTGACAATATTTTCACCCTGCAACATGTATCTGCTGCAGTTATCGAGTATGTTTGATATTTTATTTTTACAGTATTTCCCGAATGTTTCTATAACCTCCCCTCTATATTTAGGGCGCAAAGATAAAACATTTTCTTAAATAAAATGCATAATCCATTAGAGAAATACATTTCAATGAGCTCATTATCTTACTTAAAAAACCTGATCGATACCTGAAAAGCCCATAAATGCCATGGCTAAAATACCTGCTGTAATAAGAGCAATCGGAACCCCTTGCATTGCCTTAGGCACTTTAGTTAGCGCTAATTGCTCTCTTATGGTAGAGAATATAATCAATGCCAATGCATAGCCTGCTGCTGTAGCTACAGCATATACAACTGATGACAATAGCGTGAAATCTTTTTGTATTACTAAAATAGCAACACCCAAGATAACACAGTTTGTTGTTATTAATGGTAAGAAAACACCCAATGCTTGATAGAGTGGTGGAGATACTTTTTTGATAATAATCTCAACCATCTGTACCAAAGAAGCAATTACGAGTATAAATGTAATGGTTTGCAAATACTGTAATCCGAAAGGTTCTAAAAGTCCTTTTTGCAACAAAAAGGTTACAATTGTTGCAATTGATAGTACAAAAGTAACTGCTGCACCCATTCCAATGGCAGTATCTACTTTTTTGGATACTCCCAAAAATGGACATATCCCCAAGAACTGTGCTAAAACAACGTTGTTTACGAAAATAGCAACTATAATTATTCCAATGTATTCCATAAATATCTTTATCTAATGCGTTATATTTCTTTATTCAAATGAGTCTGTCCAAACAAGACAGAATAGATTTGCACCTCACTATTTACGTTGCAATTTATTGAAAACAGCAACAAGGTATCCTAACGCAATAAATGCACCAGGAGCAAGTACAAATAAAGTCACTCCAAAATCTTCGGGGAAGAAAGAGACAGAAAATATTTTACCCGATCCAAAAAACTCTCGTGTTATACCCAGCGCAGTAAGTGCAAATGTAAAACCCAAACCTATACCAATACCATCAAAAAGCGAAGAGAGTACATTGTTTTTTGCTGCAAAAGCCTCAGCTCTGCCAAGTACAATACAGTTTACAACTATAAGAGGGATGAAAATGCCTAAGCTATCAGCCAGTGCAGGCAAATAAGCATTCATCACCATCTCTACAATAGTTACAAAGGTTGCAATCACTACAATAAACGCCGGAATACGAACTAAATCTGGAATCAAATTTTTCAATAATGAAATTACAACATTTGAGCATACAAGAACAAACATTGTGGCCAAACCCATACTCATACCGTTTATTGCTGAACTTGTTGTTGCAAGTGTAGGACACATACCCAGAAGTAATACAAAAACTGGGTTATCTTTAATAATACCGTTAACTAATACTTTTATATTTTTAGCCATAGCCTAATTTTTTTTTATTTCTGTTGTATCATTATCTACTGCTATAGTTGCACCTGTACTTGTATAGTTTTCGCTTTGAGTATATGCAGCATAAGCTTTGTTTACGGCCTCTAAGAATGCTCTCGATGTAATGGTTGATGCACTAATGGCATCAATGTCACCCCCATCTTTTGCAACTTTAAATTGAGTAGTCTTTGGACTTTTGCCAATAATCGAACTTTTGGCCTCAACCTTTTCTACTTGAAAGCCAAATAGCTTTTCAATCAAACTATACTCTTGAACTTGTGGCTTAAACCAATCAACCATTTGAGAACCCAGACCTGGAGTTTCAGCGTGTGACAAAACTGCATAGTTAACAACAGAGTTTTCAGTGTCGAATCCTACCATTACTTGAATATTGCCCGAAAAACCATTGTCTGAATAGCTATTGACAGCAAACCCAACAATTTCGTCTCCTTTTTTAGCAGGATACACAAGTAACGAATCTCCGGCATCTGTTGCCACTTTGTATGACTCAGCAACAGGATTGTTGTCAAATTCTGGAACTACATCTTTAATAGCCTCTTCCAACTTCAACGCTTTTGCGTCGGCAATGGGAGCCTTTGTCATATCATTCATCTTAGCCAACAATCCAGCTGCAAGCAAACAGATAAACAAAAGAGACAAAAGCATGTTTTTATACGATGATGATAATTTAGCCATTTTTTACTACCTCCCCAAATCTTTTAGGTTTCACATAATTATTAATTAGAGGAGTAAGTCCGTTCATGAGCAATATAGCAAATGAAACTCCTTCAGGGTATGATCCCCACAAACGAATACACATTGTGACAACACCAATACCTATACCATAAATGATCATTCCTTTATGAGTGAGAGGTGATGTTGCATAATCTGTTGCCATAAACACAGCTCCCAACATAAGACCCCCTGATAATAAGTGAATCAATGGATTGTTCGTAGGCGATGGGTCAATCAAATAGACACCTCCTGCAAAAATAGCAACTGTAAGAAGAATTGATATTGGAATATGCCATGTAATAATTTTTTTCCACAACATGTATATCAGTCCTAATAAAAGCGCCATTACGCTCATTTCTCCAATTGATCCACTCTCCAATCCAAAGAACATATCTGAGATGGAAGGAAGTGCAGAAGGATTATATTTAATATTCTCAAGCACTGTAGCAGCTGTTACTCCATCAATTGCTTCTATAGTACTTGGCAGAGGCCATGAAGTCATTTGCGCTGGAAATGAAATTAGAAGAAATACGCGTCCTAACAATGCAGGATTAAAAATATTATTACCCAATCCGCCAAATGACATTTTGCCAATACCAATAGCAGCAATAGCCCCAATAGCTAAAATCCACAATGGAAGGTTGGATGGCACATTAAATGCAAGCAAAACACCAGTGATGATAGCTGATCCATCTGAAATGGTAGGTTCTTTTTTAAACATGAAACGTTGCACTCCATATTCTGTAATGACACAGAAGAGCACTGAAAACGCAGTTAATATTAATGCGTCGATACCAAACACATACAGCGACACTATAAAAGCAGGCACGAGCGCAATAAGCACTCCATACATATTTTTAGAAATAGTGTCTCCACTGTGAACGTGTGGTGAAGGTGATACTACAAGTTTATTTTTCATAGTCTAAATCCTTTTTTGCAGGATTCAATATTTTGAAGTTTGTATTAATTATTTTATTAGTTTTTTCTTGCACGCATGATCCCCATCACCTTGCCTTTTCCTAAACGAATATAGTCAAGCAACGGCCTATCGGAAGGACATATAAAGCTACACGAACCACACTCAATGCAATCAGTTATCTTTTCCTTTTCGGCTTTGTCCCACACCTCATATTCGGTGAGAGTCATCAAAGTTGTCGGATTGAGTCCCATAGGGCAAATGCTCACACACTTAGCACACCTAATGCAGTCTTTCATCTGTTTGCGGCGTGCCTCAAGAGTAGCTATTATCAGAACGCCCGATGTGCCTTTTGTTACAGGTATATCAATACTTGCAACAGCTTTGCCCATCATTGGCCCACCACTTATGACCTTACCAGTATTTTCAGGCAGCCCTCCGGCAAAGTCAATGAGGTCTCTCAGTGGAACTCCAATACGTGACAATACGTTGCAGGGATTTGTTACGTCTTTCCCTGTAACTGTTACAACTCGCTCCACCAAAGGCTTATTCTTTTGCACGGCTTCATACACTGCAAAGGCTGTACCTACGTTCTGCACAATTGCCCCTACGGATATAGGAAGTGCTCCACTTGCAATTTGTCTGCGCATCACAGCATCTATCAGTTGCTTCTCTCCACCTTGTGGATATTGCACTTTTAAAGCCTGCACTTCTATTCCAGGATAAGACTTTGCTGCTTGTGTGAATTTCTGTATTGCATCGGGCTTATTGTTTTCGATACCAATAACTGCTCTATTAACATTGACTGTTTTCATGAGCAATTGCGTACCAACAAGAATTTCTTCAGTTTTCTGCATCATCAGCATATGATCGGCTGTGAGATAAGGTTCGCACTCTACACCATTTATTATAAGCACCTCAGCTTTAGTTCCTGGAGGAGGTGTTAGTTTCACGTGGGTCGGAAACGTAGCTCCTCCCATACCAACTATACCAGCTGATGCAATTTTTTCAATAATTTCTTTTGTACTTAAATTGCATTCACGCACAAGGGTGTCTGTTCTGTCTATGGTTTCTTCCCACTCATCGCCCTCTACATCTATAAAGATTGCTTCACGTTTATAACCACTTGCATCAAGCGCTTTGTCAATTTTTTTCACCTTACCCGAAACTGGAGAGTGGATATTGGCAGATACAAAGCCTACGCTCTTGCCCAACAATGTGCCCACTTTCACCTCATCGCCTCTCTTCACAACGGGCTGACAAGGTGCACCAATATGCTGTGCCAATGGAACAATTACCTCAGTGGGAATTGCTATCGACTCTATAGATTTTCCTGCAGAAAATTTATTTTCTTTTGGGTGAATACCACCAATTCGAAATGTTTTTAACATACAATATAATATATCAATCGGCTTTGGAATGTTTAGTTTTCCAAGCTGGAATGAATCAATTACTCCTTATTTAGTTAAACTCGTTATTCTTTAATTTCTTCTATGAGCTAAGCATCAACTGTAGTAGCTTCTGCCTCAGGCTCTTTCTTGCGAGGTGGAGGGAAGTTAAGTTCCCATATTGATCCTGTAGGACAAACTGGAACACACTTGCGACACAGCCTACACTTATCATCATCAATATACGCCAGATTGTTTGTAATTGTAATGGCCTCAAACGGACAAGCTTTTACACACTTACCGCATGCAATACAAGCCACATCACACGATTTCTTTGCTGGTGCTCCTTTATCTTGGTTCATGCAGCTCACAAATATACGACGTGATTTAGGCCCCTGTTTACGCAACTCAATAATATTTTTAGGACAAGCCACAACGCACTTGTTGCACGCGGTACATTTCTCCTCGTCCACTTCAGGAATAAGAGTTACAGGATTCACATGAATTGCATCAAACGGACACACCGCTTCGCAATCTCCCAAACCGTAACAGCCAAACGAGCAATCAGTATCGCCACCATACAATTGTGCAGCTATTGCACAGCTTGTTGCCCCATCATATTCGTTTTTGCGTGGACGATTATCACAGGTTCCATTACATCGAACTACAGCAATCTTTTTAGCTGCTTTTGATGCAGTTTTTCCTAAAAGAGAAGCTACGCTCGCCATTGTTTCGGCTCCGCCCACAGGACAGTTAAGATCATCAAGCTCATCCGCCTCAACACATGCAATAGCAAAAGCATTGCAACCAGGAAAACCGCATGCACCACAATTGACACCTGGCAAAACATCCTGTACTGGCTCTATGCGAGGATCTTCGTCAACTTTAAATTTCTGACCAATGAAATATAATATGGTAGCTCCACCGGCGCCAACAGCACCTAATATACCTACCGCCATTAACATCATATTCATACCTAATAGTTAGTTTAGTTTTTTAATTGAAAATGCTAGTTTTTCACCCATCTTGCGACGTACTAAATAAAGAAAACCATAATAGGGAACAAGAGCTACAAGAGCCATTAAAGCGGCCTGAAGCTCACCCACATGCCAAATAGATATAGATGCAAAAATGACACTCATCATAAGAATCAATGGAAGCACAAATGCCCACAAAATGGCTTTATAACCAATGGAGGTTTTGCCAGAAAGCAAAACTCGCTCATTCAGTTTGAACTGACCAGAAGTATCAACCACGTCTACCATTTTCACTTTGGTATCGGCAGCCATACATGCGCCCTTGGCATGACACTCACTACAAGCTGTGGTTTGCGTGATGCGTATGGTATACTGATTGCCGTTTATATTATCTATGGTCCCTTCGTGTTCAATCATATCTATATCTGAAGTGTTTATAATTGGATGTTTTATAAACTATCTCTATTTATATTTAGCCACAAATTTAGTTATTATTTTCATCTATAAGAATTTTATCCTATCATTTCGGTCCTTTTTTATGTAATCATATTATAAAAAGAGGCTGTATCTATCTAATAATAACTAAGAGCATGAAATTTCAAAAACAATAAAAAGAGTTATGTGTTGTTTTAAACAAACTATGCTCTCTGTAAACGAATGTATAACTTAGAGTAAGAGTAAAAAACAGAAATCATATTTAACAACACACACATTTATGCTAAGCAAAAAACTAGAAGACGCTATCAACAAACAAATTAATGTAGAGCTATGGTCAGCATATCTTTACTTATCTATGTCAACACACTTCTCTACCAAGGGATTGCCAGGATTTGCCAATTGGTTTGAAAAACAATTTGAAGAAGAACAACAACACGCTATGAAGTTTATGAACTACATGGTTGCAAAAGGAAGCAAAGTGGAACTAAAACCAATAGACAAAGTAGCAACTAGCTGGGAATCTGCTCTATCGGCATTTGAAGATTCATTGGCACACGAAAAAGTTGTGACAGCCAATATCAACAACTTAGTAGCCATTGCACGTGAAGAGAAAGACTATGCTACTGACAATGTATTGCAGTGGTTTGTGAGCGAACAAGTGGAAGAGGAAGAGTCTGTGCAAGGAATTATAGATGCACTTAATCTTATTGGCAATCAAGGCCATGCTATCTACATGTTAGACAAAGAGTTGGGACAACGCACACTGGAGTCTGACCCAGCTTCAGCAACATAAACTGCACACCAAAGACCAAATTTTGATAAAGGGCTGTCCTCATAGGAACAGTCCTTTTCTCTTTATTAATATGAGAAAAAGAGGCGTATAGGCTAAACCTTTGACACATATGTAAATCCAATGTGCTATATTTGCACAACCAACCCCTCACCATACATAGTGATTGAGGAGATAATGCAATTGTGATGTAATAAGACTAAGAGCAATGAATTACAAAATAAAGAAACTCATACTATGCTTGATGCTTGATGTAGTGGGATATTTCAGCTTTGCAATTCCCTTTATCGGGGAGTTCTCCGACATAATTTGGGCTCCCATCGCTGCTATCATTAGTTATAAAATGTTTGGAGAGAAGCGAGGTAAATTTACCGCCGTCAGCACATTTGCCGAAGAGCTATTGCCATTCACAGATATCATTCCATCATTTACAATCTTCTTTATTGTTTTCGATTGGATTGGAATTGGCAACGAGAATAAAATACCTATTTTACAAACTAAATAATAAAACATGTTACACAAAACACTTACTTTTCTACTGCTGTTGAGCATAAGCTTGACCTCGTGTGCAAAACCTAAACAACAAACTGGTCTGCTATGGAAGATATCGGGCAACAATCTTGAAAAGCCCTCCTATCTCTATGGCACACACCACTTGGTACCGCTGTCATTCTTAGACAGCATTGATGGGCTTGACGAGGCTTTTATGGCAACAGAGCAAACTATTGGAGAATTAGACATGAACAACATGGGCGAAATGCAAATGCAACTGATGATGGCCTCATTGATGCCCGATGGAGAGAGCTATGATAACTTGTTGAACGAGGAAGACTACAAGTTATTAGACGAAACACTAAAAGAATACGTAGGTGCAGGACTTAACCAATTTGGACAAATGAAGCCTGCTATGCTAAACACGCTATTGACAGTGATGATGTACAAGAAGCTTTATCCTTCAGATGAAGAGGGTTTGAGCATGGACGAACATTTCCAAAAGGAGGCGCGCGATAGATACCGCCAAACACAAGGATTGGAAACTGTGCAAGACCAAATAGATGTATTGTTTGGATCGCAACCCATTCAGCGTCAAGCCGAATCGTTGCTATGTACCATCAAGAACATGGACTATGGTAAAAAACAGATGGACAGATTGATGACAGCCTACTATGCGCAAGATTTGACAGCCATGGCCAAACTCTATGAAGAAGAAGATCCCAACAACCCCTGCCCGAGCACCGAAGAGGAAAAGGATGAGCTAAATAAAAAAAGAAATGAGAAGTGGATGGACATATTGCCAGAGATGATGAGCAAAAAACCATCATTTATTGCCGTGGGATGCTTGCACTTAGTAGGCGATGATGGCCTGATCAACAGATTGCAGAAAGAAGGATATAAAGTAGAGGTAGTGAAATAATTGCTTCAATTGAAAATATTTCGCTTTGCAAAAACATGCAAGCGAGTTAAAACAGAGACGCATATTGTTGCATCTCTGTTTTTTTATATTTACTCACATCATCATCAAACTCCCTTACAGCAAGAGGCTTTCAACAATAAAGAGCAACAAGTATAATATATAAATAGAACTACTAAATACCCTAATCTTCAATGTCGACAACAGAAAGATTTTTAACCATCCTTTTATTTCACATGTGCAAAAACACTTGTTTTTGCCCTCCAATTGATACAATAACAGAAACACATATTGTATTCAACCAAAAAAGCAACCCATTATATGGATTGCTTTTTGCTTTGTAAAGTGTATGCTTAATAATTACAAATCAATTTAATAAGCATTGTTTCTACCTGCGCTCCAACAACACCACATTCTCCACATGATGTGTATGTGGGAACATATCTACAGGTTGCACACGTGTTACTGCGTAGTTAACGTCCAACAAATTGAGGTCGCGCGCTTGTGTGGCAGGATTGCAACTTACATATACAATGCGTTTGGGATTGGCAAATAATATAGCATCTACCACATCAGTGTGCATACCAGCTCTAGGTGGATCGGTTATCAACACATCGGGACGACCATGCTCAAGGATGAACTCTTGATTCAAAATATCTTTCATGTCGCCAGCAAAAAACAGGGTGTTTTCTATGCCATTCGCTGCAGAGTTAACTCTGGCATCTTCAATGGCCTCTTCCACATACTCTATTCCCACCACTTTGGCTACATTTCGAGCCACGAAGTTGGCTATTGTGCCCGTTCCTGTATATAAATCATACACCAAATCGGTTTCAGAGAGTTGCGCAAACTCGCGTGTTACTTTATAGAGGTTATATGCTTGCTTACTATTGGTTTGATAGAAAGATTTAGGACCAATTTTGAATTTCAATCCCTCCATCTCTTCATAAATACAATCGTTGCCCTTCCAAGTTATTACTTCTTGATCTGTAATGGTGTCGTTTCGCTTACTATTAATGATGTAAAGCAATGAGGTAACTTGAGGGAACGTATCTGCAAGATGTTTCATCATCATTTCGCGTTTCTCCTCATCATCTTCAGCGAAGACCACAATCACCATGAGCTCACCGGTGCTTGTGGTGCGGATAATCAAAGTACGCATCAGGCCAACTTGCTCACGCAGATCGAAGAAAGTGAAATCGTGTTGAAAACAAAATTCGCGTATAGAGTTTCTTATTTGGTTTGAAACATCGGTTTGCAACCAACATTTCTTTATGTCTAATACCTTGTCGAACATTTTAGGAATATGAAAGCCCAGAGCGTTCATTTGAGTGAATTCTCTTTCGCTACCTATTTCCTTTTCTGTGAGCCAACGCTTGTTGGAGAATGTAAACTCCAACTTGTTGCGATAAAACGTTGTTTCGGGAGCTCCCAGAATAGGTGAAATCTCTGGCAAATCTACTTTGCCAATTCTTGTAAGGTTGTCTACTACTTGCTTGTGCTTATGTTGTAGTTGCAGTTCGTAGGGCAACATTTGCCACTTGCATCCACCACAAACACCAAAATGTTCGCAAACAGGCTCTACCCTATCGGCCGAATATTCGACAAAACGCATCACACGTCCCTCTGCAAATCCCTTGCGCTTGCGGTATGTTTGAATATCTACCACATCACCCGGAATGGCAAAAGGCACAAACACGATGAGCCCATCTACTTTTGCTATTGATTTGCCTTCTGCAGCCACATCTACTATCTCTACCCCTTCGTGGAATGGGAGTTCACGTCTTTTCTTTGCCATTTGTTTTTATTGCTGTTAGTTTTTTCTCAGAATGCAAATATACAAATAAGTTATCGAATATAGTTTTTGCAATCAAAATGCTCATTTATATCATAGAAAAACCCTTACAACAAATGTAGAGGCTCTTATCTATTTCGCAAAGGAGATTTTATCTATTAAAAAAAGTACGACATCGACATTATCACAGCTGGTTTCAGCTTAAATTTGTTAGAAATTTCATCGGTCCACTCTTCTGTAGTCGACACAATGTTGGATGGAAGATTCTTTTTTGTCTCAATGCTGTGATCAACATCACCCCGCATAGATATCATAGAGAGCAGGAACTTAGCATCTATGGCAAACTTATTGAAGTACAGCCTCATCCCAACATTAGGGCTAATAATATAGTTGCGCGTCTTTTTGTACATAGAAGTCATGTCGGTAGCATTATAAGTATTGGTCAATCCCTCAGTCGCTTTCATGTAGTTGTTGGTCAAATTGGTTGTGTATTTATAGAGCTGATACTCCGCCCTCAAGCCAATAACAAAATCGAGCGCCGAAAATGTCTGCAACACATAATCATAGTCCAAACCTATGCCATACAAACGCTTCTTACTGTCGAGCGAAGTATTCACAAGCTCAATATTTGGATGACCTTGTGAAGTGAAATCATCATTTTGATGCAAAAACGGCACATACAGTTGCAACATATTATTACTATTGATGCGATATCGGAACGAAACCTCAACAGGGCGCACATCGTTGCCCACCATCGACACAAAGTTGTAGCCAACGCCCATTCCAAACATGGGTTGATCTACAGTATAATAGTAATCATCGTATTGTGCGTGAGCAAACGATACGATGCAGATGAATAGAAGTGTTAGTTTAGTTTTCATGAATATTGTTTTTATTGTGAAAATCAAATTTAAGGTTTATCACCTTTATAAGCAACCCCAAAACGAAAAAAGCAGACCTTTCAGTCTGTTTTTTTCAATCATTTAAGCAATCCTTGTTGCATTACTGCTTGGTAGTACTCATCTAAATCGGCAAGAATGTGTTTTAGTAATCCGTTCTCCCTATAATAATAGGAGTGATCAATATCTCCTCTAGATTAGATTCAAATTGCATTTTTCTGTGAGTATGGAGATAAATACAAGAACAGGATCCGTGTTAAAGGTTGCTAACAAAACAACTACTCACAGACTGCAATCATGAGCTATTTTACAGATTTGCAAAAAAATTGAACCTCTAATCTGCTAGATAAATTGTGTTTTTGTTCCTAATGAGGAGTTTTATCTGACACTTGCATTATTCTCACAATTTCACAAGTGTCAACTTGTAAATAAAACAGCGTTGTTTTTTACAATTCAATCAAAGATGCGGCATAAAACAGGTGGATTTCAAATTCCCCGTCGTGGATTGAACGTTTATGCCATGAAAATTGAATCCACGGCCGTGGAAATATTTTGAATCGATAATAGGGTGCTTTTTTCTGCAAATATGAAGTGAAAATGGCATGATTAAAAAAAAATCAGCCTAAGATTGAAAAATCAACTTATAAAAAGAGAATTCTACATCGGAAATTGGGTTTTTAAGGTATGAATGGAGCAAATTAGAGCAACAAAACGAAAATAAAGTGTTTTCAAACATTTCCCCCGTGATGGATGCAAGTTTCAACTGTTTTAATCATTTTGTAGTAATGCAAACTGTTTTGAAAAAGATATCTCAATCGATTGCCAAATAGATACTACATAAACTAAACATTTATTTAGGATTTGAAACAATATATAGCTTTTCACATTCGTATAATTATCACACTGGATAAAAGGAGGTGTTTGATTGCCGTATATAAATGGTGAACTCAAACAAGTAACCCAAAAATGAAAAAAGCAGACATTGCTGTCTGCTTTTTCTATATTTTGCTTTACAATCTATTTAAGCAATCCTTGTTGCTTTACAGCTTTATAATATTCGTCTAGATCATCCGGAATATCAAAGTCGATGAGCCAATTTACATTAAACTTATGATGCTTCACATACTTCATCAAGTCTGGATTGGTCTGCATTATCTCGCCTAATTTGTGTGCATCATCTTCCAACTCTATGTGATAGTCTATGTGTAGTTTATTAACCAACATACAAGTTCTATAGAGTTTGTTGAGCATATACATCACATACTTTTGAGTAACTCGTCCGCCAAACAGATAAGAGGGATTGCTTAACAACTGCAATGCTTGTTGCAACAATATGAAGTTGAGCAGAATTTCGCCAATTTTATCTTTCGTGATATAAACATGTCGGGTGATATCGCCACTCAAATAGCGAAACTGTGACAATATAGCAGCCAATCGCTCCCTTCGTCCAACAACAGAAGATATTCTGTCTTGAATCAACTCAGCCAACTCATTGCGCTTATCGATAGCGTCATAAGGAGCCAACAATTCAAACTCTAAACGCCGAGCCAACAGCTCATCACGTTTTATTAGTCGCCACAGCAGCTTGTCCTTTTCCTTAGAAGGCAACAGTGCTAGCGCAGCTTTGAAGTCGTCATGAAATTTCAAGGATTGTCTCTTTTATTACAATGTTGTTTCTATTTCCATCGAAGCATTCTTCACGCCTTTGGCCGATGCTTCAAACTTGATTGTTCCGGCTTGTTCAGTTGATTCTACAATGGCTGTCAATTTTCCATTGAAAAAATGCATTTGTGGCTCATGAAACAAATCCAACGATGCTGAATTGCCATTGGCTCCTGCACGATACGTTCCTGCACCTTTCACTTTAAACTTCACCAAGTCATCAGTATGAGGACACAAGTTGCCATCTTTGTCAACCACCGAAACGGTGATAAAAGATAGATCTTTGCCATCTGCTTTAATAGTTTTGCGGTCGGCTTCAAGTACTAAACGGTGGGGCGCACCAGCTGTATGAATCTCTTCGGTGCCCATTTCGTTGCCATTGGCATCATAAGCAACAGCTTTCACTGTACCTGGTTCGTATTTTGTATCCATCCACATTAGGCGGTAACGTTTTTGACGTTCAAATTCCTTTTGCGCTTTATCCGTGTATGTACTATCAATTCCTATTGATGTGTCTTTGGTGCGTTTGCCTTGGCTTACACCATTGATAAACAACTCTACTGTTGGGTGATTCGTGTAAACAAACACAGGAGTAGTTTCGCCTTCGCGCCCTTTCCATGTCCAGTGAGGCAAAATGTGCAATGTTTCTTTCTCTGGAGCCCAATGACTACGATAGAGGTAGAATCTGTCTTTTGGAATACCAGCTAAGTCTACAATACCAAAGAGTGAACTGTGGCTTGGCCAGTTGGTGTAATATGGAGTTGGCTCGCCCAAATAGTCGAAACCTGTCCATACAAATTCACCAATACAGTAAGGAAGATCGTCGTGATAAACAAAGTTATCTTCGGGCAAATCGCTCCAACTGCAATGCTCTACGTCGTAAGATGATGACTGGTGATCATCGTAAGTAGCCATTGACTTGCGCTCAAGGGGAAATTTGTAGACTCCACGTGAACTAACTGTTGAAGCTGTCTCTGCACCTAATATTATTTGTTGTGGCAAACGTCCGTAAGCCTCTTTGTATCTGAAAGGACGATAGTTGAAACCTGCAACCTCCATCATGGCCGCCATACCATTGGCATATACTGCATCGGGTCGGTCCATACCGTTAGAAACAAATCGGGTTGGATCTTCACGTTGCACAATGTCTTGCAAGAAACGAGCTACCCTCGATCCCCACATTACACTTTGCTCTTCCACCTCGTTGCCAATAAACCACATTACAACACTTGGGTTGTTACGGAAGTGATGCACTACATTCACAACATCTTTCTCTGCCCATTCGTCGAAATATTTGTTGTAGCCATTGCTCACTTTGGCAATGCCCCACTCGTCAAATGTTTCTACAGCAATCATCATACCCATTTCATCAGCAGCTTTAATCAATTCAGGAGCCGGCATATTATGAGCAGTACGTATAGCATTCACACCCATGTCTTGCAAAATGCGAATCTGACGACGAATGGCTGCATCATTAACAGCTCCGCCCAATGGGCCAAGGTCGTGATGCATACAAACACCTTTAAATTTAACCATGCGACCATTTAAGAAGAATCCTTCGTTTGGAATTATCTTTATATCTCTTATACCGAAGGTGGTATTGTAGGTGTCGATAACAGCTCCAGCCTTCTTCAATGTAGATTGTACAGAGTAAAGATTGGGTTGTTCAATATCCCACAACACAGGGTTCATCACAATAAGCGATTGATCAAACTCTTTATCAGCAAAAGCACCAAGTTTGTCTATTTGTTGAGCAACTGGATTGCCTTCTATATCTTTCACCACGGTTTCCAGTTCGTAATCGGAAGAGGTGCTAGCGTCATCTGGAAACTCTATTTTGGTTTTCACATTCACCTCAGCAAATTCGTTATTCACGCGAGGAGTAGTAACATAAGTTCCCCACACTGGAATGTGCGAATCGTTAGTCACAATCACATGTACATTGCGATACAGACCTGCACCAGGATACCATCTCGATTGTTCAGAGAAATTCTCTAAGCGAACCGCCAAAGTGTTGTTTTTGCCGTCTTTGTTTATAAGATCGGTTATATCAAAATGGAAAGTATTGTATCCGTTGCGCCATATTCCAGCTTCCTTGCCGTTTACATATACATGAGCATTGCTCATTGCTCCATCAAATTGGATGGTTACCTTTTTGTCAGCTGAAAAGTTTGGAACTTCAAATGAATTTCTATACCAACCCACACCTACAAAAGGCAGCCCCCCAGTACGTCCAGCATGCTCCATGGCTTCTTTTTGTCCATCTTGGGTGATGGCCACATCCTGGCGATCGTTGGTTGAACTAAAGGGTCCATATATTGCCCAATCGTGTGGAATACGCACTGATTCCCAGTTGCGATCATCAAAATCTCTGTTTATAGATGCAACATTATCTTCACGGGTAAACTTCCACCCTTTTTCTAAGGTAGTTTCAGTCCGGTTTTGTCCAATGGCAATGCCAGTAACGGACACAAAACCAAGTAATAACAACAAAGCTATTTTTTTCATAACTCTTTCTATTATTTAATTTATTATTTTGTATTGCTTATTAACAAAGAAACATCATTTCGCCAATATCTACAAAGGTTATAAAGTAGATTCTTAATCTTTAACTAATGCTTCTTTACATACAACCCATCAAAAAGAGCGTATTCCACAATGAAACACGCTCTTTTATATCTACACAGCTTGCTTAGAAGCTATATTTGTTTATAAATATCTATTCTGCAAGTTATTTAGACGCACAATTTGGCTGATTAACAGTCTCATGAAAATCATTCCCTTTGTCATCTACAAGAATAAATGCTGGGAAGTTTTCAACTTCAATCTTCCAGATAGCTTCCATACCCAATTCAGGATATTCTAAGCACTCCAATTTCTTTATGCTATTGTGTGCCAAGCTTGCAGCTGGTCCACCAACACTACCTAAATAGAAACCACCATGTTTTTTACATGCATCAGTTACTTGCTGACTTCTGTTGCCTTTAGCAAGCATCACTAAGCTTCCTCCATGAGATTGAAAAAGATCTACATAAGAGTCCATTCTGCCAGCAGTAGTGGGGCCCATAGAACCAGAAGCATATCCTTTTGGAGTTTTTGCAGGTCCTGCATAATAGATTGGATGATCTTTAATGTATTGTGGTAATCCTTCGCCATTGTCAATGCGTTCTTTTAGTTTGGCGTGAGCCATGTCGCGTCCAACAATTATAGTTCCGTTCAATGACAAACGTGTTGAAACTGGATGCTTGGTTAATTCTGCCAAGATATCAGCCATGGGTTGGTTCAAGTCAATCACAACACCACCGCCTTCACCAGCTTCACGATACTCTTCAGGAATCAAACGAGTAGGATTGTCTTCCATCTTCTCAATCCAGATACCATCTTTATTTATTTTTGCTTTAATGTTACGGTCGGCAGAGCATGAAACGCCCATACCAATTGGTGCTGATGCACCATGACGTGGCAAACGAACCACACGGATATCGTGTGCAAAATACTTCCCACCAAACTGAGCACCAAGGCCTAACTCTTCTGATGCTTTCTTCAGCTTAGCCTCCATTTCTAAATCTCTAAAAGCTTGCCCTCCTTCGTTTCCTTCAGTTGGCAAATTGTCATAATATTTTGTTGAAGCTAATTTCACAACCTTCAAGTTAGACTCTGCCGATGTTCCACCAATTGCAAATGCAACATGATAGGGAGGACAAGCAGCTGTACCCAAAGATTTCATTTTATCAATCAAGAATTCCTCCAATTTACCTGGAGTAAGCAGCGCTTTCGTTTCTTGATATAGAAAAGTTTTGTTGGCAGATCCTCCTCCTTTTGCAACGCACAAGAAATTGTACTCGTCACCACTAGTTGCATACAAATCAATTTGAGCAGGAAGATTGCATCCTGTATTCACTTCGTCGTACATATTGAGTGCAGCATTTTGAGAATAGCGCAAGTTTTCGTTCACGTATGTATTGAAAACACCTTTTGAAAGAGCCTCTTCATCACATCCTTCAGTCCATACTTGCTGCCCTTTTTTCCCCATTATAATAGCAGTTCCTGTGTCTTGACAGAAAGGAAGAACTCCTTTAGCAGAAATCTCTGAATTTCGCAAGAACGTTAATGCTACAAACTTATCATTTTCACTCGCTTCAGGGTCCGATAATATTTGAGCCACCTGAGCTTGGTGATCAGGACGTAACAAGAAGTTTACATCACGAAAAGCATGTTGAGCCAAAAGGGTTAAAGCTTCAGGAGCAACTTTCAGAACTTGCTTACCCTCAAATTCAGAGGTAGAAACATGTTCTTTAGTTAGCAAGTAGTAATTAGTTTTGTCTTCCGTCAAAGGAAAAGTGTCTTGATACTTAAAGGTTTTTGTAGCCATAAGGATTCAATAATTAAGTTGTTTTATTAATGTTCTTTTTTATTCTAATTACAAAAATACAAAGAAAAACGCACGAATAGAAAACAGAGTACTTAAATGATGTTTTTAAGTCGATAATTGAAATTATAAAAAGAGGCTTCATATAAATCGATTGAAAAATCTCTAATGAAATTTAAACCTATATATAAAAGAGTGTAGACCGATTCACTTTTGAAATTCTAATTTACCTTTACATATCTATATAACATGCAGTTATGCAAGACAAACTGCATGTTTAAAGGCTCTCACTATTTAAAACAGTTGTAAATAAAGCCTCTTTTGCCTCGGCAATTACAATAAAAATATGCATCTTTGCACTTTCAAATTTTACACAGTCATTGTGTTTGAGCTATTTCATAAAACTCAACCATCATTCCATATATGCGTTTATCAGAACTACATACTGGCGACAAAGCCTACATTGTGAAAGTGAACGGAAGCGGTGCATTCCGCAAGCGTTTGCTAGAAATGGGGTTTGTACGTGGCCAAGAGGTTAAATCCATCTTGAATGCACCTCTCAAAGACCCCATCAAATACAATATTATGGAGTATGAGGTTTCATTGCGCCGTAGCGAAGCAGTAATGATAGAGATATCGATGGTCAAATATGATGTGCCTAAATATGAACAGGCAACCGTGGAAAAAGACAGTGAGAGAACCTCTAATCAAAGTACTTTTATTCATCCACCAAAACCACCTAAACATCAAAAAGACTCTAAAACGATAACAGTAGCTTTAGTTGGTAACCCTAACTCGGGCAAAACTTCCATTTTCAATATCGCCTCAGGGTCACACGAGCATGTGGGCAATTATAGTGGAGTAACAGTAGATTCAAAAGAGGGAAGATTAAAACACAAAGGGTACACTTTCAAAATGGTGGATTTGCCCGGAACCTATTCCTTGTCGGCATATACACCCGAAGAGCTATTTGTGCGAAAGCATATTCTAGAAAAGAAACCCGATGTGATAATCAATGTGGTTTCGGCCTCATCACTTGAGCGCAACATGTATCTAACCACTGAACTAATGGAGCTGAAAGTTCCCATGGTTATAGCTCTCAACATGTACGATGAACTGCAAGGGACTGGACGTGACTTCGACCATGAGACATTGTCATTAATGATAGATACACCAATCATTCCCACTATTGGTAAAAAAGGATTTGGCATACCTGCCATGCTTGATAAGATTATTGAGATGCATGAGACAAAATCCGAAAACGAAGATGACAAAGTACACATTTCATATGGAAGAGTATTAGAAAAAGCTCTTTATAGATTGGAGCAACAGTTTGCAAAGACGGATATCTCTCATCTAAATATTCCTTTACGTTACTTATGTATAAAGCTGTTGGAAAACGACAAAGACATACATGAAATTATAAACACGCTTGATAATCACCAAGCTATTTTTGCTCGAACAGAGAGAGAACGTGTTTACATTGAGAACTTATTGCGCGAAGATCCAGAGTCGGCCTTCACGAATGCTCGATATGGATTTATTGCTGGTGGACTACGTGAAACGCTGTCAGAGAAGACTAACATTTCAGAAACTACGCGCATTCTCGACACCATTGTTACTAACAAATACTTTGGGTTTCCACTTTTCTTTGTGTTTATGTGGATTATGTTTGAAGCCACATTCACCTTAGGAAACTATCCAATGGAATGGATTGAGTGGTTAGTGCAAGTTATTGGTAATTTTGTTCGTTCTAATATGGCCGATGGTCCACTAAAAGACTTATTAGTAGATGGTATTATAGGGGGTGTTGGCGGAGTTATTGTTTTCCTACCCAACATAGTCATCCTCTATGCATTCATTTCGTTTATGGAAGACTCGGGCTATATGGCACGTGCAGCATTCATTATGGACAAAGTGATGCACAAAATCGGATTGCATGGCAAATCGTTTATCCCTCTTATTATGGGTTTTGGTTGTAATGTACCCGCCATTCTTGCAACTCGCACTATTGAGAGCCGAAGTAGTCGGATGATTACAATGCTCATCAATCCACTTATGTCATGTAGTGCCCGACTACCTATTTACATTCTTTTTGTGAGTGCCTTTTTTCCCAAACATGCCAGTCTTGCACTGTTCTCAATATATATCTTCGGCATCCTACTTGCTGTAGTACTTTCTAAGGTGTTTCGCAAAACAATGTTTAAAGAGGAGAACACCCCATTTGTAATGGAGCTACCTCCCTATCGCATGCCGACTGTGAAATCAACTATCACGCACATGTGGGACAAATCGCGCCAATATTTACAAAAGATGGGGGGCATTATCCTTATAGCCTCTATAGTAATATGGTTCTTAGGCTATTTTCCACACAACAAAGCAACCGAAAAAGTATTTGATGAACAGATAGAACAAACTGCAGCGCTATTTTCGCAAGGTGAAATCACTTCACAAAAGCAAGACAGCATTGTGTCAGGCATTGAGGTGATGAGAGCTTCTGTACACCAAGAGAATTCATATATTGGTCAGATAGGTCATTTCGTTGAACCCGTTATGCGGCCTTTAGGTTTCGATTGGAAAATATCGGTAAGTATTATCACTGGCATGGCTGCTAAGGAGATTGTGGTTAGCACTCTTGGAGTTCTTTATCCCGGAGATGGACAAAGTCAAGAGTCGCTTCAAACCCGCATACAGAAGGAAACATATAGCGATGGGACTCCAGTATTTACACCTATTGTGGCTGTTGCACTCATGTTATTTGTTTTAATATACTTCCCGTGTATTGCCACTATTGTTGCTATTAAAGAAGAGTCAGGCTCGTGGAAATGGGGTCTGTTCACTATTGTTTACACCACACTTCTGGCATGGTTCATTGCATTCCTGACCTATCAAATAGGAATGCTATTTTAAACATTCTGCTCATTAAATCGTTTTATATTTATAGATATGGACTTACAACTAATTATTGTCATCATCATCGGTATTGCTGTAGCTGCAATACTCCTACGTAATGTATACCGTTTTTTCTTTGTTGAAAATGAAGGAGGTCCTTGTGGAAGCTGCACGGGCTGTAGTGTATCCCGAAAATGGACTGAGGAAGAAAAAGCAGACCCTTACACTTCGTATTTAAATTAGAAACTCTTTCATCTTTTAATAGCTGTTCGATGACCTTTCGAATGGCTTTCTAATATAATTCGAACCATCCTACAAATAAAGCAATTAAAGATATAGATATAATTAAAGCATAGCTTTCATTCTTTACAGCCTTCTGCACAGTATTTTTGACGTAGCATATTAATCACAAATCAATACTGATGAAAGGCATCAGAAATAAACGACAGCACTACAGGTAGCGATTCACGCCAATAAGTCCATGTGTGTCCTCCATTGCGAACACGGTATTCATGAGGAATATTATTCTTGCGCATTTCGATATGAACAAGGGAGTTGCCTTCGTATAGAAAATCATCATCCCCACAATCTATAAACCAACGCACTGCTTTCTTCTGCTCATCAGGCATATTTTTCACCATATAGAGCACGCTGTGTTTCTTATAATAAGCCTCTATCTCTTCATCGGTAGCATTATTCATTTCTTCACGCGACTTGTAACGATCCATATCCTCCATACTCAAAGGACCACATGATGCACTTAGTGGACAAGCCGATGAGAAAAGTTCAGGATGGCGCAAGGCATAAACAAATGCTCCGCCTCCACCCATAGAGAGGCCGGCAACAGCTCGGTAACGTTTGTCTTTTCTGATACGATATTCATTTTCAATAAAAGGCATCAATTCTTGAAAAAAGAAATCTTCATATCGCCAATCACCACTGATGCTATTGAAATAACCTCGTTGCCCTGTATCAGCATCAGGCATTACCACAATCATGGATGTAGCACTACCTTCTAAAATAGCTTTATCAGCAATGCGCAAAATTTCGCCAAACTGCACCCAACCTGTTTGATTATCTCCTGAACCGTGAAGTAGGTAAAGAACAGGATAGTCTCGTTGCGATGTTTCATAGTCTGGTGGTAAATATATCGCAAACTTGCGCTCCATATTCAAGATTTCGCTTTTCATAGTAAGGTTATCATATACCTTACCGGTTTGAGCCATCATCAAAAACGATAGTGAGAAGAAAAAAGATGATAGAAATAAGTTTTTCATTGGATTTTGGTTTTATATTAAATGAAACTATACTGAGCTAAGCTTTGTTTTTCACCCTAAACAGGCGCTCTCCAAGCTTAGCTAACAAGAATATCAAAATCAACACAAATATAATAAACGCACCCGATGGTACATTCAAGAAATAGGACAATAACAATCCTGCTACACAGCCTACAAAGCTTATTACGACGGACCCAAGCATTATTTTGGAGAAACGATTGGTAAAGATATTGGCTGTCATTTGTGGAACAGTCAA
>JARICS010000042.1 GCA_029264035.1 Dysgonamonadaceae bacterium | reverse complement strand
AACAACTTAGAGGGTTGCTCCATTTGAGCCTTCACCAAATCATAAATAAGGGCATAGTTAATGGTATCGTCCACATTGTCTGTTTGGCAAGCGCGCAAGAAGTCGGCATCCATGCAAATATTCACCACATAGTTATTACCTACTTTTGTCTCTTGAGCCATCACTCCATGATAGGCATAAAATTGCATATCGTTGAGTTTAATACTTGTCTTCATTATCTGTATGTTTCAAATTTCTGTTCAAAAGTAACTATTTTAAATGACCTAACTACAGTATTCAGTGCAAATATAGTTTAGCAAAGTCAATTAAAGGGCGTTGAAATGGCTTTTAAGGACATATTACACGCTATGATTTGTAAGAATTTCAATAATTGAGAATGAGTAAACCGACCAAAAACAGATAAAAAGAATAAAAACTTCACCAAATAGTACACAATAAATAGAATAGACAGATACCAAGTATTTATAGACGAAACCTTAAGACTACTCCACCAACAGACCAAACAGGTCGATTAAAACATACAAACACCTGATAATTAATACATAAGACACATACTAATACTTGCATGGCATTAAACTTTTAACTACATTTGAGTTCAATATAACAGTAATAACCCATTAAACCCATTATGATATGAAAAAGTATTTATTTTTATTAGCAACATTATTGCTTACAGTAAGCATGTCTGTTTCTGCTCAAAGAAATCAGAGAAATACTGATAATAGAGGCAACATGAACAACAGACGCAGCGAACAGATGATGAGAATGACTCCACAAGAAAGAGTAACCCTAATGACCAAAGAGCTGAACCTGACAACTAAAGAGGCAGCAGAAGTATTAGCATTGTGTGAAAAACAAGAAGCTGAACGCAAAAAACAAATTGAAGAAAACAGATCACAACGCAACTTGTCCCGACAAGCAAATGTAGCACGCCGTGAAGAAATGCGCGAAAAGAGACTTAAAGAAGTGGAGAAACAAACCGCAGAACTTGAAAAGATTATCGGTAAAGAGAGAGTTCAAAAATGGACCGATTTACGCCAAGACGTAAGAGATTCAAACCGAGCGGGAAGAGTGGATGGACGAGGCAATAATCGAACCATTAAAGGAAATGTTGATAACAGACAAAGCTTTGATAGTAGACGCAGCGATAATAGGATGAGGATGTCTCCTAAAGAGAGAGTAGATTTGATGACAAAAGAACTTGAATTGACAACCCAACAGGCTGCACAAGTTTTAGCATTAACCGAAAAACAAGAAGCTGAACGCATTACACAAGTTACAGAAAACAGAAAACTACGCGATTCAGGATCTCAGAATAGTGAGGCTCGTCGTAAAGAGATGCGCGAAATGAGAGAGAAACAAGTGAAAGATCATTATGCTGAACTTGAGAAAATTATAGGCAAAGAAAAACTGGAAAAATGGAATGATCTTCGTCAAGACGTTAGAGATAATAATAGAGCAGGAAGAAGAAATCCAAGCAATCGAAACAGATAATTAAAACATTCATATAACCAACGATTATAGCATCTTTCTTAAAAAGAAAGATGCTATTTTGTGTCTGAATAAATGTAACATATCTCAATGACTAACATGTTGCAAACTCGCTCCCCCCATACTATTTGAATTTATATATAGAAAAAAGTCTTTAGAATTAATAATCCTAATCTAAATATTGATTGTTCAAGTATTTATAAAATTACATATGACTAATTCACTTGCACTTCCCCCCACATTAACCAATGCATTTGTATTGTGTGTTAAATATGGTTGCAGTGCTATCATATTGTATATTAATATAATATGCTGACTTTAACATTCATATTATTTTCATATTACACAAATTAATGTTCATTAAAATAAATATCTTTGTGTTTATAGTGTAATGTGTGTTTGATTTAATAAGTTTGCTTAACTAATAGTTGAAAACATGGCAGTAATAGCAATAGATATAGGTGCAACAAAGATATCATCGGCAATATTCACACCCGATGGTGAAATGTCTTCTTTTAGAAAAAGGCTTCTCAATAAGCGCGAAGGTATAGAGGTTGGGGCTTTAATTACCAGTATATTAGATGGCTTAATGACTACTGCAAGAAAAAAGAAGATCATTATAGAAAGTATTGGTGTTTGTATACCTGGAATTGTTAATTCTAAGACCGGAAATGTGTGGGCTCCCAACATTCCAAAATGGGAATCATTTCCTCTTTATAGGGTATTGAAGCAATGCGTAAACAATCCGTCAATTAATATCTATATTGAATCCGATAGATCTTGTTATCTATATGGAGAACTGTGGAAAGGAGCGGCCAAAGAGTGTCACAGTGCAGTTTTTATTGCAGTTGGGTCGGGAATAGGAGCAGGGATAATGATTGATAATAGATTCCTACATGGAGCAGGCGATATTATTGGAGCTACTGGCTGGATGGCATTAAAGCCTTTCTACAACAATGAATACAAAGAGTGTGGATGTTTCGAATATTATTGTTCAGGCAACGGCATCAAAGAAAGGACGAAAGACTTAGTCCGAGTTGAGAAAGAATATAGAGGTATATTAAGGCAAAAACCCATTGCCCGGATTACTGCTCAAGATGTACTTATGGCATTTGAAGAAAACGACCCAATTGCACAACAGATAATAAATCAAGCTATTAAGTATTGGGGTATGGCAGCTGCTAATATAGTGAGTCTGCTAAATCCTCAAAAGATAGTTTGGGGAGGAGGGGTATTTGGGCCAGCAGCAAGCTTAATTCCTGAAATTTACAAAGAATCATGCAAATGGGCACAACCCATAGCCATAAAACAAGTAAAATATACTGCTTCTCAATTATCGGGTAATGCAGGATTAATTGGAGCAGCTTATTTGGCAATTAAAAGTAAAAACGATGAAAACGAAACCTTATAAAGTTGCACAAGTTTTTATTGCAGCATGCATTGGAATGTCTCTTTTTGGTGTATCAATGATGGTCATGGGTGCATTATTACCTTTATTGTCTGCTAAATTTTCTCTCAACACAGCTCAAGCAACAACTTTAGTAGCATTTCTACCAGTAGGGATGCTCATTGGATCCACAATATTTGGTCCAATTGTTGACCGATACGGCTATAAAGCATTACTAATTGTAAGTTCGGCATTGGTGCTTCTTGGGCTGGAAGGGATGATGTTATTTGAAGATATACTTTTTGTACAACTCTCTATTATGGGTATAGGTTTGGGAGGGGGTATTTTGAATGGAGAGACCAATGCAATGGTTTCAGACATATATAACGATACCAAAAGAGAGTCAAAACTGAGTTTTCTGGGAGTTTTCTACGGAATTGGAGCACTTGGAATACCCTTATTATTAAGCAATTTAGGCGACATCTATACTTACAGCCAAATAATAAGAAGCTTAGAAGTTATTTTTGGAGTAGGACTTATTTATTGTATTGTTATCACCTACCCTCTCCCCAAGCATCAGCAAGGATTTCCCATAAGAAAAAGCTTCAAACTATTGCGCAATAAGCATTTATTGCTCTTGGCTTTTATTCTATTTTTTCAAAGTGGTATAGAGGGATCTACCAATAATTGGACTGTGCTTTATCTTGTAAATAACGCATTTACAAGTCAGCAAACAGCTCTTTTGAGTATAACAGTCATGATTTTAGCTTTGACATTGGCCAGAATAATACTTGTATGGATGTTGAAAAGAGTAGATCCAAACAAAATCTTGATATTCAGTCTCCTACTTGCCATTGTTGGATATCTTTTACTCATTAAACCAACTTATGTCACAACCCTTATGGGTATGGCATGTATAGGAATGGGATTAGCATCAACCTTTCCAATTATTTTGGGTAAAATAGGAGCTCTCTACTCTTCTTTATCAGGTACAGCTTTTAGTATAGCTTTAGTTATATCTCTTATTGGGAATAATATATTAAACAGTATGACGGGTGTATTTACAGGAACTATAGCGCCAGTTTTGTATCCGCTACTAATGATTGTCTCTCTAATAACTATATTATTATTAAACAGAAAAACTTTTAAAATCAAACATTAAAAAATTTACAATTATGTTAGCACTACAGTGGTTAGAAAACGCGTACAAAACAATGGAGAAAATTGAACAAACGCAACTTGAAAATATTAAAGTAGCAGCTACAATAATGGCTGATGCTATTGAGAAGAAAAAATGGGTTCACACATTTGGTTGTGGTCATGCTACAATACCTGTGGAAGAAATGTATCCACGAATTGGAAGTTTTGTTGGATTTCATCCGTTAGTAGAAATGCCTCTCACTTTTTTCACTCAAATAATTGGTCAAATGGGTATACATCAATTTCTTTTCCTTGAAAGAACAGAAGGATACGGAGTTGAGATAATGAAAAACTACGACTTTGACGCTGAAGATGCAATATGGTTATTTTCGCACACTGGTATAAACGCTGTGAATATAGACGTTGCACTTGAAGCTAAAAAACGGGGTATGAAAGTAATCGTATACGGATCGGCTTCGGAAGCAGAAGGAAAAACAACTCGCCACTCATCTGGCAAAACTTTATTTGAATTGGCCGATGTTGTAGTAGATTCATGTGTAAAACTTGAAGATGCTTCTGTGCCATTAAAAAACCACTTCGATAAAGTTGGACCTCTTTCAACACTTGGTTTTATCACATTGGTTTGGATGACAATCACCACTGTTGCCGAAATTCTTGAAGAGAGAGGTGTAAAATTATACATACATCCTTCACACAATATACCTGGAGATACAACTGCCAGAGAACGATTGGATGATGCAATAGGAGAATATAAGAAAAGAGTGAAATCGCTATAAATAAGAATTTATAAAGATATTATTTCTTAAAGGGGAGATATATTCAGTGTTTTTTACGATATTGAACATCTTAAAAATTATGTAGATAGTGAAATGAAATATCACTTAACAATACCGACTTATCTCTTGTACAAAGCGTGTGGTTTAACCCACACGCTTTGTACAAGTTAAGCATGGTGTAAAAAGCATGAAGCGGATATTAAACACATCAAATAAAAAAAACAATTTATATATACATATCTATGACAATGAAAACTTTTAAACTAAAGTATTTTTTAATTCTTCTTCTATTTGTTTCTTTTTCTTCTGCTTCAATTGCGCAAGATGCATCTGACACAAATATCAAAGACTACTTCCCATTCTCAGTATGGTATAGCGGAGGAAAGTCACGTGCTCCAATGCTCTCTAAGATTACTGAGGATTCGGAAAAGGAGTGGCGTGCTGATCTAATGCAAATAAAGGAATTAGGCTTTAATACTGTACGTACTTGGGTTGAATGGTCAACCTGTGAACCTGAACAAGGAAAGTATAATTTTGAAAACCTTCGTCTTTTGATGCGCTTAGCAGACGAAGTAGGACTGCGTGTTTTTATTCAAGTTTATGTTGACTCTGCACCAGACTGGGTTGCACAACAATTTCCTCATGCGCTTTACGAAACGCAGAGTGGTAGTAAAGTTGTCCCTCAATCTTCGCCTGGTGCTTGTACAGATAACGATGATTATGGTGAAGTTGTACTTGATTTTTACACAGAACTTGCAAAAGTTGCTACTTCTTATCCAAGCCTATTTGGATGGGATCTCTGGAGTGAACCACACATTATAAACTGGGCTTCAATAGATTATGTATCAAATGTGCAGTTCTGTTTTTGTCCAGGCACAAAAGATAAATTTCGTGATTGGTTAAAAGAGAAGTACGGTACATTAGACAACTTAAACCAAGCTTGGCATCGCAATCTTACTGATTGGAGCTTAGTTGACCCCCCACGCTTTAGCACTATTCTTAGTTATACAGACTTTATAGATTGGAAAACATTTATTTACGAAAAACTGCAATCGGACATGCAGAATCGCTATAATGCCATTCGTAAAGCAGACCCCGACCATCTCATTACTGCTCATGCTGTGGGAGCTTCTCTTTTTCAATCACCACATAATGGCTATGGTGCAACAGATGATTTTATGATGGCTAAACCTTTGGATTTCTATGGAGTGTCGATATACCCCAAACACAATCATCCTGACAGAGCGTGGTCTGTAACCACACTACGAACTGTAATGGATTTCACCAGAAGTGCCAATCGTGAGAAAGGTGGATGGTATGTGGGTGAACTTCAGGCAGGTAAAGGAACAGTTTCTCTTATGATAAGTAACCCTGTTACAGCCGATGACCATCGAATATGGGCGTGGTCTGCCATAGCAAAAGGGGCTAAAGGAGTAAACATATTTTCATATTACCCCATGTCATCTGGTTATGAAGCTGATGGTTACGGGTTAATAAATCTCGATGGAACTATTACTGATAGAGCTGAAAAAGCTGGGGAATTAGCTGCAATTGTAGATAAAAATCAAAAACTATTTTTATCCTCAACACCAGAGAAATCACAAATAGGTATAGTTTATAATCCACTAACCCAAATGGTGGGAGGAATGCAACAACGTGATTATCCTGGAGCGCTCACCAATTCACTTATAGGCTATTTTCAGTCGTTTGCCAATCATAATATTCCTGTTGATTTTATTCACAGAGAGCATCTTGAACAAAAACAATTATCACAATACAAATTAATAATTGTGCCTTTTCCGCTCATGTTTACAACTGAAGCTGCTGAAGGACTGAAAGAGTTTGTTAGAAATGGTGGGTATGTTTTAGCTGAAGCTCGTTTAGCATGGAACGATAATAGAGGGTATGCCTCTGAGATTATTCCTGGACTCGGTTTACAAGAGGTTTTTGGTGTTCGCGAAAGTGAAGTTCGCATGGGAGATAACATAGGTCTTTCATTAACTGATAATAAGCACCCTGTTCTTAAAGGTCTAAAAATGGGAGACACGCTGAAAGGCTCACTATTTGAACAATCGTTAACCCCTTTAGAAGGCCATAATGTAAATGTATTAGCAACAAATTCTCAAGGAGCTCCTGCATTGGTAAACACTACTTTCGGAAAAGGTGAGGCAATGTTAGCAGGGTCATTCCTTGGTATGGGCAACTTTTCTGAAGTAAATGCTATCAATGATAAGTTTTTTGTAAATCTTTTAGAGTGGGCCAATGTTGATAGACCATTTACAACCTCACTTGATGGAAGAACTTCTAAGCAAGTTGAAGTAAGATTGCAAAGAAACAATCAAAGTTCTATCATCTACATAATAAACCATAGCGACGAAGATGAAGAGATATCTATTAATTTAGATGTAGAAAATAGCGGCAATTTTACAATAAGGAATATAATTGAAAACGAGGTGAAAACTCAAAAGAGCAATGGAAGGGTTTTGGAATTAAAGACTATGATTGCTCCTAAACAAGTGAATGTATGGGAAATAGTGCAAAATTGATTCATCTTTTCTCTTCTTTATCAATATAATAATTCCATATTAATTATAACATTTCGACTTGTCAACGCTATTGCAACTGTTTAAAATAGATGCAATTTCGTAGGCAAGTCGATTTTTCTTTGTCAACATGTAGTGGAAATAACCGCAATTTGTTGACGCTTCGTATTGATTTATTAGTTGAACGTATTTGGGAATCTATTCTCATATCTTATACAAAACACTTTGTAGGCGGGGAAAAGGTTTAAAACAGTTGAAAATTGCATCTACCACGGGGGAAATGTTTGAAAACACATTATTTTCCGTTTTGTTGCCCTAATTTGCTTCCTTCATACCTTAAAGATTTAATTCCCGATGTAAAATTCACTTTTCATTCGTTGATTTTTCAAACTTAGGCTGCTTTGTATTTTTTCACGGCATTTTTCTCCCCTATTTGTTCAAAAAACCACCATTTTAGCGATTCAAAACATTTCTACAACTGTAGATTCAATTTTCATGACATAGAAATCCAATCCACAGCCGTGGATTGGATTTCTTACTGTTTTACGCCACATCCTTGAGTGAATTGTAAAAAAAACGACCTATTATTTGCAAATTGACACTTCTGCAGTCGCAAAAATAATATAAGTATCCAAATAAACCTTCTTGATAGAAACAAAAACACAATTTTAGAAGAATCCACTATATCCACAGTTAATTACTTTTTTGCTATCTTTGTATCAAACAACAAAAATAATAACAATGAAAAAACTTTTTTTTATGCTATCAACCCTTTTCTTGCTTGCAGGATGCAACAGTGGCACTAAAGCAGGAACAGAAGAACAATCGGCGCAAGACACGCCATTTGAGTACATTGCAGATCAATTTGCGGATGTAGAAATACTCCGTTATCAAGTTCCAGGCTTTGAAGATTTGTCTCTTCAACAAAAAGAACTGATTTATTACCTATCAGAAGCTGCACTTGAGGGAAGAGATATATTGTATGATCAGCACAACAAATATAACTTGACCATTCGTCGCACATTGGAAGGTATTTATGAAAATTACTTTGGTGATAAAACCACAGAAGATTTCAAGAACTTCGAAACTTACCTAAAACGTGTGTGGATGGCTAATGGAATACACCATCATTATTCGGAAGATAAAATGATTCCCGAGTTCTCTAAAGAGTATTTTGCACAGTTGATCAACTCAGTTGACCCTGCTCGTATGCCTGTGAAAGACGGAGCTTCTGCTAGCAAACTCATCGAAACACTTACTCCTATCCTATTCGACCCTGCCGTTATGCCAAAGCGCATCAATCAGACTGCTGGAGTAGATTTAGTACAAACATCAGCTGTCAACTTTTATGAAGGTGTAACTGAAAAAGAAGTAGATGCCTTCTACAATAAAATGAAAGACCCCAATGACAACACTCCCATTTCTTACGGCCTCAACAGCAAATTAGTAAAAGAGAATGGCGTTGTAACCGAACAGGTATATAAAATAGGAGGAATGTACTCTCCTGCTCTTGAGCGAGTTGTGAAATGGTTGGAGAAAGCTGCTAATGTTGCCGAAAACGATAACCAAAAACAAGTAATTCTTTCTCTTATCGATTTCTATAAGACAGGTAGTTTGAAAAAGTATGATGACTATTCTGTGCTTTGGGTAAAAGATTTGGATTCGAGAATTGACTTTGTAAATGGATTTACAGAAACCTATACAGACCCATTAGGTATGAAAGGAACTTGGGAATCGATTGTAAACTTCAAAGACATGGAAGCTACAAAACGAACAGAAATTATTAGCAACAATGCACAATGGTTTGAAGACAACTCTCCTGTTGATAAACAATTCAAAAAAGAAGAGGTAAAAGGTGTGTCGGCTAAGGTAATTAACGTAGCAATGTTAGGTGGGGACTGCTATCCTTCAACTCCTATTGGCATTAACCTACCCAATGCTAATTGGATACGTCGTGATTATGGTTCAAAATCGGTAACTATTCAAAACATAACAGATGCCTATAACAATGCATCTCTTGGAAATGGTTTTGCTGAAGAGTTTATGTGGAGCGACGAAGAAGTAAAACTGGCCAAAGATTATGGTTCTCTTACTGGCAACTTGCACACCGACCTACACGAATGTTTAGGACATGGCTCTGGCAAATTGCTTCCTGGTGTAGATAGCGATGCCCTCAAAGCATATGGTAGCCCCATTGAAGAGACACGTGCCGACTTGTTTGGTTTGTACTATTTGGGCGATCCAAAGTTGGTAGAGCTTGGCTTATTGCCTAATAGTGATGCATACAAAGCACAATACTACAGCTACTTGATGAATGGCGCTATGACACAACTCACACGCATTCAACCTGGTAAAGATGTAGAACAAGCTCACATGCGCAATCGTCAACTCATTGCTACATGGATACTTGAACACGCAAGAGAGTCAAAAGCTGTCGAAATGAAACAACGCGATGGCAAAACCTTTATTGTGATAAATGATTATGAAAAAGTGCGCGATCTGTTTGGCGAATTGCTTGCAGAAATACAACGCATAAAATCTACTGGCGATTTTGAAGCAGGCAAGAAGCTTATAGAAACTTATGCAGTGAAAGTAAACCGTCCCATTCATGAAGAGGTGTTGGAGCGTTACGAAGCATTGAGCTTGTCACCCTATCGTGGTTTTGTAAACCCGGTTTACAAATTAGTGAAAAACGATAAAGGTGAAGTTATTGATGTGACTGTATCCTATGACGAAGACTATGTCAAACAACACTTGCGCTACTCAAACCAATCCACGGCGCTACCAAACATCAATTAAATAAGAGAAGAAAAGTTGAATTTCATAAAGTCACCTTTTCTTATCTTTTATAACCGTTCAATTCACATAAATAATTCAACAGCTTGGTCAATATAAAATCAAATCAAAATCCACTTGTCACCGTTGTTACTGTTTGCTACAACTCTGCAAGCATGATTGAGAAAACGTTGAAAAGCGTAATAGAACAAAGCTTTCCGAACAAACAATATGTAGTGATAGATGGAGCATCGATAGATGGAACACAGAAAATAGTTGAACGCTTTAGTGAGTCTATAGACCATTTTGTATCCGAATCCGACAGTGGTATTTATCATGCTATGAACAAAGCAGTATACGTGTCAAAGGGCGAATGGATCATTTTTATGAATGCTGGTGATGTCTTTGTGGATAAGGATGTGTTGACCAAAGTGAGCCAAGAGCTTACTAAAGGAACCGATGTTGTATATGGAGACATATTTACATCGAGTAACAATGAACTACATTTAAAAGAGGCCCCAGAAGAAATAACTCGCATACACCGAATGCCTTTTTGTCATCAAGCTGTTTTCACACGTACTTCACTATTGCGGAAGTTCCCTTTTGATGAGAAATATAAGCTGTCAGCCGATTTCAAACTTTACAAACAACTTAGTTTAGAAGAAACTGTTTTCAGAAGATTACCTATTCCTATAACCATTTATGACCGAACAGGTCTTTCTAACAGTCAGCGTGCAAGGGGACTGGCAGAGAATATTGCCATCATAAAAGAAATGGACAGTTGGCAAGAGAAGCTTCACTTATTACCACGACTCTACTTTGTGAAGGGCTGGACAACAATTAGACATTTTTTGAAGAAAAAGAAAAATTAAATTGCAAAAACAATGAATTACGAAGAAACTGTTGCATATCTCTATAACCAAATGCCTGCCTATCAACGTGTGGGCCAATCTGCATATAAAGAAGGATTGGACAATAGCCTTGCGCTCGATGCTCATTTTGGATATCCGCATAGAAGCTACCGCACCATTCATGTGGCGGGAACAAATGGCAAGGGATCTACTTCGCATCTTTTGGCAGCAGTGCTCAATAAAGCAGGGTATAAAGTGGGATTATATACATCGCCCCACCTCATCGATTTTCGTGAACGTATTCGTGTGAATGGCGAAATGATTGACCAACAGTTCGTGGTTGATTTTGTGAAAAATCATCGCGAAGCATTTGAGCCTATCATGCCCTCGTTTTTTGAACTGACCATGGAGATGGCGTTTCTCTATTTTAAACATATGGAATTGGATGTTGCTATTATAGAGACTGGTTTGGGAGGACGATTGGACAGCACAAATATTATTTTGCCTAACCTAAGCATTATCACCAATATAGGGTTTGATCACATACAATATCTTGGAAACACATTACCGAAGATTGCAGCAGAGAAAGCAGGTATTATAAAACCCGATACACCTGTTGTGATTGGAGAAGCTGGTAACGAAGAAGTTAGAGCAGTATTTGCAGCAAAAGCTGAGGAAGAGAATGCATCCATTGTTTTTGCAGAAGAGACTATGGATAACTTCACTTCTGAAATAACTCCTGATGGATGGATATTGAACAACGATAGTTATCAAAACCTGCGAAGTGAATTGGGAGGATGGGTGCAAAACAAAAATGCACGAACTGTGCTTACTGCCATTCACGAGTTAATGAAAATGGATTATAAAATTCCCAATCAAGCAGTGTATGAAGGTTTTGCCAATGTAGTAGAGTTGACAGGATTGATGGGTCGCTGGCAAACATTGCAAGAAAATCCAAAAGTGGTATGTGACACGGGTCACAACGAACATGGTGTTCGTTACATAGTAGAGCAATTGGGTATGGAGAGTTACGAGACACTACACATAGTGTTTGGAGTGGCCAATGATAAAGATGCATCATCCATTTTATCAATGCTTCCAAAAGATGCAGTTTACTATTTCACGCAGGCATCGATAGAGAGAGCACTTGATGTGAAGATATTAGCTCAAACTGCACTGCAGTATGGTCTGAAAGGGAACAAGTATAATACTGTTGAGTTGGCGCTGAAAGCAGCAAAAGAAAACGCTAATAAAAATGATTTCATTTTCATTGGCGGTAGTTCTTTTGTAGTGGCTGATGCTTTGACGCTCACTATAAATAGTGAAGCGTGAAAAATTTGCTGTGAGAATAAGAGATAAGAATAGTAATTACCAAATCAGAACAACTCTAAAATCATAATCACTCAAAATATCATCATTTCTAAACAAGTCTGATGACTGAATGTAGAAAGCAACACTACTTGGCGATCCGTACATGAAGTCGCAACTAATGGTCTCAGTGTATAATATTTCGCCTCCTTGTCCATCATCTTCCCAGTAAGTGTGTACAAAAGGTAGCATTTTTTGCACTTCTTTTCCATTATCCATAGGCATAAAAACATATCCAAACTGTGCACCTTTTTCGTATACAAACTGAGTTAATTCTGGAAGATTTACTACAGCTAAATACCTCCCAACATTATTATCCCATTCCCAATCGGCTTTCTTTATAGTAACGTTTACAATTTCCCATTGTGTTTCATTAAAGTCAATTTGCTGAACAGGATCACTGTCAGAACATGAATATCCTATCAATAATAGAGATAAAAGAAGAAGTGCATATTTAGTTGATCTTAAAAGTTTTGTTTTCATATAAGTGTTTGTTAATAGTTATCGGTTTTTTATTGTTTTAATCATATTGGTCTATTTAGAACGAATAACTAATTGAAAAAGTTCTAATTTAGTTGCATTTTCTAACAAATGTAGTAATTTAAACAATATCATATGGCCTTTAGGGTGTATTTCCTTTATATCATTGCTTAAAACCAAAAGATTCATTATTTTTGTATTTGTTATTAAGGTGTGGTTATCATTTTAACACACCCTATATTATAAGAATAAAAAGAATGAGACAGTATAAAGAACTTCTACAGCGAGTGCTGACTGAAGGTGTAAGAAAAGATGACCGAACCGGAACGGGTACAATAAGCCTATTTGGACATCAAAGCAGATACAACCTTGCAGAGGGTTTTCCGATGCTAACAACCAAAAAACTACATCTGAAATCTATTATATATGAGCTTCTATGGTTTTTGAATGGCGACACCAATGTAAAATACTTGCAAGAGAATGGTGTAAGAATATGGAATGAATGGGCAGACGAAAATGGTGACCTTGGTCCAATCTACGGAAATCAATGGCGCTCGTGGCCGGATTATAACGGTGGACATATTGATCAAATATCGGAAGTAATTGAGACAATCAAAAACAACCCTGATTCAAGACGCATTATTGTAAGCTCATGGAATGTGGCTCAACTACCCCAAATGAAGCTTGCACCATGTCATGCCTTCTTTCAGTTATATGTGGCAGATGGAAAACTGAGCTTACAACTTTTTCAACGAAGTGCCGATATCTTCTTGGGTGTTCCTTTTAATATTGCCTCATATGCCTTGTTGCTTAAGATGATGGCACAAGTAACCGACTTGGAAGAAGGCGATTTTGTACACACATTTGGTGACGCACACATATACTCTAATCATATCGATCAGGTGAAATTGCAACTTAGCCGTGAGCTAAGGCCTTTACCAACTATTAAGATTAATCCTGATGTAAAAGATATCTTCGGATTTAAGTTTGAAGACTTCGAACTCATCAACTACAATCCTCATCCACATATAAAAGGAGAAGTGGCTATATAGCAGATATATGAATAAGAACAACAACATAGAACAAAAAAGACCCATTGCATCCATTGTTGTGGTTGTAGATGAGAACAATGCCATTGGTAAAGACGGAGAATTACTTACTCATTTACCCAATGATTTGAGCCATTTCAAAAAAATTACTTTACACAACTCCATTATTATGGGACGGCGCACACTTGAAGCAATGCCAAAAGGTGCGGCATTGCCAAAGCGGATGAATATTGTACTTACTAATAATAAGAAAACAAAGTTTGAAAACTGCGTGATGCTTCACTCTCTTTCTCAGGTGTGGGAATATTGCAAAGATCAAAAGGAGATATTCTTTATTGGTGGTGGACAAATATACAATACTGTGATTGATAAAATTGACAAAATATATCTTACACGAATACATCATGCTTTTGAAGAAGCTGACACTTACTTTCCTGAAGTAGACTTCAATGAATGGAAACTTGTAGAGGAAGAAAAACACAAGGCAGATGAAAGACACGATTATGACTATACATTTCAAACATACATACGAAAACTGAATTAGTAATATGTAAATAGCATGAAAAAACAAATACTTTTTATCTTTTCATTATTGGTTTTGACAACAACAGCACAAACCGTAATACCTCAATTGAAAGATCAACTGACACAGCATCTTTCCAATATCTACTTAGAAAGCAAGGTGCAACCAACTAAAATAAAAGTTGATAGCATTGCTATTAATCATCAAGAGAAAACTGTCGAGATATATGCAGGTCTACCACTCTCTTATATACCCATGCGTGAAGAGACTGTGAATAGTATTTACGACAGCATTCGAAATTATCTTCCTCAACAACAAAATGAATATGCTATAAGCGTATTCACCGATCAACAAGAGATAACTAACCTTATCCCCAATTTCTACCGTCACACTCTTGATAAGGATAAGGAAAGAGTTATTGCTCATAAAGTATCTGCTCCTCTCACTAAAAATATATCATCGCCTATTCGTTCAATCTCCAAAGGTCTACAAAACAATCATATTGCCCTTTGGCAAAGCCACGGTTGGTATTATGAACAAAAGCTAAGTCGATGGGAGTGGCAAAGAGCACGCATCTTCCAAACAGTAGAGGACATTTATACCCAGAGCTACGTTGTCCCCTTCATTGTACCGATGCTCGAAAATGCAGGAGCCAATGTTATGCTACCTCGAGAGCGCGATTATAATCAGACCGAAATTATTGTGGATAACAACATAACTAATAATTCACAATCTGTATACCGAGAGACAAACGAAAAAACAGATTGGCAAGACACCTCTATGCCAGGTTTTGCACACACAAAAGAGTTTTATTTGGATGGAGAGAATCCTTTTAAGATGGGAACAGCTCGACAAATAAAATCCATAACTGAAGGAAAAGAGAGTTTAGCTGAATGGGTTCCTGCCATTCCACGAAAAGACAAATATGGTGTGTATGTTTCTTATCAATCATTTGACAACAGTACTGACGAAGCACACTACAGGGTATATCATGCTGGTGGCGAAACAGATTTCTTAGTGAATCAACAAATGGGTGGAGGAACTTGGATATTTTTAGACCATTTCACATTTGAGAGAGATAAAAATCATAGAGTTGTTTTAACTAACAAAAGTAGCAAAGAAGGAAAAATAGTAACAGCTGATGCTGTGAAAATTGGAGGAGGCATGGGCAATATTGCACGACTCCCACACGCTGCAGGTTTTGAAAAAGAGAATGCTAAAAGTTCTGATAATCCTGCTACTCAACAAAATATATTGGCTAATATAGAGTTTGCTCCCGAAGTGAGTGGATATCCTCGTTATGCCGAAGCGGCACGCTATTGGTTGCAGTGGGCTGGAACACCCGATAGCATTTACAATATAAGCGAGAGCAAAAATGATTATACCGACGATTTTCAAAGCAGAGGTTATTGGGTAAATTACATTGCAGGTGGTTCATCTGTATTACCAAAAGCCGATGGATTGAAAGTCCCTATTGATTTAGCTTTTGCTTTCCACTCAGATGCAGGTACTACAATGAATGACTCGATCATAGGGACATTGGGAATTTATATGACACACCACAACGAGGAGAAGTTTGAAAATGGAACCTCAAGATGGGCAGCACGCGACCTGACAGAGTTGATAATGCAAGAAATAACCAACGATATTCGAGCAGACTTTGAACCCAATTGGACTCGTCGCCATTTATGGAATAGATCGTACAGCGAAGCGCGAGTTCCTAATGTTCCTACCATGCTATTAGAATTGCTATCGCACCAAAACTTTGCTGATATGCGTTATGGTTTAGACCCCGCATTTCGCTTCACTGTTAGTAGATCTATTTATAAAGGGATGCTCAAATTTATTGCTTCTCAATATAACAGAGACTATGTAGTACAACCACTTCCCGTACAGAAATTCAGTACAGAGTTTAGCGGAGACAAACAAATTGAACTGAAATGGGAAGAAACCTTTGATGACAAAGAACCAACTGCGAAACCAACTAAATATATTGTATATACGCGTATTGATGACAATGATTTTGATAACGGATTTGTAACATCACAAAGCTCTGTGAAAATTGCGATTGAAAAAGACAAACTATATAGCTTTAAAGTTACAGCAATGAATGAAGGTGGGCAAAGTTTTCCATCTGAGATATTATCAGTATATCGTAATAGTAAGGAAAAAGGCTCTGTTATGATTGTGAATGGATTCACCCGTACATCAGCTCCATTTAGTTTTTCCAGCAGCGATAGTATTGCAGGTTTTGTTGGTAGAGAAGATAATGGCATTCCGTATATTTCTGACCATCACTTTATTGGACAGATGCACGAATTTAGGCGAAGTATCCCGTGGATGGATGACGACTCATCGGGTTTTGGAGATAGCGATGCCAACTATGAGACTACTGCCATTGCAGGGAATAGTTTTGACTATCCCTCATTGCATGGAAAAGGTTTTGCCGAAGCTGGTTATTCATTTGTATCTACATCGGCAAAAGCTGTAGAACATGGAATAGTTCTGCTCAATAACAACTACAAAATTGTAGATTGGATATTGGGTAAACAACGCGAATGGCCCATTGCTCGAGGTGCAATGATGGCACAGCACAAAACATTTACAAAAGCTAACCAGCAAATCATAACAGATTATTGCAACAGTGGTGGTAATATGATAGTGAGTGGTGCTTTCGTTGGCACAGATTTGTGGGACAATCAATTTGCTGACATTGCTGATAAGGAATGGGCTGAAGAAACACTTAAATATAAATGGCGCAACAATTATGGTGGCGTAACAGGTAGAGTGAAATCAGTTACATCACCATTTAAATCGATTGAAGGCAATTTCAACTACTACAACGAGCTGAACAGCGAATCGTATGTGGTAGAAAACCCAGATGCTATTGAACCTGTGGGTGAGAAAGCATATACCATATATAGATACACAGAGAACAACTTCAGCGCTGGTACTTTTTATAAAGGAGATCAATACAAAACCTGCATACTGGGCTTTCCTATTGAATCGATAAAAGATCAAAACATGCGCACTGATCTAATAAAAGGAATTGTGAAAGCTATGGAAGAGTGAGGAAAGCAGTATCAAAATAGATATATATATCAAAAATATAAACAAATAATTTAACCCAATAAAATATAGAAACAATGAAAACTATTGACGCTTTTATTTTATACACGCAGCAAGAACAAGCTGCAAAGACAGTAGAGCAAATAAAACAATCGGAGTATGTGAAGAACATCTTTCTGCTTTCACCTCAAAAAGGGATGAACCCAATAGAAGGATGCAAAATAATTGAAATTGACAGCATGCAAAGTACTCAGACAGTGCTGAAAATTGCTGAAAATACAACAGCTGACTATACACTTATTTATCAGAAATCAACTGTTTTGAAATTAGGTTACTTTGCTTTGGAGCGTATGATTAAAATTGCCGAAGATACAAGTGCAGGGATGGTATACGCTGACTATTATGCAATTGCAGATGGTGTGAAGAAAAACAATCCAGTGATTAGCTACCAAAAAGGAAGCTTGCGAGATGATTTTAATTTTGGATCGCTCATGATTTACAGCAGCAAGGCTCTAAAAAATGCTGCAGAAAACATGGACAAGCAAAGTTATGACTTCGCTGGATTGTACGATTTACGATTGAAGGTTTCTCAAAAAAACGACCTTGTTCACATCAACGAATATCTCTACTCTGAAATAGATTAAGACACACGCAAATCGGGCGAAAAGATATTTGACTACGTTGATCCAAAGAACCGCAAAGTTCAAATAGAGATGGAACAGTCTTGTACGCAACATCTTAAAGATGTTGGAGCATACCTTGAACCTGTGTTCGAGCCAATAGCATTTGACAAAGATGATTTCGAATTTGAAGCCTCTGTAATTATTCCAGTTCGTGATAGAATAAAAACAGTGAAAGATGCAATTAAATCTGTTCTCATACAAAAAACAGACTTTAAGTTTAATCTCATCGTTGTTGACAATCACTCTACAGATGGAACAACAGAAGCGATTGCTGAATTTGCAAAAAATGACGAAAGATTAATACACGTAATACCCAATAGAGACGACCTTGGCATTGGAGGATGCTGGAACATGGGAGTACACCACGAAAAATGTGGAAAGTTTTCGATACAATTAGATAGTGATGATGTGTACAGTGATGAGAACACTCTCCAAAAGATTGTAAAAGCTTTTTATGAGCAAAATTGTGCAATGGTAGTGGGGACTTATAAAATGACAGACTTTGACATGAACACCATTGCTCCCGGTATAATTGACCACAAAGAGTGGACCCCTGATAATGGTAGAAACAATGCACTACGTATTAATGGACTGGGTGCTCCTCGTGCATTCTATACTCCCGTGTTGCGCGACATAAAAGTGCCAAACACAAGTTATGGTGAAGACTATGCATTAGGATTGAATATATCTCGCAATTATCAGATAGGTAGAATATACGATGTGTTGTACCTTTGTCGCAGATGGGATGATAACTCGGATGCCTCATTAGACATTGTGAAAATGAACGGTCACAACACATATAAAGATAGAATTCGCACTTGGGAATTATTAGCAAGACAAAAAGATTAAATGGTAATTTTTCCATATAAACAAAAAAAATAATACAACATAACCATGACGGAACCTCACATTAGTGTTGGCATAATGAGTGCTCAACAAATAAAGTTCTCTCTTTTCAATTCATACAAACTTAACAACGACAGCCTTGAGAAGGGCGATTATAGTGCACAGATATCCAATGGAAAAATCGATTTCAATGGTAACCTATACGATGAGGTTCAATTGCATGCCAGCGATATTCATGCTGATTCTTTTGAATTGAAAGATGCGGTTATCGGGATAAACTTTCATTGGGAGAGAAAAGAAGATCAGCAGTTTCAAGGTCACCTCAAATTCATAATAGAAAATGATATGATAACGGCTGTAAACATAGTGTCGTTAGAAGATTATTTGGTGAGTGTAATTTCATCCGAAATGAGTGCCACCAGTTCTGAGGAGTTGCTGAAAGCTCACGCCGTTATATCAAGAAGTTGGTTACTGGCTCAAGTAGATAAAAACAAATCGTTAGAAACAAGCAAAGAGAATTACCAAACTTCTTATGAAGATGGTAACGAAATTGTGCGTTGGTGGGATCGTGAAGACCATGCCAATTTTGATGTATGTGCCGACGATCATTGTCAACGCTACCAAGGAATCACCAAGCAATCTACGCCTTTGGTTACAGATGTGATTGAAAAAACTCATGGACAAGTGATGATGTATGAGGATGCGATTTGCGATACTCGCTTTTACAAATGTTGCGGAGGTTTCTTAGAAACCTTCGAAAACGTTTGGGAACCAACACCTCATCCTTATTTGGTGGGAAAAGCAGACTCTAAAAACATTGCTTTTGAAAAACCCGATCTTACTATTGAAGAAGAAGCAGAAGAATGGATCAAAACTTCGCCTGCTGCCTTCTGTAATACAAAAGATGCAAGAGTGCTCAAACAAGTATTAAACGACTATGACCAAGAGACATCCGATTTTTTTCGTTGGAAAGTTACCTATACACAAGAGGAAATTGCAGCACTAATATTGAAGCGATCTGGTATAGATTATGGTGATATATTAGAAATAACACCTCTTGAACGTGGCACATCTGGACGCATCATTCGTTTAAAAATTGTTGGTACAGAAAGAGTAATGACTATTGGCAAAGAGTTGGAAATAAGACGTACATTATCAGAATCACATCTTTATAGTTCAGCCTTTGTAGTGGAAGCAGCCGAAGAAAATGATGAAGGTATTCCCTCAGGATTTACACTATATGGGGCTGGTTGGGGTCATGGAGTTGGCCTTTGCCAGATTGGTGCAGCCGTTATGGCAGACAAGGGATATAAATATGATGCAATTTTGGAGCATTATTATCCTGGTGCAAGGATAGAAAATAAATATTAAAAAAGAATCAGACACAACAACCAATATAAAATGAATCAAACAAAAACACACAAAACAAGAAACCCATGGACATGGATACCTACCCTCTATTTTGGGCAAGGAATACCTTATGTGGTGGTTATGACCGTAGCGGTCATAATGTACAAGCGTTTTGGATTGTCGAATACCGACATAGCTTTATATACCAGTTGGCTCTATCTGCCCTGGGTTATCAAACCCTTTTGGAGTCCTTTTGTAGATATTCTTAAAACCAAACGTTGGTGGATTGTCACGATGCAACTGCTCATAGGAGCAGGTTTGGCGGGAGTAGCATTCACATTGCCCACTCCATTTTATTTTCAAGCTACGATTGGATTCTTTTGGTTGTTGGCATTTAGTTCGGCCACACACGACATTGCGGCCGATGGATTCTATATGATTGCATTGGACGATTCTCAACAATCATTTTTTGTAGGTATTCGTAGCACCTTCTATCGTCTTGCCATGATTACTGGACAAGGTTTGTTGATTATATTGGCGGGATTTTTAGAAGTAAAGACCGGCAATGTACCTTTGGCATGGAGTATTACCTTCTTTGTCCTTTCGGGGCTTTTCATTGTTTTGTTTGTATATCACAATTTCATTCTACCCAAACCTATTGCAGACAAAGGTAAAGTTGCACATTCTCCAGCCGATATAGCAAGCGAATTTGGAAGAACTTTTGCATCATTTTTCTCAAAAAAAGGAATTGGATTAGCCATTGCCTTCATGCTATTATACAGATTGGCAGAAGCCATGTTAGTAAAACTGGCATCTCCATTTTTAATTGATGTAAGAGAAGTTGGAGGATTGGGTCTTTCTACTCAAGAAGTAGGTGTGGTGTATGGTTCTGTAGGAGTAATAGCTCTCACATTGGGTGGTATAATAGGTGGAGTGGTTGCATCAAGAAAAGGATTGAAATATTGGTTGTGGCCGATGGCGCTCAGTATTACACTACCGAATGCAGCTTATCTGCTACTTGCTTATTTTCAACCCGAAAGCTTTCTATGGATTAATGCTGCTGTAGCTATAGAGCAATTTGGTTATGGTTTTGGCTTTACAGCCTACATGTTATATATGATTTATTTCTCTCAAGGAGAACACAAAACAGCCCACTATTCCATCTGCACAGGATTTATGGCACTTGGGATGATGATTCCGGGAATGATATCGGGATGGTTGCAAGAATCGGTCGGTTACACAACTTTCTTCGTTATCATTATGATTGCTACTATTCCAACACTATTACTTGTACCATTTCTGAAAATAGATCCCGAATTTGGAAAAGGAACTAAAAAAGAGAAAAAGATAACGCAAATAAAAACAGAAGAATAAAACAGAGTTACAATGAAAAAAAGAAGTTTACTTATATTATTTAGTGTAGCAATGATGTCATCATCAATATATGCACAAAAGATAAAAATAAAGACAGGGATAGAAGTATTAAAACAAACCAACTTTAAAGCTATTGAGGGCAAACGTGTAGGACTAATTACTAATCCAACTGGAGTTGACAATAATCTAAAATCGACGATTGACATATTGCATGAAGCTCCCAACGTAAACTTGGTGGCATTGTATGGCCCAGAGCACGGAGTGAGAGGCGATGTACATGCTGGTGATAAAGTTGACACATTTACCGATCCCAATACTGGCGTTCCTGTATATTCTTTATATGGCGCTACGCGTAAACCAACAGCCGAAATGTTGGAAGGTATAGAAGTATTGGTATACGACATTCAAGATATTGGATGCCGCTCATACACATATATCTCAACAATGTATTTAGCCATGGAAGCTGCAGCCGAAAACAACATTGCATTTGTGGTGTTGGATCGTCCCAATCCCGTGGGTGGATTGAAAGTAGAAGGAAACTTGGTGGAAGATGGCTTTATATCGTTTGTTAGCCAACTAAAGATACCATATCTATATGGTCTTACTTGTGGCGAATTAGCATTAATGATAAACAAAGAGATGATGTCATCCGCTCCTTGTCAATTGGAAGTAGTGAAGATGAAAAAATGGAAGCGAAAAATGAAGTTTCAAGATACCAACTTGCAATGGGTTCCTGCTTCTCCACATATTCCTTTTAATCATTCCGCTACATTCTATCCCGTATCTGGAATTTTAGGAGAGTTGGGCTACATGTCAATTGGCGTTGGTTACACACTTCCTTTCGAAATGTTTGCTGCAGACTGGATCAATGCAGAAGAGCTTGCAACAGCACTCAATGCAAAAAATCTTCCTGGAATTGAGTTTAGACCAATTCATCTTAAACCTTTCTATTCTGTGGGTAAGGGAACCAATATGCAAGGTGTGCAAGTACACCTTATGAATTTTGAAAATGCTCGCCTATCAGACATTCAATTTCATGTAATGGAAGTGGCAGCAGAACTTTATCCTGACAAAGCTGTTTTTGATAATGCAGACAAAGGCCGATTCAATATGTTTGATAAAGTGAGTGGAAGCGATTACATTCGAACTGAATTTTCTAAGAATCACAAATTCTCTGATATCCGTGGATATTGGATGAAAGATGAATTACTTTTTAAGAAAAAATCTAAGAGATATCATTTATACAAATAAGTTTACAGTGAGGCAAAGAAAAATATTATGAAACCTAAATTACATTCTAATCGTCTTATATCATTAGACATTTTGAGAGGAATTACTATTGCCGGCATGATTATGGTAAACAATCCTGGATCGTGGGGCTCTATATATAAACCATTGGGCCATGCAAGTTGGCATGGACTAACACCCACCGATTTGGTTTTCCCTTTCTTCATGTTCATCATGGGTGTATCCACATTCATGTCGCTTCGTAAATACAATTTCAAACCATCAAAAGAGAGTGTTTGGAAAATAGTGAAGCGCACCATTATTATATTCCTCATTGGATTAGCACTAAATTGGTTTGGCCTACTTAGCAGAGGATTGGGGGCTGGTGAAAGCTTTGTCACAGCTGCTACTCACTTTGATACTATTCGCATACTTGGTGTTATGCAACGTCTTGCACTTGCGTATGGTTTTGCATCAATTATTGCATTACTCTTCAAACCCAAACAAGTGATATGGGTAATTGCAACGCTACTCATCGGATACTTCTTTATCCTCTTTTTTGGAAATGGATTTGAATTGTCTGAGCAAAACATTATTTCGGTTATTGACAGAAATCTTTGGGGTGAAGCCCATATGTATAAAGATTCGGGAGTTGCATTAGACCCAGAAGGTCTTCTGAGCACCCTACCCTCTATTGCACATGTTTTGATTGGTTTCTTATTCGGAAAAATGATTATGGATACAAAAGACAATCATAAACGTGTAGAGAAAATATTGATATGGGGAACCGTGCTTGCTTTTGCAGGGCTATTATTACAATATGGATGTCCAATAAACAAAAAGATATGGAGTCCTACTTTTGTATTAGCAACTACGGGCTTTGCCGCACAATTACTCGGACTTTTGATTTGGATTATCGATATCAATAAGAAAAGCAATTGGAGTAGATTTTTCCATAGTTTTGGAGTAAACCCATTGTTCATTTATGTATTATCTGGCGTTTTGGCAAATGTGCTTGGCAATGTAAAAATTCCACATGCAGGTCAGGCAATTACCCTGAAAGGATATGTATATTCAGTCCTATTAGAACCATGGGCAGGAGCTCACTTTGGTTCATTACTCTACGCCTTACTTTTCGTTTCTCTGTGCTGGTTAGCAGGATTTATATTATATAAGAGAGACATTTATATTAAGATTTAAATTACAACAACAAGTTATGATCAGACATAAAATATTAATAGCCGATAGCGGTGCTACTAAAACAGATTGGTGTTTAGTTGAAAAGGGTATAATTATACATCGATTCAACACAAAAGGAATCAGCCCTATTTTCCAATCAAAAGAAGAAATTACGGAAGAGATAAAAGAGCACGTCTATCCTCAACTAAAAGAGAGAATGCCAGAAGCAATCTTTTTTTATGGTTCGGGTTGCATTCCTGAAAAAATAGATAACGTAAAGAATGCTATTCAATCTTCATTCCCTATTGAGAGAGTAGAAGTATACAGCGATTTAGTTGCTGCTGCACACTCATTGTGTGGAGATGAATCAGGTATTGCATGTATATTAGGAACAGGAAGCAACTCATGTGAATGGAATGGCAAAGAGATTGTAAATCAGGTATCGCCGCTTGGTTTCATCTTGGGCGATGAAGGAAGTGGAGGTTCCATGGGCAAATTATTGGTGGGCGATGTACTCAAAAACCAATTGTCTACTGAACTGAAAGAAAAGTTTTTGAAACAATACGACTTAACTCCGGCTATCATTATCGAAAATGTATATCGAAAGCCATTTCCAAGCCGTTTTTTAGCAAGCCTTACTCCTTTTCTAATCCAGAACATTGAGCAGACTGCTATAAAGGAGATCGTTAAGAAATCATTTACCGATTTCTTCCAACGCAATGTGATGCAATATGCATATAAAACAAACAAAGTTCATTTTGTTGGCTCAATTGCTCATTACTACGCCGATACTCTTAAAGAGGTAGCTGAAAATAATGAAATAACTGTTGGAAAAATAGATCAATCACCAATGGACGGATTAGTTGAATACTATAAAACAAAGGCACTTTAAAAAAGAACTAACAATAAGACACCCCATTATGGAATTTATAAAAGTTACAGAACAGAGCTCTCTATACGATAATTTGGAGCATAAATCAACTGTAGATATTCTTACTGAAATAAATATAGAGGATCAAAAGATAGCAAAAGCCGTTGAAAAGACAATTCCCGAAATTGAGAAACTTGTTGACGGTATTATAGAAAGAATGAAGCGTGGCGGGCGACTCTTCTATGTTGGAGCAGGTACAAGTGGCAGATTGGGCGTTTTAGACGCCTCAGAAATACCCCCAACATTTGGCATGCCACCAACTTATGTAATTGGTCTTATTGCCGGTGGTGATGATGCCTTGCGAAACCCTGTGGAACAAGCAGAAGACAACTACGATATTGGTTGGGAAGAGCTATTAAAACATGGCATCAATGAGAATGATACCTTAGTGGGTATTGCTGCATCTGGAACAACACCTTATGTGATAGGTGCACTGCGCAATGCGCGTGAAAAAGGGATCTTGACAGGGGCAATAAGTTGTAACCCAAACTCTCCTATCGCCGATGAAGCTGAAATAAAAATAGAACCTATTGTAGGTCCTGAATATGTTACAGGAAGTACACGTATGAAATCGGGAACAGCACAAAAAATGGTGCTAAACATGATTACTACTACCACAATGATAAAGATTGGGCGAGTGAAAGGAAACCGCATGGTGAATATGCAACTATCCAATCAGAAATTAGTAGATAGAGGAACAAGAATGATTGTGGATGAAATAGGTTTATCGTATGAGCAAGCTCACAACCTGTTATTACTACACGGATCTGTGAAAGCTGCAACTGATAGTTACAAAAAAGAAAATAAGTAGTCTTCTAAAAGAGAGTGGGAAATTAATGTATTATTTTAATTTGAATCCTTCTTGGGTAGACTTACATTTTGCATTTGTCGTAATATAAACGCTTGACGTTTAAGCATATAGGCAGATGGTTTTTTAGAACTAAATCGTAAAGGGTTGGGCAATGTAGCAGCAATAAGTGCCGACTGAGATTGCGATAACTTACTGGCAGAGGTATTGAAATGGTGCTGGGCGACAGCTTCAGCACCATACATGCCTTCCCCTGTTTCCATAGAGTTGAGATATACATGCAATATTCGTTCTTTGCTCCAAAAGAGTTCAATCAACACTGTGAAATAGCTCTCCAATCCTTTCCTAAACCATGAAGACTTTGGCCATAAAAACACATTCTTAGCAGTTTGCTGACTTATAGTACTTGCTCCACGAGCGCGTTTGCGCTTTTTGTTTTCTTCAATTGCTTTTTTAATCTGTTTTTTATCAAATCCTTTGTGTTGAAAAAACAACTGATCTTCTGAAGCTATTACGGCACGTTTTATATTGTCAGATATATTGTCATAAGTAACCCAAGAATGTAGCAATTTAGGTTTCTTTTTGTCACGAACTTGCTCAACTATCCTTATACCCATAAGTGGAGTGAAAAAGACTGGTACATAGCGCAATACTATCACACTCAAAATAGACAATAAGAAAAAGTAGATGACAACCTTTTTGATGAAACGAAGAAGTTTCCTTATCATAATTTATAGTTATGTTTCATTTAGTTTGAAACGAACACGCCAACGCCCATTATCAAAATTGTGTGTTGTGATTTTGAACTCACCAATTTCTGAAGTATTGTCAACATGCTCCCCAATACATGCACACACATCATAATCTCCCACACGAATAATGCGTAGCATCTCAGACACATTGTCAGGAAGTTTAGATAAATCGACTAAATCTCTGGCGTCTTTTATGTGCACAAAATCTTCGGTTACACTCAAGTTTTTTTTAATTACTTCATTCACTCTATCTTCAATCTCTTGTACTTGTGTACCAGTGAGCTCTTGCTCTAAGTGATAATCGCATTTACTCTTCTTTCGCTCAATGTGGGTGTTGCGCGATCTTTTACAGCCAAACATACGCACCATGGTCTGGTTGAGTATATGTTCTGCTGTATGCATTGGAGGATACTCTTTCTTATTGTGGTCGTTTAATTCTAAGTTCATTTGTCTGCTTAAATTTTAATCAAAGATAAAAAAAGTATGTCAGTATTAGCTACTCCAAGATTGAAAACTTATAGCAACATCTTTAAAAGAGGTACACTAATGCTTAAGAATTAGATGTTCTGATCAACTGAAGCCTTATTTACAGTACCCGACAACATGGGGACGAACTTATATGCTCCCTCTTTAGTAATCTTGTTCTTGTGCTCGCTAATTTTCTGAATCACCATCATTTCTTGAACATCTTGTCCAATAGGTGCAACCATCTTACCATTTACAGCCAATTGTTTTATTAACTCTTCTGGTATCTGAGGTGCTCCGCATGTTATCAATACTCCATCAAATGGAGCATACTGTGGCAAACCTTCAAACCCGTCACCATAAACTAGCAAAGCACTGTATCCTAAACTATTAATATTTTTTTGTGCTATATGATATAGCTCCTCGTGTCTTTCAATACTATACACACGATATCCCAACTCGCACAACACTGCGGTTTGATATCCACAGCCAGTGCCAATTTCCAACACAGATGCTCCCTCTTGCAGTTTGAGCAAATTGGTTTGCATTGCAACAGTATATATTTGAGATATAGTTTGCCCTGCAGCAATTGGCAATGGTCTATCATTATATGCCATATGCTCATACTTTGCAGAAACAAATAGTTGACGAGGCACACGTTTCATTGCTTCGATTACTCTATCATCTATATTTGTCCTCTTGGCTATTTGATCCATTATACGATGACGACGTTTGATATGTCTTGTTGATTCGGTCATAACACAAATATAATAAATAAACTGATAAAAAAGAATCATAATTATCGTTGGTTATCTCTCTTTCAATATATACAATAGTCGTTTTCATAAGCATAAAAAAGACTGCCTCTATAATGAAGCAGTCTTTCTCGTGTATAATGATTTAGCCAAACCAGCTATTATCTCTTATTTCTTATATTGAGCAATATCAGCATTTTTCATGCTACCTGTCTCCAAGAAAGCTTTGTGAAAAGCATAGCAACCATAAAGGCTCTGTGGTGTATGACCATTTTTTTGCAGACTTAGATAGTCATGCAGCATGGGACGATAATCAGGATGAGCACATTTTTCAATAATTTCTTGTGCTCTTTGATAGGTTCCTTTACCTCTCAAATCTGCTACACCATGCTCGGATACAATTACCTTAACAGAGTGTTCACTGTGGTCTTCATGAGTTACTTTTGGAACAATACAGCTTATGTCACCGTTCTTAGCAACCGACGGAGTAACAAAAATTGAGATGTATGAGCTACGAGTAAAGTCACCCGAACCCCCAATTCCGTTCATCATATTATTACCCATCACGTGAGTAGAGTTTACATTACCAAAAAGGTCCACCTCAATAGCGGTGTTGATTCCGATAACACCTAAGCGACGTACTAAGCCGGGATTATTTGATATTTCACTTGGGCGTAATACCATTTTATTCTTAAAGAAATCAAGGTCTTGATACAATTGATGAAGCTGTTCGTTGCTTACTGTTAAAGAACATCCACTAGCAAAACTAATTTTGCCTTCGCGCATCATATCCAATACTGCATCTTGAATTACCTCTGTATAAACTTCAAAACGTGGAATATCTTTATTATTACCCATAGAACCTAGTACTGCATTGGCAATATTACCCACACCCGATTGAACAGGTAAAAAACCTTGTGGGATTCGTCCCTGTTTCATTTCATGTGCAAAGAAGTTAGCAACATTTTCACCTATTCTTGCAGTTATTTCATCAACAGGTGCAAAGCCACCACCTTCGCTCTCTTCGTTGGTTTCAACAACAAATATTTTCTCAGGATCAACTTTTATGTATTCCAACCCTACTCTACCTTGCACTTCAAATATATTGATATGGCGGCGTTTAGGAGGATCTTGCAATTCATATAAATCGTGAATACCTCTTAGTTTAGCTGGTACTTTGCTATTCAACTCAACAATCACAATTTTAGCCATACGACAAATAGTAGGTGTTATACCCACTCCTGCAGTTGGTACTATTTTCCCATCCGCTGTCACTTCGCAAGCCTCAACAATTGCTACATCTACACCTCCGAGAAAACCATATCTTATTTCTTGTGCAACTTGCGAAAGATGCATATCGAAATATGCTACTGAGTCGTGAATATGTTTGTTGTTAATTGCATTCCGCATATCCTTATTGGTTTGATAAGGAGTACGAAATTTAACAGCATTGGCACGAGCCAAACTACCATCAATTGTATCGCCTGTAGATGCACCAGTAAACATACCAATTTTAAAAGGATTTCCTTTTGCATGCTCTTCTTCAGCTCTTTTGGCTAAAGCAACGGGTACTACTTTTGGACATCCGGCATGTGTAAATCCACTAAAACCAACATTTTGGTCATGATTAATAAGTGCTGCAGCCTCTTCAGCACTGATAAATTTTAAAGCCATTATTACTTATTTTATTTATGTGATTTATTCATATTTGCGATGAAGAATTTCGCTGTATATGATTGCTTTTTTAAACTCTTCAGTTTTGTTACCATGGAAAAGTCCATCAGTATATGACGTTCCGCTTGAACCTTCATCTTGATAAATTATATTTTCCATGTCGTCTTCTTTGTAGAGTGATTCTGACAAAGAAGATGTACCCTCTTGAAGCGATTGTAAGCTTTCTCTTTTTCTATTGTATGCTTCTTGCGAATTTGTTACAAGTTGTGGTGTTCTTTTTTTCACCACATCTGCTTTATTTTCACGTTCAAAGGGATTTTGAAATATCGGTGGCAAAGGTGGCAATGTTTCTTCAACCTCCCAAGGTTCGGGAAGTTCAGGTTTTGAAGGAGATTGCTTCTCTGCTTGTGCTTGCTCTTTCTCTTTGTTTGCTTTCACAATAAAGTTGACAATAAACACAATAAAAGCAATTATTAAAAATCCAAGATCGCCTATATCCATTTTTTCATTACTTTTGTAGTTCACACAAAAGTACTCATTTTTTATTTGAGATACAATAGATTGGTTGTAAATGAATACAAAAAAATAATCGAATGTTGTTTCGCAAGAACACTCATCAAACTATTGAGATATATACACTCAGAGAACTTACAAAATGAGACATTATTTACTAATAAAAAGATTATGAAAGCAGAAGAAAAGACATATCAAGCCGAGGAGAAAAAGCTATTCATAGAAACATATGGTTGTCAAATGAATTTAGCCGACACTGAAGTTGTAGCCTCTATAATGGAAATGGATGGTTACATCATAACTGATGACCTTGAAAGTGCTGATGCAATATTCGTGAACACTTGTGCCATTAGAGAAAATGCAGAGCAACGTGTTATAAATAGACTAGAATATTTTAATGCAATAAAGCGTAAACAAAATCCAAATCTTATTATAGGGGTTCTTGGTTGCATGGCAGAGAGAGTGAAAGAAGTGCTGATAGAACAACATCATGCAGATTTGGTAATAGGTCCCGATTCATACCTAGACCTACCCAATTTAATGAGCTCTGCTGAGCAAGGACAAAAAGTCATCAATGTGGAACTATCTACTACTGAGACTTACAAAGATGTTATACCTTCAAAAATAGCAGGCAACAATATTTCTGGCTTTATATCAATTACACGCGGATGCAACAATTTTTGCACTTACTGTATTGTGCCTTACACACGAGGACGAGAAAGAAGTAGGGACACTATAAGTATCCTCAACGAATTGGAGGATATGAAAAAGAGAGGCTTTAAAGAAGTAACTCTTCTAGGCCAAAATGTAAACTCTTATCATTACACAAACGAAAATCAATCAATAGATTTTAGTGACCTTCTAGAGATGGTTGCTAAACAAGCTCCAGATATACGTATACGTTTTATGACATCTCATCCAAAAGATATGACTGATAAAACATTACATACAATAGCGAACAATGATAATATCTGTAACTTCATTCATCTACCTTTTCAATCTGGGAGCTCTCGAATGTTGAAGTTGATGAATAGAAAATACGATAGAGAGTGGTATTTGGGAAGGATTGAAGCAATTAAGCGCATCATTCCCGGTTGTGGACTATCTACCGATATCATGTGTGGTTTTCACAATGAAACGGAAGAAGATCATAAAGAAACACTATCTTTGATGAAAGAGGTCGTATTCGATACTGCATTTATGTTCAAATATTCAGAAAGACCTGGAACTTTTGCCTCAAATAAACTTGAAGACAATGTTTCGGAGGAAATAAAGAAAAGAAGGCTACAAGAAATTATCGATTTACAACGAGAACACATGGAACTAAGCAACCAAAGAGATATGGGAAAAGAGTTTGAAGTTTTAATTGAAGGATTTTCAAAAAAATCACGCAATCAATTCTTCGGAAGAACCAATGAAAGCAAAGTTGTGGTATTTGATAAAAAATCACATCAAATTGGTCAAAAAGTTATTGTCAAAATAAATGGATATACATCTGCAACTCTTTTTGGTGAATCTCTTTCAGAATAATAGACATTTAAAGAGTAATTTATTTTTGAGTAAACAAAATGTCTGTTCAAGTGTTTCATTAATGTATTCGACCAAAAAAAGACTTTGGTTAAAACAATTTATTAATAACAATCTATAAACATTAAAACAAAAAATTATGAAGAATTCAGAGTCAAAATTATTACTAGGATTAGGTATTGGCGTTGCGCTTGGTGCAGCTATTGGTTATATCATGGGTAACGACAAAAAAGAAGAGTGGCTAGATCAAGCAAACGAATTTGCTGATAAAGTAAGAGCTAACGTTAAAACTGCTGTGTACAAAGGCAGAAACGAAGTTGAAGATCTTAAAGAAGATATTGAAGACATTACAGAAATTGCAAAAAAAGAATTATCTAAAAAGTAAGAAAACTGAAATTACCTAAACGATGGAAGAGAAAAAAGTAAGTACATTGTTCGAGGAAATGAAAGATGATTTGTCAGAATATGTTTCCAATAGATTAAGACTATTTAAATTACAAACTTACGCTAAAACTAGCAAAGGTGGAGCAAGTTTGATTTATTCAATCGTTGCTATCCTACTGACATTGTTTGCAATAAATTTTGTCTTTATAACAATAGCATTGTACCTTGGTGAAATTCTAGAGAGTATGTCTCTTGGTTTCGGCATAGTAGCATTGTTTTCAATTATTGTTATTGGAATAATTATAATGAAAAGAAAAACTATTAGACGTGGGTTGACAAACATGATAGTTTCCTCCTTTATGGATGATGATAACGAATAACAACATTATGAAAGCATACAAACTAACCCCTTTAGATCAATTAAAATTAGAAGAAAAGCAATTGCGCGAAGAGATTAAAGTTTCGGAGCAAAAAATGGTTTTCCAACTACAATATATCAATGATAATTGGGGATCGATGTTACTTAAAAGTGTCTCTTCATCAATTATGAACAAAGTTACCGATAGAGTTGAAAGTTCTTCTCCTGTTTCTTCTAACTATCTAACTAGATCGACAGGTGGAGGTTGGGGTAATTTCTTTTTTTCGAATTATAAGTCAGTTGGCTCAATAGGTTGGAGAATACTTAAACCTATTGCCCTAACTTTTTTAACAAAAAAAGTAACATCTAAACTCCTTCCAAGTAGAAGAAGAAAAAGATAACTTTTTTGAAGTTGAATTTCAATAAAATACATTAAGAAAACATCAAAGTAAAAATTACTATGTTGTAGAGCGGTGGACGGTATTTATGCCGTCCACTTTTGCTATCATAGAACACAGGTTTTGCACATCTTTCAAACTATGTACACTCACATCCATATGCCCTTCAAAAATACCATCTTTTGCAGATATATTCATGCTTAAAATATTTACTGAAACATCCTCAGATATTTTGGCAATTATAAGATTCAATATCCCTTTTTTATCAATTCCAGTAAAAGAAACTGATGATTTAAAAGTATATTGTTTATAATCACCCCATACAACCTCAAGAATTCTATCTCCATAATTAGATTTAAGCTTTATCCCTACCTGACAAGAGCTTTGATGCACTTCTACCTTTTCATTTTCTGTAATGAAACCAAAAACATCGTCTCCTGGCAATGGATTACAACAAGAAGGAACAATGAAATTTTTAATCTGGTTGCTTTCCATTAAACTAAACTTCTGCTTACGATAAATCTTTTTTATTTCAAACAGATTTTCTACTTCATCCTTCTTAGGCTCTCTTTCGGTTTTCTCTTTGGCATTGTCGTCTGAAGTTTTTCGCATGGCTTTATAAGCCTGCTTCATATAGCGCAACAATAAATTGTCTGTTTGCTCTGTACTCTTATCCTTAAAAAAAGTTTTGTAATCCTGGGGCAGTTCAATTTCATTATTTCCAATTTGATAAAAAAGATCTTCTTTTCTATCAATATTATAGTAGTGAAGAATCCTGTCAAGCATATTCCTACCCATATTGGGTTCTTCAATGAATAGTTTGTCGAGTTTCAATTTTCCCTCTTTGGCTATCTTACGTTTTTCTCTGCGAAGTGCAGCTTCTATCTTAGTTCGTGCTTTGGCAGTTGTAACAAAATTGAGCCATTCGGGCTGTGGCTTTTGTGAGGTAGACGTTATTATCTCAACCTGATCACCACTGTTGAGCTTTTTACTCAACGGAATTAATTTATGATTCACTTTTGCTCCAAGACAATTATCACCTATATCTGAATGTAGCATGTAGGCAAAATCGAGAGCAGTTGCACCTTGTGGTAGGGTTTTTATGTCGCCTTTAGGAGTAAACACAAATATCTCCATAGCAAAAAGATTCAACTTTATGGTGTCTAAAAAATCGACAGCATTGGGATTGGGATTGGCCAATATTTCTTGAATAGTTTTCAACCATTTGTCAAGCTCAGTATCTTCTTCCACCCTATCAGCTTTATATTTCCAATGCGCAGCAAATCCTTTTTCGGCAATATCGTCCATCCTACGGCTCCGAATTTGAATTTCAATCCACTTACCATCAGGTCCCATAACTGTAAGATGCAACGCTTGATAACCATTTGATTTTGGACGACTCACCCAATCGCGAATTCTATCAGGGCGAAGCTTATAAATATCTGTGATGGCGGAATAGATATCCCAACACTGTTTTTTCTCGTCCATGCCTGGATAAATCTCGAAGATGATTCTGACAGCAAAAAGATCGTATATTTCATTGAAAGCCACATTCTTTTTCTCCATTTTATTAGAGATAGAGTAAACTGATTTAACACGGGCTCTCATCTCATACTTTATATCCATTTTGTCTAACTCGACCTTAACTGGCCTGGCAAAATTTTCATATATTGTATTGCGTTCGCTTGCAGTTTCTTTTATTTTCTCAGTAATATCAGCAAAGGTTTCGGGATGTTCATATTTAAAGCAAAGTTCTTCCAACTCTGTTTTTATGGCAAACAGACCCAATCGATGAGCCAATGGTGCATAAATATAATTTGTTTCGCCAGTAATTTTGTATTGCTTTGCCGGTGCCATTGAAGACAATGTGCGCATATTGTGCAGTCGGTCAGCTATTTTTATAAGTATCACCCGTATATCATTGGACATGGTGAGTAGCAACTTCCTAAAGTTTTCAGCTTGAGCTGACACATTAGTCCCAAACATTCCGCTCGATATTTTGGTGAGGCCATCAACAATACGTGATACTCTTTCACCAAAAATCATTTCTAAATCTTCAACAGTGTAGTCAGTATCTTCTACAACATCGTGTAGCAAAGCTGCCGATATAGAAGTAGAACCCAACCCAATCTCTTTTGAAACAATACGAGCTACAGCAAGTGGATGCATTATATAAGGCTCGCCCGAACGACGACGCGACCCTTTATGTGCTTCATAGGCAAGATTATATGCTTTGGTTATAATCTCAACTTTTTTGCGGTGGTTTGACAATAGATAGTCATTAAGAAGAGCTTGAAACTCATCCTCAACCATTTTATCTTCCTCTAATATTTTATTGTCTTCGCTCATATAAATAAATAGAAAAAAAATCTCACTTCTATGTGTAAGATTGATTATTGTGTGACACGAAGTTACAAATAAATCTTCAAAACAGGTGAAAATATTTGTATATTTCTTTTATTTTATGGGATTGCTTACACTTTAATGAGAATTAGTGGCTTAACACCGTATAAATGAAAAACTACATGAAGAATTTACAATCAGAACTTGATAAAAAAAATGGGTTCAATATATGATCAGAAGCTATAAATGATAATTACTCCTTCACTCCATACAAGGTATATATGCCTTCACTCTAGATCATAATAGCATATTTAAGAATGCTATTATATTTATTTAAGAATGAGATATACAATTGAAATCCGTTGCTACTAATTTCACAATAAAATTCTAACAAACCCAATGAGTTTACTATAATTGCGAAACGCGAAAGCAACAAACGCAAAAGGCTCTTTCTCTTTTTGCGTACAACAAGATCTACAAAGCCAGTGCAGTCTCTCTTATTACGTAACACAATACCTATAAACGAAGTGAATTTACTTCTTTTGCAAATAGCGAAATCTCAAAACGATGTTCGATAACTATAATTTTTGTCCGGGATAGACAGAACTTCCAAAGCAGAGGCTTCTCACCTACACAGAAATAGTCCTTCTTCTCTAGCAGAAGGGTAGTTTCCACAAGGGAAGCACGATTCTGTCGTGGCAGAGGGCAAATCCCCGACTGGGTAAATAGACTCTGCCTCGGCAGAGCTAAGGTTTCCGCATGGGATCTATCACCCTGCGAGTGCAGCATGTATAGCTCTGCTCAACAAATATAGGTATCAAACCCATGTTGCAACATTTGCGCAACACAGAAACAGTCAACAAAGTCGGGTTGTAGCTTATTCGAAACACGAAATTAGCTATTAAAGTAGTGGTGTAGCTTTTTTGTTTTGCAAAAGTAGTAAACAGACATCGATAACGATTTCTGCGAAAAGCAATAATAGTAAAGAATAACAGTTACAAGAAAACTCGTCACGCAATTGTAGAGAAACAGAATTTGTGGCAGTTTATAGCAAAAAAAAACGCTATTCGAAGCCCTTTCAAAAGGTGTTCGAACAGCGTTAAATCTGTTTCTATTGTTAAAAAATATGTATGTTGCTATTGCATAACAATTATTGATGCTCGTCGCGCAACAAATCATTCACAGTTTTCACAGGATTGAATGTGTTGATTGGCACTTCAACAAAAATAGTGTTCCAATCACTCATGGCTCCATTCCACAGTCCTGGCAGCTCTAATGCTTTTAGTGGTCTACCATTACTAGACTTAGAGGAGATGAAACCTGTATCTTTATCAACAAAGTTAAGCAACTCAAACTTGTTGCCTTTTCTATCCTTTATGGCACAAACCAAATCGACTGGATTAAAGTGTGTAGCTTTATCAGCTAAATGGGCAGCAGTCTTCTCATCAATCTGAGAACCTTCTAATATGTGTGGAGAATAGCTTCCGTCTTTGTTTTCAACAATAAAAGGTCCGCCACCAGGCTCGCCCTCATTGCGTACCATGCCGCAAACTCTTATGGGTCGGTTGAGCTTTTTGATCATATATTCTGCAAATTGTGTTTTGTTATCTCCTACAATCTCACCACCAGTAATACACAATTGGTTTATCATGAAGTTCTCTACTTCTACAAGATCATCCGCATTGAAATCTCCGGACTCTAACTTATCAATATAGGCAAAAGCTTTTGCTTGAGTCTCTACCAATACACCTGCCAGCATTTTTTTGTGTAATGCATCATTCTCTTTATATCTGTCGGGCACTACGTTGTCAATGTTTTTCACAAAAACAA
>JARICS010000036.1 GCA_029264035.1 Dysgonamonadaceae bacterium | reverse complement strand
CAGAACGCGTAACTGGAAACTTAAATGCAAATATGGACATAACAGATTGGTGGAATGTTTCGTATAGAGTAGGTGTGGACAGTTATATAACAAGCAACTCTACTTTGCTTTCTTCGGGTGGTGCTGTTCAGGAATTATGGCAAAAAGGTATGTTGTCTGAAAGTGATTATCGTTATAAATATATATCGTCTAACTTTATGACTAACTTTAATAAGAAGTTTGGTGACTTTGATTTCAATCTACTGTTGGGTCATTTCTCGGAAGATGCAGAAACTACAACAAACAGACGCATGGGATATAACTTTGTAGAAGAAGGATTCTATAGCTTCGACAATATTATTGCATCTAATAAAAAGTTTCAAGAAATAAGGCTGCAGAAGAGATTGTTTGGTGTGTATGGAGAGTTTAGAGCAGATTACAAAAACTTTGCTTATCTCACAGTAACAGGAAGAAACGATTGGTCATCAACCTTGCCAGTTGAAAATCGTTCTTACTTCTATCCTTCGGTAAGTGGTAGCTTTGTATTTTCAGAGTTGATGCCAAATAATGACATTCTGTCGTTCGGAAAAATAAGAGGTTCATGGGCACGTGTTGGTAAAGATGCAGCAGCCTATGTAACTAACACTTATTTGTGGCCCTCGAGAGAGTTTTTAGGTGGAATAGTGGGAGCTGGTAATAATTGGTCGCGTGGTAATCCTTACTTGAAACCAGAAACAACCGATTCTTATGAAGTGGGAATGGAGCTGAGATTTTTAAAGGGTCGTCTAGGTTTAGATTTCGCCTATTATTCAAACAACTCCTTCAATCAAATATTGTCGCCTCGTTTAGGACAATCAACAGGCTATATTTTCTCTTCTATCAATGGTGGTGATATCACAAACAAGGGTATGGAGTTGTCTATAACTGCACAGCCTATAAAAAGCAAAGATTTTAATTGGAATACTACACTGAATATAGCAGGTAACAGAGGCAAAGTGAATAATTTGATGAAGGGTGTAGAGATATTGTACGTTACTGATGTGCAAGTGGGTAATGCCAAAGCAGCCTCTTTCAATGGGGGTAATTTTATGGCCATATCGGGTTCGAAATGGACACGCACCGATGAGGGAAAAGTTGTTTTAGATCCAGGTACTGGAATGCCTCTGAGTGATAACCAAACAACCTACGAGATTGGAAATAGAGAACCCAAAGTAGCTGGTGGTTGGAACAACAATATTCAGTATAAGAATTGGAATTTATCGTTTCTTTTCGATTTTAGAATTGGGGGAGATGTGTACAATGGTACTGACTACTTTATGACTGTTAATGGAATGAGCAAAAGAACCATGAACAGAGATATACTTACGCTTGAGGGTGCAATACAAACGGGAACAAGAGACGAGATGATTGATGGTGAAACCGTGAAAGTTCCTGTTTACGAAGATAAATCGTTTACCTTTAAACCTGAAGAAACATATGATGTGAAAGGTACTCCTACAAGTGGTAGAAAAATTATTCAAGACTATTGGAATACTTACTATCCAAGAGAAAGTGCCAACTTTAGCACCAAAACAAATTGGTTGCGTTTACGCACTGTGTCTCTCTCATATAGGCTTCCTGCTTCTTTGTTAGAAAAGACCAAATTTATAAGCAATGTGGATTTCACATTAACAGGAACCAATCTTCTACTGTTTACCAATTATAAAGGAATGGACCCTGAAACTTCTGCTGCAGGTTCGGGCATTGCAGGTTCAAGTTCAGTGGGTATCGACTTCAATGGAGTTCCAAGTACATCGGGAATTGCATTTGGCATTAACCTAACATTTAAATAAACTGAGACAATGAAAAAAATATTATATATCATATTAAGTATTACATTGCTGTTATCGACCTTTTCGTGCAGCGAAGATTGGCTTGATGTAAATGTGGATCCTAATAATCCGACAAACACTTTGGCATCAATAGATGGACGACTTGCTTGGATTCAACATCACTTTTTGTATGGACAGCAAGTTGCAGGAGTACGTTCTAGTTTTATTACACAACAATTAACGGCTACAAGTACTGGTACTCGCGATGGTATGGCTGCTGGTTGGAATGCCGGTACTGCCATAAACACCTCTCCCTATCAATTCTTTTTTGTTGCAACTGCTGCCAATTTTCCAGATTTGGAAAATAAAGCAATTGCTCAAGAAGCATGGCATTATGTGGGTGCTGTGAGAGCGATAAGAGCCATGGGATTTATGTTGATGACAGATTGGTATGGTGAAATGCCTTATACTGAAGCTGTTGGTGAATCGGTAACTCCCAAGTTTGATGATGGTAAAACAATATTCGAAGGTTGTTTGCAGGATATTGATTTTGCGATTGAGAACTTCAAGAAAGCACAGGGTGAAAATGCACCTTCTCTCAAAAGTGGAGACAGTTGGAACGATGGTGACGTGGACAAATGGCTTAAAATGTGTTATGGATTGAAAGCGCGTTGGCTAAATAATCTATCTAAGAAAACTAGTTTGTATAAACCAGATGAAATACTCAGTTTGATTTCTAGTGCTGCTACTTCTAATGCCCAAAGTACTGTTGTAAACCATCTAGATTTAGTTTCTGATAATGTGGGTGATGTATTGTTTTCAGATCCTTTGAAAACATCAATTGCATTTAACTCGGTTGGTATGAACACCAATATTAGGGTAACTAAGTGGTACACCGATTTATTGACTAACTTCGACAACAAAGGAATTGAAGATCCTCGCGCTGATAAACTAATTCCGTGGGCACAGTTCAAGCATGGAGAATTTGTTCGTTCGGCAGGTGTAGATATGCAGTCAGATATTCGCATCAATAAAGGTCCAAACGGAACTTCTTATAATTCCAAAAATGAGTCCATTGAAAGTAACGGGCGTACAGTTCCTGCACACTCATGGTATGTAAATGTGTCTGACCAGCAAAGATGGGGAGACACCATCTACGTATCATTACGTGGTAGCTCTATTGGCTATCATGGCGATACAGATGACCAATATAAAGCTGACGACGGGAATATTCTTGGAACAGGAACATTTTATTCTCGTGTTGATGGGCCCACACATCTTGTTTGTTATCATGAAATGTGTTTTATTAAAGCTGAGATTTTATTTAACAAGGGTGACAAAGCCGGAGCTTTTGCCGCTTACAGAGATGGTGTAAGAGCCCATATGGAGCTGATGAACGATAAACTAAAAACGTATAACGAAACGGAGAACCCAAGCAAAACTCCAATGAGTGAAGCCGCTATTACTAACTACATAAACACAGCAATTGGTACAGCAGCTGACATAACATTGGGTAAGATTATGACCCAGAAGTATATTGCTATGTCGTTTATGCAACAAAAATGGAACGACATGCGTCGCTTGGATTATAGCACTACTGCTTATCCTGATTGGAAAATACCTAACGAATACTTCAAGAACGCTGATGCTCAAACTCGCATTCCTTTAGGCAAACAGTACCGTAGAATAAGACAAGTATCGCATGAGATAAATTATAACTCTGCCAATTGGTTAGAATCACATCCTCACGCAAATGATGATGATATATGGTCGTATCCTGTATGGTGGGATATTGTAGAATAAATAAACTGTTAAACTAATTTGAGTTTTTAAATGAAAGGCTGAGCCCATGTAATAATTGATTCAGCCTTTCTTATATCTATCAATATCTTATTTATTAGCTATATAAATATCAACTGTAAAGAATAAATTCTCTTGTATATATTTGCTTAATGTATTAATATAATTTGATGTTGCAAAAAATATGTTATATTTGTGATTGCAAAGCGTTCTTTACCTCTATTGTTTTGTGATTTTTTTCATAAAACTTAATTCTAGTGTTCTCGTCAATTAACTTAACAAACTAACTTATGAACAGATTTTTTTTACTTGTCATAGTGTTGTTTCTAGTTAGCATTGCTACGGCACAAATTAGCGTCACGGGTACTGTTACTTCATCCGAAGACGCCTCTACAATTCCTTACGCCACAATATTGGTGAAAGGGCAAAGAAATGTGGGAACCGCCACAGATGAAAATGGGAAGTTTATCTTACCTAATGTATCGCCAAATGCAACCCTTGTCTTTTCCTATATAGGATTTATACCACAAGAGGTTTCTATTAATGGCCAAGAAATTATCAATGTAGTTCTTGAACCCCAACTAACTACATTGGATGAAGTGATGGTGGTGGCTTATGGTACTGCAACAAAGGGTACTTATACGGGTGCTGCATCGGTTATAAAGAATGATGCATTGAAAGATGTCCCAAGCGTTTCATTCGAAAACGCACTCAGCGGAAAAGTTGCAGGATTGCAAGTAACTACGCTATCAGGACAGGCGGGCTCAACATCCTCTATTAGAGTAAGGGGAATTGGCTCAATGAATGCCTCAAACGAACCTTTGTACGTGATTGATGGTGTTCCTGCAATATCTGGAAATACCGGACAAATGGGGGATTATCTTTATACAAGTAATAATGTGATGAGTTCCATCAATCCTAACGATATTGAAGCCATCACTGTGTTGAAAGATGCTGCAGCATCTGCTTTGTATGGTTCACGTGCAGCAAATGGGGTAATTCTGATTACCACTAAGCGAGGAAAGCGTGGCAAGCCGGTTGTGAATCTTAAAGCCTCAGTGGGAATAACGCCTGACTGGGCATACAATAACTGGGAGACTGCAAGTAATGAGCAACAGGTAGAAATGTATTACGAGAACTTCTGGAATGCAGGTGTTTATTATGAGAACAAAACACCAGAGCAAGCAAGTGCTAATGCATTGAAACAACTAAATAGAAGATTCAATAAACATGGTTACACCTTCACTGCTCCCGATAACACATATAACTCTCTTACAATTGATGGAGATAGGGCCGGAAGCTATTACGATTGGGAGAAAGCTTTGTTTAGAACAGCAATATATCAAACTTATGATGTATCGATAGGTGGTGCCACAGATGTTACTAACTATTATACTTCTCTTGCTTATACAAAAGAGACAGGGCGTGTCAAAACCAATGATTTTGATAGAATAACAGGTCGTGTAAACTTAACTCAGAAAGCAGGAAAGTATTTAGAGTTTGCTACCATCCTGAATATTGCCAATAGCAATAAGTCGGGATTGAACGATTCACGAAATACTGGAAGCAATCTTTTTATGCAAAGTAGAAACTTGCTGTGGGGAATGTATTGGCCAACTGATTATGAAACAGGTGAACCTTGGACAGATCGTTATGGTAGTTATGCTTACAATCCTGTCTATTATGACAATGAATGGGAAAATAAATCGAAAACATTGAAGCTTTCTGCAAGTGAGGCTGTTTCCATTAAGATATTACCCGAATTGGTTTTCAAATCAATACTTGCTTATGACAACACGCACACCAGAGATCATCTATATTATAGTCCTCTACATTTCAATGGTTCAAGTGCCAATGGAGTTGTAAGAGAAATGAGTACTACTGTTAGTAAACTCGTATCGTCAACGACACTTAACTATAACAAAGAATTTAACCGAAAACATACTATTGGAGTATTAGCAGGATGGGAAGCTGAAGAAAACAAAGTCGATTTTCAACGTGCCGAGGGTTCAGACTTACCTAGTAGTGCGCTGAAAACTGTTGCAACAGCAGGAGTGCTGGATGCAAGTGCCTATAGTTGGGGTAACAACATGCTTTCGATGCTTTCTCGCGCAACGTACAATTATGACAATAGGTATTATGTTTCTGCCTCTTACAGACGAGATGGCTCTTCGAAACTTGGACCCGATGCTCGGTGGGGTAACTTTTGGTCTACTGCTGCATCATGGCGAATAGACAAAGAGAAATTTATGGAATCAGTTGATTTTATAAGTAATCTTAGAGTTAGAGCATCTTATGGTGTAAATGGAACTTTGCCATCATCTAATTATGGATGGCGTTCATTGATATCTTACAATAAAAAGTATATGGAACTTCCAGGTGGTGCCATTAGCACTGTTGCAGATGCCGCATTGTCATGGGAAACAAGTTATACTTCTAATATTGCACTCGAATTTGGATTGATGGATCAAAGAATAACAGGTACAATTGAATATTTTAATAGAGACTCAAAAGATCTGTTGCAAGATGTTCCCATCTCAAGGGTTACAGGTTTCTATTCTACTTTAAAAAATATTGGACAGATAAATAATAAAGGATTAGAAATAGAATTAGAAGGTCAGATTATAAAGAATAGAGATTTGCTTTGGACGATTGGTCTTAATGCTTCTCACATTAAATCGACTGTTACGAAACTTTATGACGGACAAGATATAATTTGGTTTGAGCCTGGAGGTGATTCCAGAACTAAATTTATCTATCAGGAAGGTAAGTCTACATTAGCTATATATGGTAAAGAGTGGGCTGGGGTAGAAGATGAAACAGGAAAGCCTCTTTGGTTTTTAAACAACGATGAAACTGGAGATTTGACTATAGATGGAAGAGCAATAACCTACGATAATAGTAAAGCTGACGAAATAATATTAGGCAATGTGCATCCAAAACTATATGGAGGTATAAATACTAACATGGAATGGAAGGGAATGTCACTTGGTCTAAACTTTACATACAAAGTAGGTGGATATACATATGACTCTGCTTCGAAAGATGTGGCTGAAGATGGATATTACTGGGAGAGGATTATGTCGCAAGAACAATATGATAATAGATGGACTCCTGAAAACAAAGGAGCGAAACTGCCTATGCGTGTTGCGCTCGACTTGAATGATGCATTGCAAAGAAGTAGCAGACACATGCACAAAGCAGATTATTTAAGATTGAAATCTTTAAATTTTGGATATTCGTTGCCAAAAGGATTACTGTCGAAAACACATATTTCAAATGCAAGGTTCTATTTTACAGGAGTGAACTTGTGGACTTGGGCTGCGCATAAAACTTACGACCCTGAGGTAAATGAATACGGATCTAAAGGGTTTGAAATTCCTATTGGTAAAACATACACCTTTGGTGTTGAATTGAGCTTTTGAGCAAACTTATAATTTAAAGCACTACAAAGATGAAAAATATAAAGATACTTATTACAATACTAAGCATTGTGCTGCTCTCATCGTGTAGCGATTTTTTAGATGTGAAGCCGACTAATTCAGCGGCATCCGAAACATCTATTACCAACGCAAATGATGCGAAAGTTGCTATAAATGGACTAATGCGAAGCATGGTTAATTCTAACTATTACTCTAGAAACTTTATCATGTATGGTGATGCAAAAGGAGGTGATTTTGCAATTTACGCACAAGGAAGAGGTCTTGACGGATTATATACCTTCAATCATTCTCAAACTTCGGGTAATTACGGAGGTTTTTGGGCACAAATGTACGATTGCATACTTCAGGTAAACAACCTGTTGACTAACATTGAGAAAATTGAGGCGGAAGGACTCGGCGATGCAGCTTTGTTGGAATACAAAGGACAAGCCCTTACTGCACGTGCTCTTATCTACTTCGATCTTGTTAGGTTGTATGGAAAACCATATAATATGGATAAAGAATCGTATGGTGTGCCATTGGTATTAGATTTGGTAGATGCATCTGAGAAACCAACAAGAGCTTCGGTAGAAGAGGTTTACAATCAAATTGTGAGTGACCTTGCTGAAGGTGCCAACACAATCTCTAAAAGTGTGAAAAATGGATTTCTTAATTACTATGCTAATAAAGCAATAGAAGCAAGAGTGAAACTTCACATGAACGATTTTTCTGGCGCACTTGTTGCTGCAGAAGAGGTAATCAATGATAAAAAGTATACTCTCTATGCCAACGACAAGTGGGTGAATTCTTGGTCTACAGCTTTTGGAAGCGAATCGATATTTGAGTTGGGGATATATGAGAATGAAGCTGATTTGGGAACATCATCTCTGGGCTATTATTTGCTCCGTTTGGCTAAAATAAAAGGAGCGAGTGGCTGGTTCATGGCAAGTGATTACTACCTTCAAAGATTGGGTGAAGACGCTGATGATATTCGTTGGGGAATAATGGATTATGATGAAACAAGCCCAACGAGATTTGGCTCTTCTCTCAAATATGTAGGTGGTCCAAATATGAATGGTGATAAAGGAGGTAAAGTCTCTGCTACAAATGTAAAGGTTATTAGACTTTCAGAGGTTTACCTTATTGCTGCAGAAGCAGCAATTCAGCAATCGACTCCTAATAAAATGAAAGCTGCTACTTATTTGAACGAAATTCGCAAGCGTTCTCCAAATATCGACTTAGCAACAGAAGCAACTGTATCATTGAAAATGATTATAGATGAAAAGAGTAAAGAATTGTTTGCTGAAGGACACAGATATTTCGATATGTTACGCTTGGGATGGGACATTGAATTCAACGATGATTTTATCTATCCAAATGTTTTGATTCCACATCGTGAAAAAATAATAGACAGAACATTCTTCAAAACAATACTACCAATACCACAAGACGAAATTGATGCTAATCCGGCAATTGGAGCACAACAAAATCCGGGATATTAGTATAGTTGGTTTTTTAAATTGAATTGTTTTCGTATTATTTACCGTTAAGGCTGAACTCTTTTTTTGAGGGTTCAGCCTTATTTATTTCTTTGACAATTACATCCAATCAGTCAAATACGCTCATTCATATATCTCCGCTGATTCATCTATTTTCAATTTTAATTTTCCAAAGAGGTTAGAGATGTCTTTTTGTTTTTTATTCGTATAGTTGAGGTGCAATGCAATATAAAAATTATTCAGGATTTGTAATACTTGTTAATTGCTAAGTGTTGAACTTTTTTGTTGGATAAACCTTAGAGTCTTGTCTTTAGACTTATGAGTATTTTGAAAAGTTTGAATTTTGTTGCTAAATCATTCATTTTGTGTAGTATGTTTTTAATTACAAAGCAAAAAGATAGATTTGTTGCATCATTATAAGACAATAGTAAACTTATTTTCATATTAATTGTTATTAATACAAGAAACACAATTTAAATTTTCAGAGTTATTATTCTCATTAAAAACAACAAAATGAAAAAAATAATTTTCTTTAGTATCTTGTTAATTGCTTCTATGCACATAAAGGGGCAAGCTAACAAAATAAGTCTAAATCTTTCTCCAACCGCAGGCTATACTTGGTGGGACAATCAACTATTTATAAAAAATGGACCCATGGTTGGCGGTGTAGTAGGAATTGGTTTAGGTCGCAACCTTGAGTTGAGAGGTATTTATGAGCAATCTGTCGACCTAAAAAGCACACTCAATAGTTTGGACGTTCCTATGGATATAGTAGATAAATTTAATTCTCGCGAAGTAGACGTTACACGTTGGGGAGGCGAGTTTAAAGCAAATATTCCTACTCAAGGTATATTAAGTCCTTATATAACATTGGGATCAGGTGTTCAGAAACTAAAATTTGATGACCTAAAGCAAGAACAAATTTATCTTACTGCGGGACTCGGGACTCGTTTTTATTTAGGCGAGAGAGTTGCACTGAATTTAGAGGGTAAGCTTCACGCATTCAATTTAGATGCAGCCAATATATTAAGAGTGAACAATCCTGAAGGAGATGCTTTTAATGATTGGATTGACAATAATATTTCTAATGAGCGAATGATGAATTGGTCTCTCAATGTTGGTATTCAATTCTACTTGGGAGATAAAAATCCTAATAATTATTCTGCTCTCGAAAGAGCTCTGGATAACCAAAATTCAAATGGCTTGAAGGGATTGCGTTTTGTATTTGAACCAGGTGGTGCATATATCAATTTTGATAATTCTTCTAATTTACGCAACACCTATTTGTTGGGAGGAGCATTGGGAGTAGACTTTAATGATTATGTTGGATTACGTGCTTTTTACTATCGATCTACCGAAGATGAAAAAGTATCATTTGATTTTGATAATATGGCAATGTATGGTGCTGACTTTATTGCTAAACTCAATGTATCTAGCGGTATAGTTCCATATATAACTATGGGTGGTGGATATATGAATGTATATGGAAGCTATGTGGGTAATATATCTTTACTACCAACCAATTCAAGTTATTTTGCAAAAGGTGGTGTAGGTCTTACTATTCCAGTTTCTCGTTATGTTGAGGTGTTTGGAGCTGCTAACCTATTGCTAACAACAGATAAGGAAGATCCGATTGATGTTGAATCTACCGAAGATTTAAAGAAACACACTATGTTCAACGCAGGGTTGAAGTTTAATATAGGCAAGAAAGCCAATACATATGGTGCAATAAATACTTATGTAGACCAAAGAATGAGTGACAAAACCATGATGTATGAGCAACGTATTGCAGAGTTGAAAAAAGAACTCGATAAAGCCTACGAGGTTAATGACATTGAGAAAGCAGCACAAATAATAAACGAAAAACAACGTTTAGAAACAGAGATAATAGCATCTGCAAATGAGCCACAAGTGTATACTACTGCTCCAATAGCACCCGCTACTGTTGCTTCTACAACTACCAGATCTGAGGGTGAAACAATGATTAGGTTAACTCCTGCCGAATTGGAATCGATGATAGATAAAGTAGTACAAGGTGTAGGAGCTCCAGTGTTGAAAAAGGAAACTCCTGAAGAGCGTTTAGATAGATTAGAAAGAATGATAATGGGTCAAGGTCCAACAACTTTTAGTCAACAACCAGCAACATACAGTCAACAACCAACAACATACAGCCAACAACCAGAAAGCAGAGTTATAACTCAAGAAGAAGTGTATGTTCCTAAAGCTATAGATAACTCTAATCAGGAGTTGTTGAACGAAATGAAACGTATTAGTGATAGAATTGAAGAGAACTCTCGAAAAATAGACAATAGTAACTTCAGGCAACAGCAGCAACAAGCTGGCTCGGATAGAACTTTTATTGTTTCTCCAGGTGGAAATCAAACACCCTACAGAACACCTCCAATGGGTGGAAGTAATATTGTGGTTTCTCCTGACGGAACTCGTCAAAATGTAATGATGCAAAACCAACGACAAGAAGTTGCTACTTCATGGGTAATATACAAGGGATTATCTCCATTTTTAGCTATGAACTTTGGTGATGCTACATCTTTTCTTTTTGGATTGAAAGCCAACTATGGTTTCTCGAGTACTGATTTCGTTTTCACACCCGATTTATATTTTGGAATAGGTGGAAAAGTTGCTTATGGATTGAATGCTAACGTAACGTATCCATTGTTTGTAAATAACACTTCTATCTTTACTCCTTATGTAGGTATAGGTTTAGGAATAAATAAAGTAGACAAATTCGATTTTGGTATTAACTTTATTGCTGGATCTTATCTTGATGTTGGAAATGGAAGTCTATTTGTAGAATATACTTCAAGAAGAGCTTTTAAAAACAATCTAATTTCATTGGGATATAGATTTGATTTTTAGAGATAGAAAATATAAACAATATATCATGTATCAAAAAATAAAAGTAATAGTATGCATGGGTATGTTTATGATAGGTGCGTTTGGGCTTAGTGCTCAAACGGACACTGTCGTTTCTAACGTACCTATTGTACAGGAAGTGCAGCAAGGTGAAATTGTAATTTCTAAATCAGATCTTATCAACTTTCTTGAAAAGATAGCTAAGGCTAGAAAAGACAAGATTGAATATGAATTAAAGAAACAGTATTTAGAAAATATCAATCTACAATATTCGCAAAGTGCTTTTGGTGTAAACAACCTATCTACAAGTGCTATTGCTCCATTAAGTAGCACAACTCCATTGCAATCTATGTCACAAAACGAGCTCATAAGAGAAATTGAAGTACTTAATTCTCGCCTTGATAATATTATGGGATATGCTACAAGAGGTGGAGGTACAACAACCTTTATTACCGATCAGGGCTATGGAACAGAGAGTGGATATTATCCCTATCAAACACAAAGTCCATTGGTTGGTGGTATGCCATTAGTGGCACCCACAGCTAATAATAGTGAATTGAGATGGAGGATAGACTCTTTGCAAAATCAAGTGAGATTGCTTTCTGCTCCAGCTATTGTGGTTGAAAAGCAGGATGAAATTAGTCGCTTGAACCGTGAGATAGATCAGGCGCAAGATTCACTTGTTTTGACTTCTGCAGCACTTACACCTGAAGCAAGAGAGATTGTGAGAAGCTATGGAACTTCACAAATGCAAGTGTTCTTTCCCAATGATGTTTCTGAGGTTTCTGCTACTTATCTCGATGAAGTGCAGAGGGCTGCTACTGTTTTAAGGAGAAATCCTCAGTTGGGTGTAGTTCTTAAAGGCTTTGCTAGTCCGGTAGGAAATGCGAAGTACAACTACGATTTATCAATGCGTCGCAACGAAGCTGTGAAAAGAATGTTGATAGATTATGGAGTATTTCCTGATCAAATATCATCCGTTTTCTATGGCGAAGACAAAACTTCTTCAGTAAGTGAAGCGCGAAGGGTAGATATTAAGTTTATCATCAAGTAGAATAATCTATCTATTAACTTGAACTTTATAGTAAAAAGGCCGACATTTTAATTGTTGGCTTTTTTTATGCTTTAAACAATTTTTCATATCTTGCGTGTCAGTTCATTTCTAAAACTAAATCTTACAACTTATGAAAAAAGCAGTGTTCATAATTTTAAGTTTCTTGATGGTAACATCAACTTTTGCAATATCATCATTGTGGAATATAGAAAGTCAAAATGTTTACTTGCAATCTCAAAATAAAGTAGTTTTGGGAGGAATCATTCGTGCTGATATAAACAATAAAAAGCTATCGCTTACCTTTACAGGTCACGAGTTTGCAGATGGAGCAGAAATCATTATGCACACATTGGAAAAAAACAATGTGAATGGAACATTTTTCCTTACAGGAGACTTTTATAGAAAGTACCCATTGATTGTAAAACAATTGCAAGATAAAGGGCATTACATGGGGCCACACTCTGATAAACATTTGCTATATGCCGATTGGACTAAACGAGATTCTACTTTAGTAACAAAAGATGAGTTCGTTGCGGATGTAGAAAACAACTATATTGCAATGACTAACGCAGGATTAAACATTGAAATGCCAAAGTACTACATGCCTCCTTATGAATGGTATAACCAAGAAGTGAGCAATTGGGCTAAAGAACTGGATGTACAGATAGTGAACTTTACACCAGGCACTACTTCTAATGCAGATTACACAACGCCTGCTATGAATAATTATCGGTCGTCAGAACAAATATATAATGCAATTCTCTCTTTCGAAGAAAAAGAGAGTCTGAATGGAGTAATCATGTTAATACATATTGGCACACATCCCGATAGAACAGACAAACTCTACAACAAATTAGACAGCTTAATAAAAGAGTTGAAAAGTAGGGGATATGACTTTGTAAGAATTGATGAATTGCTAAAATAGGCAACTTCAATCTATCTCTTTCTTTCATTTATTATAAATGTATTAGATCAATATTTTAAAAACAACTTATGAAACGTTTAATATCTTTCGTTTTCACTCTCTCAATACTTTTTGTTGGCTATGCACAACCAGCATTGCAACAATTCATTAATAACCCTGCTCTCAAACATGCATCGGTGGGAGTATGTGTAAAAGATTTGACTACTGGCAAAACCATTGTCTCATACAATGAAGATAAATCGCTGACCACCGCTTCCATCATGAAGTTAATTACAACGGCAACAGCTTTGGAGCTGATGGGACCCGATTATAGATATGAAACAACACTTGCTCTGGATGCTGACGACTCATCTAAGTTGCTTGTGATAGGTTCTGGCGATCCATCTTTGGGTACATCGGTTTTTAAAGACGATCCTTATTCATTTTTGACAGATTGGTCGCAAAAATTGCAAGCTCCATTGGCAAAGATAGATAATTTGAAATTGTATGTAGTAGATAATCTTTTTGGCTATAACGGGGTTTCCGATGAATGGACATGGATAGATATGGGCAATTATTATGCGGCCGGTGCCTATGGTGTGAGTGTATTTGACAATACGTATAGACTTTTTTTTGATACAACTGATAGAAACAATAGTCCAAGAATACTTCGTACAGAACCAGATATGAAAGGACTCACGTTCACTAACTATCTCAAGATGAACACCACTGAGCGTGACAATGGTTATATATATGGTGCTCCTTTTTCGTATGAGCGCATTTTACGCGGTAACATTCCTGCAAATAAGACTTCATTTAGTATTAAAGGTGATATCCCCGATCCAGGGCTGATGTTGGGCGAGATGTTAGCAACGGAGTTAAGCAAGAGAGGAACCAAGGTAGCAGAGATAGAAACATCACATTTAGATTACATCTCAAAAGTGAACAATGTAGGTAATATAAAAACACTTGGTTATAGAGTGGGGCAGGTGTTACATGTTCACCAGTCTCGTCCACTGTCCGATATATTGCGTGAAGTGAATGTGGAGAGTAACAATCACTTTGCAGAGCACTTAATTCGCACAATAGGGCGCAATCAGAACAGTGATATTTACAGTGATGCTCTTGAAGAGGGTATTAAATATGTCACAAAGCATTGGACAAAAAAGAATGTATCTACATCATCATTATTTCTGCACGACGGTTGTGGTTTGGCTCCCCAAGATGCTGCTAGCCCAGAGTTGTTTTGCGATTTGCTGTTGTATATGTACAACCAAAGCAACTATTCAAAAGAGTTTTACGCTTCACTGCCTACTGCAGGACGAGACGGTACACTGAAGAGTTTTATGAAAAACACCAAGTATGATGGAAAGATTCGTGCCAAAAGTGGTAGCATTGGAGGCGTGCAATGTTTTGCAGGATACTTGATAGATGGTAACAAGAAATATGCATTCACCATTATGATCAATAAGTTTACGGGATCGCGCAGTGATGTACGTAAAGGGATTGAAGGGTTTATTGGTAGTTTGTAATATTTCAAAAGCTCAATAAAGTATCTTATACTTCATACACAAAATATTGGATAGGCTCCGATAGGCTCCATTTTACTGACATTTTGCTCTTTTGGATGAATCCGAAGACACTTTTTGCTAGCAGTTTGTGCTCTCGGACGTCTCCGAAAGGGCTTTTTGCTAGCAGTTTGTGGTTTCGGACGTCTCCGAAAAGGCTTTTTGCTAGCAGTTTGTGGTTTCGTACGTCTCCGAAAGGACCTTTTGCAAGCAGTTTGTGGTTTCGGACGTTTACGAACAGACCTTTTGTTGCACGTTATAGCTAAAATAATTAATCTTAAAACTGCAGAATAAAAAAAGGCAAACATTCAAGTTTGCCTTTTTTATATAGTTGTATCTAGAAAGATATTTGTAATATGAAATACTGTCAGGTTATAAAATCTCTAGCAATTCAATTTCGAAAACCAAGGTAGTAAACCCCGGAATATTGCTTTGACTTCTCTCACCATAACCAAGCCTAGCAGGTATCCAAACTTCCCACTTATCTCCAACTTGAATGTGCTGTAATGCAGTGCTAAATCCGTCAACCACTCCCGATACTGTGAAAATACTAGGAACATCGTTACGATTGGCAGTTGAATCAAAAATAACTTTGTTGGTAACCTTCACACCATTTTCATTTGTAAAGATGTCTGGTTTGTTCCAATCAATCATTTTAAACCAACCAGTGTATAAAACCTTTACGCGGTCTGTGTAAAAAGGAGTTTTGCCTTCTCCACTTTTAATTACTTTATAAGCAATTGATCCGTTTTTAGATTCCGACTTAATTGTTTTGAATTCGGGCAATGCAGCAGTTTTCAAAAAAGCTGCTTCGTTGTTATCTTTCCAAATGGCATCTGTTTCGTCATCTTTTTTTGAGCAAGAAGCAAATACCAATGCTGCAAGTGTGAATAATAATAGTAGTTTAATTCTCATTTTCTATAAGGTGTGTTTATTCTTTTCCTGTTGGTTTAATGTTAATGAACAGCTTGTTAAATAAGTTGTTTCAACAGGTATTCAATTTTAGTTTTTTCTGAGATCTCTTGTTCTAATGTTTCTAAAGACACACGTCTTTGCTCCATTGAATCGCGCTCGCGAATGGTTACAGTGTTATCTTCCATTGTTTGATGGTCTATTGTAACGCAATAGGGTGTTCCAATTGCATCCTGACGACGATAGCGTTTGCCAATGCTGTCTTTCTCATCATACTGACATGAGAAGTTAAACTTCAACTTATCCATTATCTCGCGTGCCTTTTCTGGCAATCCACCTTTTCTTATCAATGGTAGTATAGCTGCTTTCACAGGAGCTAATGCTGGAGGTAATTTCATAACAACGCGCGATTCACCATTTTCGAGTGTCTCTTCGCAATACGATGCTGCAATTATTGATAAGAACATACGGTCAACTCCGATAGAAGTTTCCACTACATATGGAATGTAGCTTTTGTTGAGTTCTGGATCAAAGTATTGCAATCTCTTTCCAGAGAATTTCTCGTGTTGTGCCAAGTCGAAATCGGTACGTGAGTGGATTCCTTCCACTTCTTTAAATCCAAAAGGCATTTTATATTCAATGTCTGTAGCTGCATTGGCATAGTGAGCCATTTTATCGTGATCGTTGAAGCGATAGTTCTCTGCTCCAAAACCAAGAGTTTGATGCCATTTCATACGAATCTTCTTCCACTCTTCAAACCATTCTAACTCTTCGCCTGGTCTTACAAAAAACTGTAATTCCATCTGTTCAAATTCACGCATGCGGAAAATAAACTGACGAGCAACAATTTCGTTACGAAATGCCTTACCAATTTGAGCAATACCAAAGGGTATTCTCATACGTCCTGTTTTCTGAACATTTAGATAGTTCACAAAAATACCTTGAGCCGTTTCCGGACGTAAATATACCTTCATGGCACCATCAGAAGTTGCACCCATCTCAGTTGAGAACATCAAATTGAATTGACGAACATCAGTCCAATCACGTGTTCCGCTTACAGGACATGCTATTTCGCAATCTATAATAATCTGGCGCAACTCTCCCAGGTTTTCATCATTTAAAGCTTTCGCAAAGCGTTCTTGTACTTCGTCGCGTTCTTTCAAATATTCAAGTACACGAGGATTGGTTTGACGATACATCTCTTCGTCAAACTTATCACCAAAACGTTTGGTTGCTTTTTCTATCTCTTTGTTTACCTTGTCATCTATCTTAGCAAGGAAGTCCTCTATTAAAACATCGGCTCTATATCTTCTTTTGCTATCTCTATTATCAATCAAGGGGTCATTGAAAGCTTCCGTGTGTCCCGATGCCTTCCATATAGTAGGGTGCATAAAAATAGCGGAGTCTATACCCACAATATTCTCATTGAGCAAGACCATGCTATCCCACCAATATTTTTTTAAATTGTTTTTGAGCTCCACGCCCATTTGTCCATAGTCATATACTGCTGCTAGGCCATCATAAATTTCGCTAGACTGAAATACAAATCCGTATTCTTTGCAATGCTATACTAATTTTCTAAAAACATCTTCTTGTGCCATAATTTCTTAAAGTTTTGGGACAATGTAAAGCCCATTCGCAACTAAGTCAATTCAAATTAAGACTGCACTTTGCTGCGCGCAAAAAGTTTGCTTATTAACTATTAATTCTATTTTTTAATTTGAGGTTACAAAGTAAGCTGTTTTTTTGAAATTTCTAGAAACTTTATCCTTAAAGATAAATAAAGAGGGCATGACAATGAATATGCGAGATAGGATGTTGTTCAAAAACATTTATAAATTGGGTGTATTTAGCATCCGATAGTATCAAACTTACACTTGCATAATTGAATCAATACCTATAAACAGATTATCTTCGATATCTATCATTGCATTTATGAGATATAATCCAACAAACGAATGAATATCATTGACATGTATCTCTTTTTCTTGGATAATATCTGTTGCCAATAATCTCTGTCGTTTAGTTCCATCCAAGAGAGTACTACTTGGAGTGTACAGTTTTCCTTCTGAATCTTTAAAGACTACATTTGAGTAGGATGTGTCGGTAATTAACGAATTCTTTACAATCAAAATATCATCACATTCTTCACGACGAGCAAATAATTTGTTGATGTGGTCACGATTGAGATACTTGTAGCTGTAATCAATAGTAGGGTCTTCTACAATAGCGAGACTTGCGATACTTCTCATCTTGTAGGGTTCAAACTCTATCGAAAGAACTTCACTGTTATAAACAATTCTACATTTTATTATTCCTTTGCTCAAATCGATAGGTATCATATTGTCCGTTAACTCCACAATCAATGGCTCTCTGAAAAAGTGTGATGTTGTGCGAAAGATCCTATTCATATGAGGTTGAGCGTCGATAAATACTCCATCCTTCACCTTTACTACTTCTATAAAACTTGGCTCTTTCATGCAAATGGTAGGTATATCTTATCTAAAACTTCTTGATATTCTTTTTCGCAAATACTTTGAGAGGTTATTCCGCCACCACTTCTGAAATGCATTTTCCCTTCTTGATCTGTCTCAATGAGCCTTATAAGCACCGTGCTGTCAAGCATTTCTCCGTCAAAATATCCCGCTATTCCACAATAATATCCTCTTGGCACTCCTTCAGATAAGCGAATGTACTCTTTAGCTTTTGCTTTAGGCGATCCCGTTATAGATCCAGCGGGGAGGAGTGAAAATAATATATCGCCCATCCTCTCTATGTAGTCATTGGGCAACTCTCCTTCGACTTCGGAGCTTACTTGCAACAATGTTTTATTGCTCAGTTCGATTCTGTCTATATACCTAAAACGTTTTATTCTAGCATTCCTGGCTATACAACTAAGCTCCTCTACTATTAGTTTAGTTGTAGCAGTGTGCTCTGCAATCTCCTTGGGATCGTTTAGCATTTCTTGTTCAGCATTGGGGACCGATGCATCTATTGTGCCTTTCATCGGATTCGATGATATTTTGCCATTTTGTATTTTAACGAAGCGTTCGGGGGAGAAGCATACAAACTTGCCTGGGACATAGATCCGATAAGGCGATTGGCTACGGAGAAATATCTCTTTACTATCAATATTTGTGCTAATTGGTGTCTTCATAGTAAGGTTTACAACATCAATTACACCACTTTTCAAACCTTGTTGTACTATTTCGAATTTAGATTTGTACTCCTTTATCGGAATTGGAGAAATAGTTAATTCCGACTTTTGACCATCCTTTGCCTGTGAAGGTATGTTTCCAATGCCGTTGAAGTGAAAAAGTATTTCACTTTGAGACATAGGGTTTTCTAACAAACACCCCTCCGACCCTTCGTAGTCGATAACAAAAAAGAAAGGCGTTCCTTGTGATGCTGCCTTGTTAATACCTGTGCGAATTTGATCGGAGTTGATGAACTTCATTGTCTGTGTAAGTTGCTAATAGAGGGCAAATATATGAAATGTTTTACTGATTTCTATCAGATTGGAGTGATACAAAACTGTGTATCGGTATATTTTTTGTGACATTATATCTTTTTTACACTAAACTTGATATTTGTATGGTTTCTTAATTCTATTCTCTCCTTAAAATTGTAATTTTACTGTCGTTACAATATTGAAAACACTTAAATCAAAGATATATTGCTACTTTTGCAATTCATTAATATAATTCTGTCGATAAAATTAATACATTTATATGGCAACTGGGATGAAAACTCTGGCCAAAGAAACCGCAATATATGGTGTAAGTAGCATCTTTGGGAAGTTGCTCAGTTGGTTTCTTGGTCTTTATTGGGCATTTGAATTGCAAACCATTGCAGAGATGGGGGTTATCACCTATTCGTATGCATGGATTGCTCTGTGTCAGGTAATTTTGACTTATGGAATGGAAACAGGCTTCTTCCGATTTGCCAATAGAGAGAAAGAACCACTCACCGTATATGCCACAGCAATCATTAGCGTTGTGTCTACCACTCTGCTTTTTGCTTTGTTGTCCATTACTTTTTTAGAGCCAATAGCCTCCTCGTTTGGGCCAAGTATGAAGCCTCGCTATGCGCTCATGCTCATTATTATACTTATGGTGGATGTAGTGGGGGCCATACCGTTTGCTTATCTTCGTTTCTCGAAACGTCCGCTTAAGTTTGCTTTTCTCAAGCTGCTCAATGTGGTTTTGATTATTGCCTTTAACCTGTTTTTCTTTAAGGTAGCTCCATGGTTGGCCAACTATTACCCAGAGCTATTCTCTTGGTATGATCTTTCTAATGGTATCGACTATATTCTCTTCTCCAATCTTGTAGCCTCTGCCATACAGTTTCTATTGCTCACGCCTCATATGCGCATCAAATATAAATTTGATTGGACTTTGCTCAAAAAAATGTTGAAGTATTCTTATCCGCTTCTCATTTTGGGTATTGCAGGAGTGTTGAATCAGTCTGCCGACAAAATATTGTTTACACGCCTCTATCCCGATGCTGCTGAAGCCGAAACCCAATTGGGCATTTATGGGCAGAGTTTCAAAATTGCCATTATCATGGTTATGTTCACGCAGGCTTTTCGCTATGCTTTTGAGCCCTTTATATTTGCAAGAGATAGAGAAGAGAGTTCCAATTCTAACTTGAAATCGTATGCAGATGCTTCTAAGTACTTCCTTATATTGGGGTTACTCATCTTTTTAGTAACACTTGGCTATCTGGATATTATAAAATATTTAATTCCAAAGAACTATCACGAAGGACTCAAAGTTGTACCAATAGTGATGCTTGGAGAATTGTTTTTCGGACTCTATTTCAATCTCTCTTTGTGGTACAAATTAACAGACAAAACTAAGTGGGGTGCCTATATGTCTCTTTTTGGTTTAGTTATTACGCTCACAATTCTCATTGTATTCATTCCCCACTATGGCTATATGGCTTGTGCTTGGGCATCGTTTTTTGCCAACCTGAGCATGATGATAATATCCTACTTTTTAGGACAAAAGCATTATCCAATACCTTATAATCTAAAAACAGCAGGCAAATTTGTGATGCTTACAGTGGTGTTGGGCGCATTTATGTATTTAAACTTTATGTATTCGCCCAATGTGGTATTTCGCATCGCTTTAAATACAATAATTGTTATAATCTACATGGTTATTACAATAAAAAAAGAGTTACCTTTGCGAGAGATGCCCGTAATAGGCAAATATTTCAGAAAATAATTACTTGATTCTATAATTCAATAAAACTATTTCAACTATGAGAAAAATGCTATTAGCATTAGCTATCATCTTTTTAACTTTTGCAGTCAGAGCTGACGAGGGGATGTGGCTATTAAAAGAATTGAACCAACAAAGTATTGCACGCATGCAAGAGCTTGGTTTCACTTTCCCAATGGATAGAGTGTATGACGAACAAAATGCATCTCTCAAAGATGCTGTTGTTATTTTTGGTGGTGGTTGCACAGGTGTAGCTGTTTCCGAGCAAGGTCTGATATTCACCAATCATCATTGTGGTTATGGTGCTATCCAAAAACTAAGTTCTGTAGAGCATGATTATCTTAAAGATGGTTTTGCAGCGCAGGATATGAAAAGCGAATTGGCTGCCGATGGATTAGCAGTCTCTTTTGTGCGCTCTACCAATGATGTTACTGAGCAAATTCTCTCTAATCTTCCCTCTATGTTGAGCGAAGTACAACGTCAACAAGCTATAGACTCTGTGTCAAGAACATTGACAGAAGAATATATAAATGATCCTTTTACACAAGCACGTGTAGTTCCATTTTATGCAGGAAACAGATACTACTTGGTAATATACGATGTGTTTCGTGATGTTCGTTTGGTTGTTGCTCCTCCTTCCTCTATTGGTAAGTTTGGTGGCGACACCGATAACTGGATGTGGCCTCGTCAAACTGGCGACTTCTCTGTGTTTAGAGTATATGCTAATAAAGACAATGGCGCTGCAGAATACAGTGAAGACAATGTTCCTTACAAACCTAAATACGTTGTACCTGTGTCACTTACCGGCTACAAAGAGAACGATTATGCAATGACGATTGGTTTCCCCGGAACAACCAAGAGGTATTTATCATCGTGGGGTATACAACGCATGATAGAGTCAGAAAACAAACCTCGTATTGAGGTGAGAGGCGAGAAGCAGCAAATTTGGCGCGAGGCAATGAATAAAAGCGATGCTATTCGTATTAAATATGCATCTAAATATGCAGGAAGTTCTAACTATTGGAAAAATTCGATGGGTATGAACGAAGCACTAAATCGCTTGGGTGTTGTAAAAGAAAAAGAGGAAGTTGAACATAAATTAGCTGAGTGGATTGAAAATAATCCTGAAGCAAAAGCTAAATATGGTAATACATTACCATCTCTTAAAGATGCTTACATGAACTCTACAGAGCAAGCTTTGCACACTACCTACTTTATGGAGGCATTTAGAAATGGTATAGAGATTATCCGCTTTGCAAATACATTATTGGCTTTTGATGTAAACAATACAGAGAAAGACAAAGAAGATTTCATCAACGAGCGCATCATTAATTCATACAAAGACTACGAGCCTGAGCTCGACAAAAGAGTGTTGCCTGTAATGCTACGTTTGTATGCATCTCGTGTACCTGCCGAGAACTTACCTGATATTTATACAACTATCAATGAGAAGTTTGAAGGCGATTATGAGAAATATGCAGAGTGGTTATTTAATGAATCTAAGTTTACAAACCTGGACGACTTAATGGAACTTCTGAAAACAAAAGACAGCAAAGATATCCAAAACGACCCTGCAATGGACTTGGCTCTTTCTGTAAAAGATATGGGATATGCATTGTCTGAAAAGATGATTGGTTCATATGAAAATATTTTGAGATCAGAACGCGAGTTTATGGCAGCTTTGATGGAGATGAATCCTGATTTTGCTTATTCGCCTGATGCTAACTTCACACAACGATTGAGCTATGGAACTATACAAGGTTACGAACCACGCGATGGTGTTTGGTATAACTATTACACAACAACTGACGGTGTTCTTGAAAAAGAAAATCCAGGTGATCCTGAATTTAATGTTCAACCTGAAATATTGAGCGAAATTCGCAAAGAAGATTTTGGTCAGTATGCCAATGAAGATGGCGAGCTTGTTACCTGCTTCTTATCTAACAACGACATTACAGGTGGTAACTCTGGTAGCCCTGTTTTCAATGGTAACGCCGAATTGCTTGGACTTGCTTTTGATGGTAACTGGGAAGCTTTGAGTGGCGACATTGTATTTGAACCCGAAATGCAACGCACCATTAGTGTAGATGTAAGATATATGCTATATACTATTGATAAGATAATGAACGCTCCTCATATTATTGAAGAGTTGAAATTGGTAAAATAAAAGCTATCGAAGCTCGTTATTAGAGATTCCGAAATATGTATAATTAAAAAAAGGACGACATTTTAAGTTGTCCTTTTTTTATGTTCTTATCAAAATATAGAATAAGTAAATAAAATAAGTAAGATAAAGTTTACAATCACTCTATTTCGTTTTAAGCACAACTTCGGGTTTCATTTCATAAGCATAATAAGTTCCATCCACTGGTTTTTCGTAGAGCTTTGGTGAGTCTATTGCTTGTGTCATTTCAGGAACTAACAAATCATCGTTGTGCATGCTCCTTGAGCATGACTTGCTGCCCATAAAATACCATAGTATAAGTACTAAAACTACCAATCCAGCAAACCAAACAAGTCCATTGTTCTTTTTCTTCTTAGTCACTTTTGTAGTTGGGATTTCTGTTTTGATTGTTTCTGAAAAGTTATCTTTAGGCTTATTGTCTTCAGAAAAAGCGGTTTTTGGAATATTTGAAGGAACAACTCCTGTGATGATGGCCTTATTTTCATTTAAGTTTTCGATTAAATCTGTGAATTTCCAGTTCTTTCTTTTCATCCAGTTTTTTAAATGACCTGCAATGATTGGAACTCCCACTTCAATTAAGCCTGCGGCTTTTTCTTTTTGAATGCCTGCTACACTGCTTACTGACGAAACAAGCTCGTCATGATTTGTTCTGAACATGCCCGACACTACTTCGCGTCCTTTCACAAGAAATGTTGTGTTACTAATGTTTTCAGTTTGCACAAATTCGTCATCCGAATAGGGGTATTCACCGTCAAGTGCATTCCACCAAGTTGGTTCAGAGGAACTATTCAATGTGTTATTAAATAATATAGCAGCTAATATATTTGGTATGATAGCTTTTAAACCATTTTTCGTTGATTCGGGGCTTATACCCACATGTTGTGAGATGTCTGCGTAAGATTTATCCGAAAAAGATTTCCTGAGAATATTTATTAAGTTTATTGACATAGGTGTAAAGTGTTTTAG
>JARICS010000084.1 GCA_029264035.1 Dysgonamonadaceae bacterium | reverse complement strand
AGATGAACTTACGTAGAGCTATTTGGAATGAGGAGAATTGAAATAAAAAGCGAACTTTTAAGAATTTCATAGTAGTTCAAAAAAAGAGAAACGAAACCAATACTATCTTGATGATAATGAAAAAGGCCCTCGGCTGCTATTCTTATACAAACCAAGAAAATGGATTTTTGTTTCATTTTTCTTTTGCTTTATGGCAGCATTTACGCATAAAACGACCACGACTGTTAACCAAGAAATAATAAACCAACCCTACTATCAAAGATTTGTAAGTGACTACAACTACATTGATCAAGAAATTGCAACTGCTACAAAAGAATATGGTGTTGAGTTTGACACGAAGACTATTGAGATTTTGAAAAAATGGCATACTGAAAAGTCTGTAGAGCAAATTGCAAGTGTTAAGCGTGCGTTTGCAAATGACAAGCCAGTTTCGATGGATACTATAATTCTTCAAAAGATAATAATCAGGGACTACAATCAGGGTTGTGGTGACGGACATTTCTACAGAAGAAACTCGATTCAAAATTGGCATTATGCGCTTCCAAATGATATAATAAAACAGTTGCTTAATTACTCTTATGGTTCTGATGAGGTAAAAGAGCTATTTGAGTTGTTGAAAGAACAAATTGCTTTAGTCAACACACCTACAATTGATGGAGATAAATATGGTAGTTATACTCACACAGAGATACGAAGAAGTTTTGGGCCTAGATATAATATCCCAAGTGAATTGGTTGAGCAGCTGAAGGATGTGAGAGAAAGGCTATTGGAAGACGAAAAATATGCTAGCTTTGCAAATGAACTACCAGAAATTAACTAGAAGCCATTGGCATTACATTAACAATAAAAAATTTAAAAACATGGGTATATATACATTACAAATAATCAAAACTGTTATTTTGATTGTTGTTTTCTTTAGTGCAAAGTTTTTCACCAAAAGACTTATTAAAAAAGTAGGACTAAGGTTCAACTATCAAGTAGGGAGAATAAGAATAACCAACAAAATAGCCAATGCTCTATTGGGAATATTACTACTTGTTTTCTTAATGCTTATTTGGGGAATTAAACAATCTGACTTGGTGGTATTCCTCTCTACAACATTGACAATCTTGGGAGTTGCATTTTTTGCACAGTGGTCACTCATCTCGAATATTACTTCTACATTGATCATTTTCTTCAATCATCCCATCAGGATTGGAGACTCTTTAACAATAATGGAAAAGGATTACGAAATAGAAGGAGTCTTAAATGATATTGGAATTTTCTTCATTACCATTAAAACGAAAGACAACAAGAAGATAACAATGCCAAGTAATACTTTTTTGCAGAAAATGATTAAAAAGGAAGGTGGTGTTTAGAGTGAATCTTCCTTTTTAATAGCTGTGTCAACTATAGAATCTCAGAGTTTTTGATTTCTAATTCAAGTTGAGGGGGCTAGTGTTTTCTAAACATTAAGATGTACTGTTCCTGATCGGAGTCTAAGGGTCAGTCCCAATTGACAATACCTTCTTTGTTTCAACTTCCAGTTTTTCTAAAGCAGAAGCAATTTCTCTTTTGTTTTACCGATGAGTTTTGTGCGTTTTAAGTGAGTTCTAAATTACTACAAGATTGTAGTAATCTTATTCATAATAACTTCTAGCTCATCTTTTTGGTTTGGTTTCCAAGACAATTATGAAGCATGGATATAAAAAATGAATTCAATCCTCTAATTTGTAACCCCACAGAATCAAAAAGCACCCAATATTTAGTAGAATTGCAAAACACAAAACATGCTATCCATGTCAAGTTCCTATAAATATAACACGCGGAAGTTATAAACGAAGTTTGATTACTCTTTTTGCGAATTACAAAACCTTCTCAAGTTATTCGATTGCTATAATTGTGAAAAACAATTCCTGCTAACCATCTTCAATAACTGTTTCTGTTGTGTTGATTTGAAGCTTCTGTCCTTACAGCAGGCAATTTCCTGTGTAGAAGCACCTCTTCTGCTATAGCAGAAGGTTAGTATCTACTCGGGGAACAAGCCTCTGCCTTTTCAGAAGGTAGAAATCTGTGTAGGCGAGTAGCCTCTGACAACGCAGAAGCAAGAGACTTTAGTGGGAAACATCCTTCTGCTATCACAGATAGAGCACCTCTGCTCATCAATTATAACAAACTGAGTTGTGTTGGAGTTTTTGCAAAGCACGCAAACAGTTATCTGCTTAGAGTTATAGCTTTTGTGATACACAGAAACAGTGAACGGGATAGTGTTGGAGCTATTGTGATGCGCGAAAGTAACAAACGATGTTGGATTGGAGGTTTTGCGACAAGCAATTGTAGCAAACAGGTATTATTACAAAGAAAATGTTTTTACAGTTGGGGTAAAGATGTGTTGTCTAATTCTTTCTGCAGCGCAGCACACCGATTTTGTAAATCGGCCGAACGGGTTACAAACAACAATTAAGGATTCGTTTGGTACGGTCTTTGGATTAGTTGCTGAGCGTCAAATTAAAATCTGTCATTAATATATAAAAGCAAAACCAGTCTTTTGCATGTCAGCATAAGTTAAACCTCAGAATGATTTAAGACGACAAAAAAAGACCACCCAATTTCTTGAGTAGTCTTCATTCTATTTTTTTGTTTAGCAATTAGTCTATCGATTAGTCTGTTTTAAGTATCAATGTATCTAATTTGCTTTTGCCTTCTTTTGCATTATTTGCAGCTTTTTCCGCTTTCTCTCTTGCGTCTCTTTCATCAGCCATTTTCAATAGTTTTATGGTGTCGGTGATATTTGTGAAAACAAGAATAGCGCAAGCTACAATAACTGAATAGTAAATAGATCCTTGGAAGAAGTATTCGCCTGTAATGATTGCCATCAATACTACGCGTAATTCTGTTGGTCCTACAATGCCAGAGTCGATAGAGTATTTGCCAGTAACTAAATATCTTAGTTGTGCGGTTAGCATTTCCCAGCCATAAAGAACTACAAAGATATAACCGAGCCATTTCCAACCTGCATCGGCATAGAAAAAGAACCCAAGCCCAATCATTGCCAATCCAACCCAGTCTACTGTCACATCAAGACTGAAACCGTACCATTTTCGTGGAGTTTTGCGGTAGTAAGCTAGGCGTCCGTCTAATGAGTCGCCATACCAGTTGATGAGAAATCCTGGCAAGGCAATTAGTAAGAAGATAGGATTACTATAGTAAGATGCCAACACGAAGCACAAGCCAACAAATAGATTACCCAATAAACCAATGAAGGTAAGACCATCGGATGTAAGCCATTTGGGCACTCTTTGAACCAGGTAAGCTATTAGGTTTTGTTCTCCGTTGCGAAGTATGTTTGTTCTGTCACGATCTTGCGAGATAGTTTTAAGTATCGATGAAAAAGATTTTTTATTTTTCTTCATATAAACGAAATTTTTATTGTCAGGCTCTTTATGTTTTATTGTCTGAAATGTTTATTTGACTTTTCCGAATGATGTTGTGTGTCGTTATCAACTAAAACTCAAAGTTAGCAAATTATTTTAAACTCAATGCAAAGTTCATTAATTATCGGAGCCTAACCATTTAAGATAAGCAATTAAAAAAGCACTCTAAGAATGCTTTTATAGCTAGCTTAGAGTGCCAATTGTTTTATTAGATGATAGAGTACTTATGTTAATCTATTCCCACAAATTACGATCGTCTGAGTTGTCCCCTAAGAGATTGTCCTTTTCATAAAAAAATTCTTTCTCATCAAATGCTGGTTCTAGTTGATCTAGCCAAGTAGCATCTGCATCATATTTTGCAAAAAATGGAATGCCTACAAGATCTGGATTGCGGCACTGTAGAAACTCTAAGATAAATACTTTTTCGTCTTTCACTTTCGCTACACCAGTCACTATTACTTTACCAGGGAATGCGCTCATGCTTGGACCTCTCACAGTACGGCAAACACCACTTACACGAGAATATGCATTGCGAAATAGCTCCCAGGCTTGGTCTAGAGGAACTTCGAAGAATACTTTCGAGCCCGTGTCGCGAGCAATAAACATGTAGTAAGGAATGCAACCCAGGTCTACTTGTTTTTGCCACATATCTACCCATATGTCGGGATGGTTGTTTATTTTATTGAGTAAGGGCGACTGTGTGCGAATTTGTGCACCTGTGCTTTTGATACGATCAATGGCTTGTTTAACCACATCGGTACTAAGTTCGGCGGGATGATTGAAGTGAGCTTGAAAAGCTAGGTTCTTGCCAGCTTTTCTCACTTTAGTGAAAAGCTCAATCAAATTGTCAGCGTCTCTGTCTGTGAGGAATCTATAGGGCCAGTATGATAGGGCTTTTGAGCCTATTCTGATGGTGCGAATATGAGCAAACTCTTCGGTAAGTAGGGGCTCAATATAAGCGGAGAGAATGTTTGCTGTTGCTGTTAGTGGGTCGCCACCTGTGAATAACACATCAGTCACTTCTTTGTGTTCCAACAAGTATCTGTGTAGCAGATCGGCTTCTCTCGAAGCAAATTTCAAATCATTCATGCCAGTGAACTGGGGCCATCTAAAACAAAATGTACAGTAAGCATGACAAGTTTGTCCCTGACTTGGGAAAAACAAAACTGTTTCTCTATACTTGTGTTGCATCCCATCTAGTCTAAAACCCTCTAGAGTTGGCACATTGTGCTCTTGTCCAGCAGGATTAGGATTCAGATCTCTTCTTATTGTATCTATAGCTTCTTTGTAAATTGGGTCGCTGGGGTCTCTGTCCAGCATATTTAACACTTGCTCGTAGTGAGCTGTTGATAGCATCTCTTTGCGTGGAAATGTGAGTGTAAATATAGGATCGTTAGGGATGTTGTTCCAGTCAATGAGCTGTTCAACAACATAGTTGTTAGCTTTAAAGGGAAGTACCCTACCAACAACCTCAATTGCCTCTATATCTTGAGAAGAAAGATTCTTAATTTGTGGTATTTCTTTATAATTACTAAGAGTGTAGGCACGGTATCTATTTTCATGCGTCATATTCTTTTCTTTTTTTAGGATGAGTACTAATGGTGTGAAGATATTTTGAAGTCTTTGTCAAAAAACAGCAGTAGAAGAGAAAACTCTTGCAAGAACTAGTTAGAAAACACCATTATTTATTTTGTGATAACAAAAGTAACATTTTTCTTCAAAATTTCTACTGTTTCGGTAATGAAGATTGTGATAAATCTTAAAAGCAATCCAATATGTATCTTTTTTACACTGTTTGAGTAAATAATATGTCAAAAATGTAGGATATAAGAATATTATATTTACTTTTGTAATAACAATGAAGAAAATATTCTCACATATTACCTCCTTAGAAGCAAAAAGTGTTGTTCGACGACGACGATAAAGCTTTGCAAATGCTTGATTTTTGAAGCCTCCTAGGTTTCGATAAATCTCTTCCTATCTGCCAAGCGCAGAACTCAATTAAATATCAACAATTTCTCATCTTATTTTATTATAGCTGTATATGAACGTAGTAATTCATGTGGCTGATAGTAGCCACTTACAATATGCACAACCAATATGCGATTTAGTTTACTTGTCGGCACAAGCCCGAGGAACTGGAATTGCTAAGCGTAGCCCCGAATATATTGAAGAAAAAATGCAATCTGGTAAATCTGTTATTGCTTTAGATGGCGATATACTGGTTGGCTTTGCATATATAGAGACTTGGGGTCACAGAAAATTTGTGGCCAATTCGGGCTTAATTGTCAATCCTGATTATCGTGGACAAGGTTTTGCACGAAAAATAAAGCGTAGAATATTTGATCTTTCCCGAGAACTATATCCTAATGCTAAAATTTTTAGTATAACAACTGGTTTGGCTGTTATGAAAATGAACACCGAGTTGGGCTTCAAGCCTGTCACCTTTTCTGAACTTACAGATGACAAAGAGTTTTGGAAAGGCTGTCAAGGATGCAGAAACTATGATATTTTGCAACGCAACGATTTTAAGATGTGCCTTTGCACAGGCTTGTTACATGATCCAAAAGATCAACCTGGCCCAACACCTGCTCCAAAACCTTTCGCAAATAAAATTGTGAAACCAATTGTTAAAAAGAAAAATTCGAACTCTAGCAGAAAATTTAAAAAATAAATAATGAACGTTGACAGATAGTAGTCAACGAATATAAAATATAAAGATAGTATGAAAGAAAAAGTAGTTTTAGCATTTAGTGGAGGTCTTGACACATCTTTTTGTGTGCCATACCTTATCAACGAGAGAAATTTGGAAGTGCATACTGTAATTGTTAATACAGGTGGATTCTCAGACGATGAGGCCGCAGAAATAGAGAAGCGAGCTTATAGTTTAGGCGCTACTACTCACACATGCATCAATGCTGTAGAGGAATATTATACCAAGGGGATTAAATACTTGATTTTTGGGAATGTTCTCAAAAACAACACTTATCCATTGTCTGTAAGCTCCGAACGTTTCTTTCAAGCAATGGCTATAGTGGACCATGTGAACAAAGTGGGTGCAGACTATGTGGCACACGGAAGCACGGGTGCAGGTAACGATCAGATTCGTTTCGACTTAGTGTTTGAGGTGCTTGCTCCCAATGTGAAAATTATAGCTCCCGTGAGAGAGTTAGAATTGTCTAGACAACAAGAGATAGACTATCTGAAAGAGCATGGCTTCGAATCTTCATGGGAAAAATCGAAATACTCTATCAATCAAGGATTGTGGGGTACAAGTGTAGGTGGAGTAGAAACTTTGAAGTCTTCGGGCATATTGCCAGAAGAGGCTTATCCATCACAAATAACTGTTTTTGGGACTGAGAGAATTTCAATTGGATTTGAAAAAGGAGAACCTGTTTCGTTGAACAATGAATCGATGACTCCCGTTGAGCTTATTCGCAAACTACACGTCATGGCTTCTCGCTTTGGTATTGGTCGTGATGTGCATGTGGGCGACACCATCATTGGTACAAAGGGTAGAGTAGCTTTTGAAGCGCCATCGCCATTGATTTTGGTGAAAGCACATCACTTGCTCGAGAAACATATATTAACTAAACACCAGCTTTATTGGAAAGATCAATTGAGCAATTGGTATGGTCAACTGTTGCACGAAGCGCAATATTTAGAGCCAGTGATGCGCAACATTGAAGCATTTTTGGACGATACGCAAAAGTATGTAACTGGAACAGTAGAAGTGGAATTGCGCCCTTATCATTTTTCAGTTCTTGCGTGCAATAGCGATTTCGATTTGATGAGTTCTGACTTTGGAGAGTATGGCGAGAGCAACAAATCATTCTCAGGACAAGATGTGGTAGGCTTTACTAAAGTATTGGCCAATCCTTTGAAAATATATTACTCTATTCATAAAGACAAATAAACAACGACATGATTAAAGCAAGCATTGCAGGTGGAACTGGTTATACGGCTGGAGAACTACTCAGGATATTGATACATCATCCAAAAGTGCAAATTGAATCAGTGGTAAGCACCACATCGGTTGGTGTTTCTCTTTCGTCGGTTCATCGCGATTTAGTGGGCGAAACAGATTTAGTGTTTACTGACACTGTTGGCAATCCCGATGTATTGTTTCTTTGTTTGGGACATGGATTGTCGGAGAAATTTCTGAGCAACAACGATATTCCTGCTTCATGCAAAGTGATAGACTTGGGGAATGACTTTAGATTGGACCCGACCTTTCAAAATAGAAGTTTTGAGTATGGCCTGTGCGAACTAAACAAAGAGGATATTAAGAAAGCCAACAACGTTGCCAATCCTGGTTGCTTTGCTACTTCTATTTTGTTGGCACTGTTGCCTTTGGCAAAAATGAAGCAGCTCACCAACGAGATACATATTCATGCCATAACAGGATCGACAGGTGCAGGTAAACGACCATCGGACACTGCGCATTTTAGCTATCGCGATTCAAATCTGTCGGTTTACAAAGCTTTCACGCATCAACACTTGGATGAAATAAGAAAAAGCCTATCATTGAAGGGAACACAAGATGTACCCGAAATTCAATTTGTACCCATGCGAGGTGATTTCACGCGTGGCATCTTTGCTAGTGTTTACACTAAATGGAATGGCGATCAAAGTGAGCAAGAGGTGATAGACTACTACAAAAGCTATTACAAAGATTCTCCTTTTGTGTTTGTATCCGACGAGGATATTAGCTTGAAGGAGGTGGTGAACACCAACAAAGGCTTGTTGCACATCTCTTTCCATAATGGTTATATTCATATAACATCAATTATAGATAACCTTGTGAAAGGTGCATCGGGACAAGCTGTGCAGAATATGAATTTGCTGTTTGGATTTGCAGAGAATGAAGGATTACTATTAAAAGGGAGTGCATTTTAGAATCAAGTGGTTGATTCAATAAATATAATATTGCAATGAAAAATAAGAAACAAGAAACAAACAAAATAACCAAAGGTGGACTATTCGATGTCTATTCGCTTTGGGACATAGAGCCTGTGAGGGCTAAAGGATGCACCGTTTGGGATGCAAATGATGTTGAATATTTAGATTTGTATGGCGGTCACGCTGTGATATCTATTGGACACACTCATCCGCACTACACCGCAATGCTTAAAAAACAAATTGACAATATTGTTTTTTACTCCAACTCTGTTCAGAATAGTTTGCAAGGGCATTTGAGCGAAAAACTGGGCGAGATGTCTGGTTGTACTGAATATTCTCTATTTCTTTGTAATTCGGGTGCAGAAGCAAACGAAAATGCGCTGAAACTGGCTTCTTTCCAAACAGGCAAAAAGAAAGTACTTGCTTTCAACGAAGCTTTTCATGGCCGTACTTCGGCAGCGGTTGCTATAAGTGACAATCCATCCATTCAAGCACCATTCAATATGGGGCACGAAGTTACTTTTGTTCCACTCAACGATATTGAAGCTGTTGAAAAGGAATTGCAGACTAACGATTATGCTGCAGTAATAATAGAACCTATACAAGGTGTGGCTGGAATTTTTATTGCAGAGACAGAATTCATTGAACAGTTGCAAGCTCTATGCAACAAGCACAATGTAATACTAATTGCAGATGAAGTGCAGTCTGGCTACGGACGCTCAGGTAAGTTCTTTGCGCATCAATATGCTAATGTTCAGCCCGATATAATTGTAATGGCAAAAGGTATGGGCAATGGATTTCCGATTGGTGGAATTCTTATATCTCCCAGCATTGATGCAAGGAAAGGAATGCTGGGAACTACTTTTGGTGGCAACCATTTGGCTTGTGTTGCAGCTATTGCTGTGTTGGATGTTATAAAAGAAGAGAACTTGATAGAAAATGCTGCCAAGATGGGCGCCTACTTGCAAGAGCAGTTGCAAGATTGCGCAGGCATTAAGGAAATTAGAGGAGAAGGATTGATGATTGGTGTTGAGCTAGAAGCAGAATATGCCGAATTGCGCAACAAGCTATTATTTGAAGATCATATTTTCACAGGTGGAGCCAAAAACAATGTGATGCGATTGTTACCGCCACTCTCAATTTCTAAAGAAGAGATTGATATTTTTATTGATGCATTTAAAAAACAGACACAACAATGAGAAACTTTATATCGGTAAAAGACATTGGCAATATTCAAGAGGCTTTGTTGAAAGCAAAAGCAGTGAAAGAAAATCCATTTGCTAATCAAGTGTTAGGAAAAAACAAAACGGCTTTGCTCATTTTTTTCAACTCTAGTTTGCGTACTCGATTAAGCACGCAAAAAGCTGCGCTTAACTTGGGAATGAATGTGATGGTGCTTGATGTGAATCAAGGTGCGTGGAAGTTGGAGACTGAGACAGGGGTAATTATGGATGGCGACAAACCAGAACATATGCTTGAAGCTATACCCGTGATGGGTGCTTATTGCGACGTGATTGGTGTACGCTCGTTTGCTCAATTTCAAAGTAAGACCAATGATTATAATGAAACGGTTCTGAATCAATTTATTCAATATTCAGGCAAGCCAGTGTTTAGCATGGAGGCAGCTACACGCCATCCTTTGCAGAGTTTTGCCGATTTGATTACAATTGAAGAGTACAAGCAAAAAGAAAAACCTAAAGTGGTGCTAACTTGGGCACCACATCCTAAAGCATTGCCACAGGCAGTGCCCAATTCTTTTGCAGAGTGGATGAATGCTACAGATTATGAATTTGTGATAACGCATCCCGAAGGATACGAATTGCATGAAGATTTTGTGGGAAACGCCCTAGTGGAATACGATAAAGAGAAAGCCTACAAAGATGCAGACTTTATTTATGCCAAGAATTGGTCTGCCTTTGCCGACCCTGTCTATGGAAAGGTGCTAAGCACTGATAGAGATTGGACAGTAGATGCAAAGAAAATGAGCCTTACCAACAATGCTTACTTTATGCATTGTCTTCCCGTACGAAGGAATATGATTGTTGCCGATGAGGTAATTGATAGCACTCAGTCCATTGTTATTCCACAAGCAGCCAATAGGGTTGTTTCGGCACAGGTTGTGTTAAGCGAAATATTACAGAACTTATAGTTTAAAACAAACTTCATGCAAAGTATACAGAACAGCAAAGAAATAAAAGTTGTCAAAATTGGTGGTAACATAGTTGATAATCCCGAGGCTTTGGCCTCTTTCCTTATAGATTTTCAGAAACTTGAAGGTAGGAAAGTATTAGTGCATGGTGGTGGTGTAATGGCATCGAAAATGGCCATAGATCTAGGCATAAAAACCACAATGATAGAAGGTCGCAGAGTGACTGATGCCGAAACATTGAAGTTGGTAACCATGGTATATGCTGGATGGATCAATAAGAGTATAGTTGCTCTTCTGCAAAAAGATGGATGCAACGCCATCGGTCTTTCGGGTGCAGATGCTAACTGTGTTCCTGCAACAAAGCGATCTTCTTTTCCTATAGATTATGGTTTTGTTGGAGATACTACTCCCAACAAAGTAAACAGTGCTTTTATCAACGATTTGTTGGAAAAGGATATTGTGCCTGTATTTTGTGCCATTACGCATGATGAAAATGGAACGTTGCTGAATACCAATGCAGACACAGTGGCATACACAATATCGGTAGCATTATCCCAAATTGCTAAAACTACACTCTATTACTGTTTCGAAAAAGAGGGAGTGCTGAAAGATGTTGATAAACCAGATAGTATTTTCTTATCGTTGACTAAGGAGCAGTACCAAACATATAAAGAACAAAACATTATTGCTGGAGGCATGATTCCGAAACTGCACAACTCGTTCAATGCTATTGATGAGGGTGTGTCGGAAGTGTTGATTATGCATGCTAGTAACATATTAACCCAAAAGGGTACAAGATTAACTCGTAGTAATGAAACAGTTGCAAAATAAATATGTGGATGAGGCAACAGCAATGTTGCGAAAGTTAGTATCGCTCCAATCTTTTTCGGGCGAAGAGGATTTGCGTGTTGATTATTTGACCAATTACTTCTCGGAGCGAAATGTTGAAACGGAGCACATTGGCAACAATATTATTGTGAAGCAACCACACTTCAATTCTGAGAAGCCAACCTTTATGCTTAATTCGCATATCGACACTGTTCGTCCTGCAAAAGGATATACATTTGATCCTTTCAATGCTCCTCTCTCTGAAACACATGTTTACGGTTTAGGAAGCAATGATGCTGGAGCAAGTGTTGTGAGTTTATTGCACACCTTTTTGCACTTCTACAATGAGGAGCTTCCCTTCAATCTTCTATTGGTGCTTTCTGCTGAAGAGGAAAACTCTGGAGTGAATGGAATGCGCCGTTTGGAAAGTGAACTCAATTATGTAGATTTTGCCATTGTGGGAGAACCCACAGGGATGCGTGCAGCAATTGCTGAACGTGGCTTACTAGTGATAGATGGTGAAGCAAAAGGAAAAAGCGGACATGCTGCCCGGAACGAGGGGGTGAATGCACTATACATTGCCCTTGAAGATATTAAGACTTTACAATCTGTGAAGTTCAGTAAAATATCGCCTTCAATGGGCGAAGTGAAACTAACAGTGACACAAATAAATGCTGGCACACAACACAATGTAGTACCCGATAGTTGTACTTTTGTTGTGGACATTCGTCCAACAGATTGTTACACCAATACTGAAATCATGGAGCAACTACAAGCCATCACAAAAAGTGAGCTAAAAGCTCGATCACTGACCAACAAAAGCTCGGGAACACCACAAGATCACATTCTGATGAATTGCCTAAATAGGTTGCAAACAGAAAAGTATGTTTCTCCCACTACTTCAGATTGGATGCGTCTCACTTGTCCCGCCATTAAAATGGGCCCGGGCGAATCGGAACGTTCTCATCAGTCTGACGAGTATGTGTTTATCAAAGAGTTAGAGCAGGGAGTCGATGGTTATATAGAGTTCATCAATGAACTAGGTGCAATTTACAAAGAATCATAACTGAGCAATCAGAAGAAATAAATAAAACTACAATACAATGTCAAAAATCTGGAACAAAGGCTTCGATGCCGACAAGGCTGTTTTAAACTTCACAGTAGGGAAAGACAGAGAACTCGATTTGCGATTGGCCAAATACGATATCATTGGCTCATTGGCTCACATCAAGATGCTTACTAAAATAGGATTGATGCAACCTGATGAAGAGAAAATATTGCGAGCAGAACTTCAAAGCATATTAAGGGAGGTGGAAAAGGGCAACTTCTCTTTGGATGACGATGCAGAGGATATTCACTCTCAAATAGAGTCGATGTTGATAAGCAAACTCGGCGAGATTGGTAAGAAAATTCATTCGGGACGTTCACGCAACGATCAGGTCTTGGTCGATTTAAAGCTTTTCCTGAAAGATGAAATATTGAGCATCAAAGATGGCGTTGTTTCTCTTTTCGATCTGTTGCAAAATTTGAGCGAAGAGCACAAAGAGGTGTTAATGCCAGGTTATACGCATGGTCAAATTGCAATGCCATCGTCCTTTGGACTGTGGTTTGGTGCTTATGCAGAAACTCTCGTTGATGATATGCACACACTCGTAGCTGCATGGAATGTAACCAATCAGAATCCATTGGGATCGGCTGCTGGTTACGGTAGTTCTTTTCCTATCGATAGAGATTTAACAACACAAGAGTTGAACTTTGCCACCATGAATTACAATGTGATTGCTGCACAAATGGGACGAGGCAAAACAGAACGTATCTTAGCGCAAGCTATGGCAAACATTGCTTTTACTTTGAATAAGTTGGCTGATGACAATTGCATGTACTTGTCGGGTAACTATGCGTTTATATCCTATCCGAAAGAATTGACAACAGGCTCGAGCATTATGCCTCACAAGAAAAACCCCGATGTGTGGGAGCTAATAAGAGCACACAGCAATAGATTGCAAAGCTTACCCAACGAGTTGGCGTTGATGACCACCAATATACCCCACGGATATCACCGCGACTATCAATTACTTAAAGAAGTGTTGTTTCCAGCAATTGAAACCCTAAAAGAGTTGTTGAGTATGACTTATTTTATGTTGGAGCATGTTTCTGTCAATAAAAACATATTGGAAGATGCTAAATATGACTATTTGTTTACGGTGGAAGAAGTAAATAGTCGTGTGTTGAGCGGCACGACTTTTCGTGATGCATACATTGAAGTGGGAAAAGAGGTGCAAAACAATCAATTTGTTTCCAACAAAGAGGTAAAGCATACCCATCAGGGTAGCATTGGCAATTTGTGCACTGAAGAGATAAAGTTGAAGATGAAAAATGTTGTAGCTTTGTTTTCGTAAAGTAACTTAGCTATGACATTATTTACTCTTAAACTTTATTTTTAGAAATATAAAAAGCCCATTGAGTAATCAGTGGGTTTTTGCTTTGATTACTTCACTTAGCTCTAAACTTTTTGTTATTATAGTAGCCTTTAATCATTTATTCCTCCAGAATTGTTTTTTTGTTCTGCTATAATAAACGCCAACTCCTTTTTTTTTAGTATTTTTGTGTGAATCGAATTGCATTGAGCAGTTTACTTCTTTATGCTAGATACTAATACAAAAATATTATAATTAGCTCTTATGAAATTAATAGATAAAATTATTGCTCGTGCTAAGAGTGATAAACAACGAATTGTGCTACCTGAAAGTACAGAAGAACGTACGTTGACAGCTGCCAATTCACTAATAGAGGATGGTGTGGCAGAAATTGTGTTAATTGGTAATGCAACTGAAATACAAGAGAAAGCGAAATCTTTGAATCTTCACAATATTGCAAAAGCGACATTTGTAGATCCAGCAAATCATGACAAAAGAGATGAGTATATCGATTTGCTCATCGATTTGAGAAAGCACAAAGGGATGACTGCCGAAAAAGCTGAAGAGCTTGTGGAGAATCCTCTATACCTTGCTTGTTTGATGATAAAAAATGGCGATGCTGATGGTGAAATAGCCGGAGCAGAAAACACAACAGGCAATGTGTTGCGTCCTGCATTGCAGATTATTAAAACTTCGCCTGGCATAAGAGTTGTGTCTGGTGCATTTTTGATGTTTACCTCAATGACAGAGATTGGCGAACAAGGAGTTTTACTCTTTGCTGATTGTGCTGTATTACCCAATCCAAAAGCCAACGAGTTGGCTCAAATAGCCATTACTTCTGCTCAAACATGGAGTGCGCTCATGAAAGACGAACCTCGTGTGGCAATGTTAAGCTTTTCTACAAAAGGTAGTGCAGATAATGAAATGGTAGACAAAGTGGTGGAAGCAACCAAATTGGCAAAAGAGATGAACCCCAGCTTATTGATTGATGGTGAGTTGCAAGCAGATGCTGCCATTGTTCCATCGGTGAGCCATAGCAAAGCTCCTGGAAGTGTGTTGGGTGGCAAAGCCAATGTGTTGGTGTTCCCTTCATTGGAAGTAGGAAACATTGCCTACAAACTTGTGCAACGTTTGGCCAATGCTGAAGCAATAGGACCGATATTGCAAGGAATGGCAGCACCAGTAAATGATTTATCTCGTGGTTGTTCTGTTGAAGATATATACAGAATGGTTGCTGTGACTGCAAATCAAGCAATAGAAAGTAAAAAGAATAAATAAATATAAACATATATGAGTGAGTTAATTAAAGAACCGCTTGAGCAGTATGGACTAAGTCTGTCGGCAAAAAACACTAAGCGATCATTGTTCTCAAAGATTGGTGTAGTAGGATGTGGAAAAGAAGGGCGTAACATTGTCAATTTAACTGCTAATGCTGGACTAGAAGTGGTCTTCATGGAAGAGTCAGAAGAACGCATTGAGTATGTAATGAACAAACTCAGCGATGGACTGTCAACTAAAGTTGAAAACTGGGGGCTTACGCAAGCTGAGAAAAGAGGCATTATGAATCGCATCACACCAACATTATCTTACGATGATTTTAAAGGGTGCGATTTTGTGGTGGAGTGTAGTCGTTATTCCGAAAAGGGAAAGAGAAGTACACAGCTTCGCAAGAATATCTTTAAGAAGCTTGAAGAGGTGTTAGAGCCAGATGCGATTATTGCTACAAATGGCTCCATAGTAATTATAAGTGAGTTGGCAGCCGAATTGGAGCACAAAGAGCGTTGCGTGAGTCTTTATTTTCCGGTTTCTCATGCTGGGGCCAATGTGTTAGAGATTGTGAGTGGCATGTACACATCGGAAGAGGTGTATGATAGGGTGGTGCTTTTTGCTAAACTTATTCACTACACACCCCATAGAATAAATGAAAGCAACGGAAATGTTAGTCTTCGATTGGTGACAGTAATGCTCAATGAAGCATGTGAAGTATTGATGGAGAATGTATCTTCATTGGAGGATATTGACAGAACGTTTACAGTTATATATGCACAACGCTTTGGAATTTTCCGCTTGGCAGATATTGT
>JARICS010000061.1 GCA_029264035.1 Dysgonamonadaceae bacterium | reverse complement strand
TATTTGCCATGTTAGGTTTCTACCTATTGGGCAAATTGAAAATGGCACACGATAGTGACGTTCCTCACGTTACAGTGCCACGCTTGTTCTTGTCCATCATTTCACTTTCGTTTGCGCTCTATATGGTTCCTGGATTATGGGGTGCACCTTTAAAGGCAATTAGCGCATTTGCTCCACCCATGTACACACAAGACTTCAACCTATATGAGGGAGCTGTACATGCAAAATCGTTGGATTATGAAACAGGAATGGCAATTGCTAAACAACAAAACAAACCTGTGTTGATTGACTTCTCGGGCTATGGATGTGTAAACTGTAGAAAGATGGAAGCATCTGTATGGACAGATCCTCGCGTAAAAAGTCTCATCGACGATGAATTTGTATTGATAACATTGATGGTGGACGACAAAACAAAGCTGCCAGAAATAATTGAAGTGGAGGAAAACGGCAGAACAACTAAGCTTAAAACAATTGGTGACAAGTGGAGTTATTTGCAACGACATAAGTTTGCTTCAAACTCACAACCATTCTACGTGGTGCTTGATACTGACGGAAAACCGCTTAGCCCATCGTATGCTTTTGATGAGAGGGTAGAAAATTATGTGGAGTTCTTGCAGCTTGGCATGAATAACTTTAATAAGTGATTTACACTCAATTATTCAAGAGAAAGAAAAATAGATAATATATAGATTAATACCGATAACAAAGTTCATGCTTCGTTCATCGGTATTTTTCATTTCAATATAAAAAACATTTACAATGAATGATAGAAAAGAGAACCTGAGTGCATTCAATCGCCTTTTGGATATATTAGACGAGCTGAGAGAAAAGTGCCCATGGGACAGAGTGCAAACCAATGCGAGCTTGCGTGCCAACACAATAGAGGAAACATACGAACTGTCTGAAGCCATATTGAACAACGATCCCGATGAGATAAAAAAGGAGTTGGGTGATTTATTGCTTCACATTATATTCTATGCTAAGATTGGCGAAGAGAAAAACTCGTTCGACATTGGTGATGTATGCAATGCCATATCCGACAAGTTGGTTTTCCGTCACCCACATGTGTTCGGCGATACCCAAGCAGACTCCCCCAAAATGGTGGAGCAATCGTGGGAACAGATAAAGATGAAGGAGAAAGATGGCAATAAAACCATTTTGGATGGTGTGCCTGCTTCATTGCCGTCGTTGGTGAAAGCTTATCGAATTCAGGACAAAGCACGCAATTCGGGTTTCGATTGGAACGAGCGTCGCGATGTGTGGGACAAAGTGAATGAAGAGATGGATGAGTTGAAAGTGGAGATTGAGAGAATGGATGAAGAACGCATGGAAGGTGAATTTGGCGATCTTTTGTTTAGCATTGTAAATGCTGCTCGTTTATACAACGTAAATCCGGACAATGCCTTGGAACGCACCAATAGGAAATTCATCAAGCGATTTACCTATTTAGAAAAGGAAGCCAAAGAGAATGGTCGCAACCTAAAGGATATGACCCTTGCCGAAATGGAGGAGATATGGCAAGAGGCTAAGAAGGAGGATGTAGAATGAGAAAGAAGTTATGCCCACAGTGTCAGATTCACCGCTTTTATCTAAAAAATAATGAAGGAGAACGATTGGTAGTCATTGTAAACCAAGACAAAGAGATAATACCCATTCACGACCACGAATCGCTGGAAGGTTTTGACACTTCCATTTTATATTGTTTGGGGTGCAGTTGGCAGGGAAGTGTGGATAGATTACATTAACTAACAGACTCCTCATTGTAATATTAGAGAGTTAAATGCCCCAATCAATTTCTGTTGATTGGGGCATTTATATAAAATCTATTTACCTACTTATTCGAATATTGTGGGTAATTCTTCGACTGGAGGATCTTTATGCACTACAAAAGCACTGATCTCCCATAGTAGGTAAAGTGGTATGGTAACTACAAAAAGTGAGAAAGGATCACCTGAAGGTGTGATGAGAGCAGCTAAGATGAGCGAGCCCACAATGGCATGTCGACGATATGTACGAAAGAATGATCTATACACAAGACCCATATTAGAGAGTATCCAAAACACTAAGGGTAATTCAAAAACCACTCCCATTATTAGAATGAGCATATAGAAGTTGCTCATATATGAGTCTAAAGATAACATATTCTCTATGTTAGCACTCAACTCGAAAGTGATTAAGAACCTGAAAATAAGAGGAAACACAATGAAATATCCTACCAAGCAACCAATGAGAAACATAAAGCCTCCAAAAGTGAAAGCTTTCTTGATGTTTTTTGTTTCATTTTCGTAGAGTGCGGGGCTTATAAATTTCCAAATCTCGTAGAACAAATAAGGTATACACAATAGAACAGCAAATGCAAAGGAGGTTGAAATATAGGTCATAAACTGAGTGGTCATGTTTATGTTGAGGATGGTTACAGAAAAGGCATCGGCTGAAAAGTCGGGGAGAAAGGGAACGTATTCTCCCATTTTCTCGAAAAATTTATAGGTGATAAATCCTGAATCGCGGGGAGCAAGAATAATGCTGTCAAATACTTTAGGGATAATAATGAGACCAACGATTGTGAATACAACCAAGGCCAAAATAATTCGAATTAGATGCCCACGTAATTCATCCAAATGGTCCCAAAAGGACATTTCATCTTTGCTCATTTGCTTTATTGCAATCTATTTGGTTTTTAAAAACCGATAGAGATTACTACCGGTTTTTGAATTGTACTGTTTTATCTCATATGTAATGTATAGTATTACCTATGAGTTTAAAAAAATGAAAAGGGAAAACTATTTAGTTTCAGATGTAGTGTCAGACTTAACGTCTTCTTCAATATCTTTTAATCCTTTCTTAAAACTGTTGATGCCTTTGCCTAATCCACTCATAAATTCAGGTATTTTCTTTCCTCCAAATAAAAGAAGAATTGCGAGAACTATAATTGGAATTTCCCAGCCGTTTAAATTGAACAATAATGGATTCATGAGAATTTTTCTTTAGAATGTTTAGTATACTTATCTTGAGTGATACAAAAATAGAGTTTATTAATTTCAGAAACAAAGGATTTAATATAAAGATTAGAAAAAAGATTCAATTACTTACGGTTTTAAGGGTTATAAGTATATATATTTGGTCTATAATTTTATAGGAGGTTATTTGTATTTTCAATATTTTGCTTTTTAGCGGATATTGAATCAAGGTGCTTTTATTATCAAATCCATATATATAGGATAATGGTCACTAAATCCACCCATGTATCGGGGACCCAGATAAGTCCTGTAAGGACGAACGCCTCCATATTTCTCATCTTTTTCTGTTAGGAAGTCAGCGCTAAAAATGTGTGCTTTGTTATCATCAATCTTCACTCTATGATTTCTCATCAAAAGATTGCCACTTACTATAAACTGATCCAACACACCCCATTGTCCTTGGTATTTGAGGGTGCCGAAATCACGTTCCTTTATACGGTGAAAAAACATATTGTACAATTCGTTTTGACTGCGATGGTAGTTGAGACTACGAGCTTTGAGTACTTTGAAAATACTCTTGTCGTTGGGATGGTCATTAAAATCGCCCATAATGATGATGTTTGCAGTTTGACGAACAGCAAACAAGCTATCTGCTTTATCCCGTAACAGCTGTGCTGCATCTATCCTACCTCCTTCAGATAACTTTTGCCCACCATAGCGAGATGGCCAATGACAAACAAAAACGTCCAACGTATCTCCCGATATTACTTTACCCACGGCATGCAATATGTTGCGCGTTGGACGCGCATCTTTGTCGCTCCTTACTAATTCGTATTCGTTTTTCTCTAACAATTTAAATTTATTTCGTTGATAAAGCAGCGCCACATCAATACCACGCCAATCGTGCGAGTTGGTTGCAATGTAGTCATATTCTTGAGCACGTATAGGTGAGCGTTTAGTGAGATCAAAAATCACGCTATCGTTTTCTATTTCGCACAATCCCACCAATGCCGGTGATTGCATTTGCCCAACTGCAGTGATAACACGCCCAATGTTGCGCTGTTTTTCCCAATACTTCCAATTGTTCCAATTCATAAAACCACCAGGAAGATAGTCATAATCATTTTTCAATGAATCGTGTTTGGTATCGAATAGATTTTCAACATTGTAAAACATGATTCGGAAGTTGTCTTGTGCAGATACCTTTGTATATAAAAGAGAAAGCAATGCAATGCAACAGGTTATAATAAATTTATGTTTGTAATGCATGGTAATCGATATCAATGGGGATAATTCCCATTCAATTATACATAGTGTAAGTATTAGAAAAAAGGAAAACAATCAATCGGCATTATATATTCAAAGACTGTTTTCCTTTTTTTATATTATATCAATTAAGAATTTATTGATCAATCCATTTACTTCTCTGCTGGTATATTCTCTAACAGTTGTACAAAGAAATCCCACCATTTAGGAACAGAAGCAATTTCTGTTTTTTCGTCAGGCGAGTGTGCATTACGAATAGTAGGTCCAATGGAAATCATATCCAATTCGGGATACTTTTCAACGAAAAGACCACACTCCAATCCGGCATGAATAACTTTCACCTCGGGAGCTATTTTGTATAAGTTCTCGTATTGATCTTTAGCAAGTTTCAATAGGGGTGAATCTGGGTTGGGTTTCCATCCTGGATATCCTTCGCTATTCACCACGTCGGCTTTGGCCAATTTGAATACTGAAGACACCATGTTAACAACATTATGCTTAGCAGATTCTGTCAAGCTACGTTGGCTGGTGCCAATTTCAATAATGTTGTCCTTACGCATTTTTATGGAGGCCAAGTTGGTAGAAGTTTCTACTACTCCAGGAATGTCGCGACTCATATCTATCACCCCGTGAGGACAAGCAGTAAGTGCTAAAATGATTTTTCTTACTTTTTTTGCACCCATTACTTTTTTGGGAGCATCGATAGATTCAAGCGTAATATCAATACCTGGGTCTGTATGCTTCAATTCGTCTTGCATATCTGCCAATAGATGATTGAGTTTTACGCGTACTGTTTCTTTGTGCTTGCTCTTTACTCCGGCTACAGCGTAAGCTTCCCGTGCAATGGCATTGTGAAGATTGCCGCCATCTATTTCCGAGATTACTAACTTGTACTCCTCGTCAAGAAATTGGTGAAGGAAACGGGTCAAAATCTTGTTGGCATTGCCCAATCCGTGATCTATATCGCTACCCGAGTGACCACCTTTCAAACCTTTTACTTCTACTTTAAACCAAAAGTAGTTTTTAGGAGTATCTTTAGGCTTGTATTTGAAAAAAGCTTTTGTGCCTCTTCCTCCAGCGCAACCAATGTAAATTTCTCCTTCTTCTTCAGTATCAAGATTTAATAGAATTTTACCTGTCATGAAGTTTTGCTCTAAAGCATAAGCTCCCGTCAATCCAGTCTCTTCGTCAATTGTGAATAGGGCTTCTATTTTGCCATGGGCAATATCTTTAGACGCCAACACTGCCAATTGTGCAGCTACACCAATACCATTATCGGCACCCAATGTAGTTCCTTTTGCTTTTAGCCAACCATCATCTACATAAGTTTCGATAGGATCTTTGTCGAAATCATGCTCCACACCTGTGTTTTTCTCACACACCATGTCCACATGCGACTGAAGGATAACTGTAGGAAGCTTTTCTTTTCCTTTAGTTGCCTCTTTTGTTATTAACACATTGCCTGCTTTGTCTTGTTTGGCTTCAAGTTTGTGCTTCTTTGCAAAGTCGAGTAAATAGGTCAGTATTTTCTCTTCTTTTTTTGAAGCGCGAGGTATTTGTGTTATATCATAAAAATAACTCCATAACTCGGTTGGTTTTAAATCTTTGATCGTCATACTTGTAAGGTTTTTATAATGTCTATAATTTAACTGTTCAGGATGATAGTTGCTACATTTAATTTTGTCAACCATAGGGTCAATTAATTATGGTGGCACTCTTAAATGGTAATCTTATTCTGTAAATTTACGAGAAATAATTAGGAGCGCAAAGATTTTTGTATCTTTAAGATGATTTTTTGTCAAATAATTATCTAATTAAACTATCTTTGCCTCTCAAATAAAGAAAAACTATGGTACAAACTATCATCATTTCAATAATTGTATTAGGTATAGCCATTATGCTAATGGGAGTTAGAGTTTTTTTTACTAAGAAAGGAACTTTCGTAAATACACATGTTAGTGGCAATAAGGCGATGATGGATCGCGGTATAACTTGTGCTTCTTCTCAAGAACGAGATATACAAAGTTATGTTAGTCCAGTGATGGAAATGCTTAAATCCGATAATTTATAAATTAATATATCAAAATGAAGAATAACTATGTTATCAGCGGCATACTTGCTGCTGCATTAATTTTGCTTTACATTCTACACTTTACCTCTACACCTAAAAATGGTGGCGATCACGTTAAAGTTCAATATGCAGCTGGCGATAGTGCAACTCTACCAATAGCATATGTAAATGTTGACTCGTTGCTAATGAATTACAATTTTGCTACAGACCTCAATGAGGCATTGATGAGAATTGAAGAGAACTCACGTGCATCATTAACTCAAAAAGAGCGTCAAGTGCAAACAGCAGCTCAAGAGTTTCAACGCAAGTTGGAGAACAATGCATTTCTGACACAACAAAGAGCAGAAGAAGAGCAACGTCGCATTCAAAGAATGGGAGAGGAGTATCAGAATATGGCGCAAAAGTTAGGCAATGAGTTGCAAGTAGAGCAACAAAAGCTAAACATGCAACTGTCTGACAGCATTAGAGGAGCATTGAAAGATTACAATGCTACCAGAAACTTTGATGTGATATTGAGTAACACTTCATCAGACAATATACTATTGTCTCATCCAAAATATGACATTACTGACGAAGTAATTGTATTTTTAAACAAGCGTTACGGACCTGCAACTACTGTTGCTACTTCCGAAGAAAAGAAGAAATAACACTTACTCACTCATCTTACAATAGATGAAAAGAGGATGATATACATAGATGCTTTGAAGTTTTACATTGATGGTGAAACTTTGAAGCATCTTTTTTTTTGTTGTAGTGAGAGTAAAGAATAATGCGTTTTACATTCTTTTTTAAACACTATTAATAACTAATTCTATTCAACATGAAACACTGGAAAAAATACATACAAAAGCATCAAGCGTATAACAAATATCCAATACCAACCGATTTTGATTATGGCATGGTTGTGGTTATTCCTTGTTTTGATGAGCCCGATTTGTTAACCACACTCCGAAGTCTTATGTTGTGTACGTCAACACAAAATCCTGTAGGTGTATTGGTAGTTGTCAACTCTGGTGAATTATCCGATGAGAATGCCATTCAAAACAATAGAAAAACATACGATACGCTAGCTGCTTTTGCAATCGAAAACAGTCAACCCAAACTCTCTTTTCATGCATTGCTATGTGAAAACCTTCCCCGCAAACATGCTGGAGTAGGATTGGCACGAAAAATAGGGATGGAGTGGGCTGTGAGAGGTTTTTTGCAATCGGGAAATAACGATGGTGTTATCATCTCATTAGATGCAGATTGTACAGTGTCTGAAAACTACCTACAATTGATAGAGAATCAGTTTAGTACTTATAGGCCTAATTGTTGTGTATTGAATTTCAAGCATCGTGTTAACAATAATAATGTTGCTTTGCTAAGTGCCATAGATCAGTACGAAGATTATATCTGGTATTTCCGTAATGCTTTAAAAGCTATAGACTGCCCCTACTATTACCACACCATTGGTTCTGCCTTTGCCGTATTGGCCGATGCTTATGTGCGTGTTGGTGGGATAGGTCGTCAGCAGGGTGGTGAGGATTTTTACTTTCTTCAGAAAGTATTCTTTTTAGGCAGGACAGTAGAGTTGTTGAAGGCTTTTGTATATCCCGAAGCACGATTCTCACACCGCATACCTTTTGGCACTGGCCCTGCTTTAGAGAAAATAATAGCAACAGATGATGGTCTTTTACGTGTTTATTCGGTGGAGGCTTTCCAAGCTTTGCAAAGCTTTTTTATATTGCGCATCAATTTTTACAAACAATCTGATGCGGTAGTGAAAGATTTGATAGCAGATTTGCATATTTCTATTCAGCAGTTTTTAGCAGACAACAATCTACTCGCCGCTATAACCGATTGCAACCAAAACTCTGCAACAGCAGACACTTTCGAAAAACGTTTCTTTCATCACTTCGATGCATTTGTCATCATTAAGTATCTCAACTTTGCACACAATAGCTATTTCAAATTAACTCCTATACATATAGCGAAAGATAAATTAGATAGTTTGCTTTGAGATAAGGTGTAATTTCAGTATTTTTACACGCTGAATAATAAGCTACTCAAGTAGTTCATATAGCTTATATAGCTAGCAAACACATAATAAAGATTCCACAAAACAATAATAAATATGTTCAATATCGATTTTCTAGAAATAGTAAGCACCTTCATTGTGTTATTTGCCATTATTGATGCCACTGGTTCTGTTCCTATCTTTTTGAATTTGCGTAGTCAAGGTAAGAAGATTAATGCTGCACAAGCATCTATTTACTCCTTTGTCATTTTAATTATATTTCTATTCGTAGGAGAGTGGCTTTTGGGTCTATTTCAAGTAGACCTCAAATCATTTGCTGTCGCGGGAGGTTTGGTTCTTCTCATAATCTCCATAGAGATGATTTTTGGTGTAGAGATATTTAAAAATGATGGCCCCAAGGAGTCTTCTACATTAGTGCCTGTAGTATTTCCGCTAATTGCAGGTCCGGGTAGTTTTACTACTCTACTGTCAATGAGGGCTCAAACTGCAACAATTAATATTATTATAGCTGTATTTGTTAATATATTGTTTGTTTACTTTGTATTGAGAAATCTCGACTTAGTGAAAAGGGTTATGGGTGTTGGAGGCGTTTATATAATGCGTAAGATTTTCGGAGTTATTTTATTAGCTATCTCTGTAAGACTGGTCACAGACAATATGAGTGCGCTTATTCAACTGGTTTGGTCTAAGTAGAGCATAGGGCTACAAGCTAACATCGAGCAATAAGCGACGAATAGACTAAACAGATAGAATACCCATTACATATCTGATATTACGAATGTATACTAGAGATCTATAAAAGGTTATAGTATTCAAAACGCAATTCATAATTGAAAATTCGTAAATCTTTCCACTATATAGTTGTTATTCACCACTTTTTCATCATTCCTTTGCATTTATTAAAGGTGTAAACCAAACGAAATTCTATAAAATATTGTATATTTGTATTCTTAAATTTAATGTGTAATCAACACATTTAAGATTGTATATTTTAGAAATCAATATAATTATCATTTTAAAATTAAAAACATGAGAATTGAAAGTATTATCGGTAGACAAGTAATAGACTCAAGAGGTAACCCTACTGTTGAGGTTGATGTAATGTTAGAGTGTGGTGGATTTGGACGTACTTCAGTACCTTCTGGTGCTTCAACTGGGGAAAACGAAGCTGTTGAGCTTCGCGACGGAGACTCAAAAAGATATGGTGGTAAAGGTGTTTTGAAAGCTGTTGCTAATGTTAACGATGTTATCGCTCCTGAGCTTTTAGGTTGGGATGCTTCACAACAAGCTGAAATTGACGCATTACTTATCGCTCTTGATGGAACAAAAACAAAATCTCACCTTGGTGCTAACGCAATGTTAGGTGTTTCTTTGTCTGTAGCTAAAGCTGCTGCTGATGCATTGGGAATGCCGCTTTACAGATACATTGGTGGAACTAACGCTGTAACACTACCTGTTCCAATGATGAATATCATCAACGGTGGATCTCACTCTGATGCTACTATTGCATTCCAAGAGTTCATGATTCGTCCAGTTGGAGCTCCTACTTTTAGCGAAGGATTACGTTGGGGAACTGAAGTTTTTCATGCTCTTGCAAAAGTATTGAAAGGTCGTGGTTTAAGTACAGCTATTGGTGATGAGGGTGGTTTTGCACCTGCACTTAACGGTACCGAAGATGCTTTAGAGTCTATCATGAAAGCTATTGAAGATGCTGGTTATACTTACGGAGTTGGAAACGATTTCACAATCGCTTTAGACTGTGCTGCATCTGAATTCTACGAAGGTGGAAACTACAACTATGCTAAGTATGAAGGCGATTCAGGTGTAGTTCGCACTCCTGCAGAACAAGTTGATTTCCTTGCTGAATTAGTTGAAAAATATCCAATCGATTCTATCGAAGATGGTATGGATCAAATGGACTGGGAAGGTTGGAAAATACTTACTGATAGATTGGGCGACAAAGTTCAATTGGTAGGTGATGACTTGTTTGTTACTAACGTAATGTATTTGGAAAAAGGTATTAAAATGGGTTGTGCAAACTCTATCCTTATCAAAGTAAACCAAATTGGAACGTTAACAGAAACTTTAGATGCAATTGAAATGGCTCATCGTCATGGATACACAAGTGTAACTTCTCACCGTTCAGGCGAAACAGAAGATGCAACAATCGCTGACATTTCTGTAGCAACTAACGCTGGTCAAATCAAAACAGGTTCAATGAGTCGTTCTGACCGTATGGCCAAATACAACCAATTGCTTCGCATTGAAGAGCAACTTGGCGAGCGTGCAGTATATGGTTACAAGAAAGTGAAATAAGAGAAAGAAATAATATTTCAATATATAAAAATAGCAATCCGTGAGGGTTGCTATTTTTTTTGCTTTATACTTCCAGAGTACTATGCGAATGCTTTGACTGTAGAGACGACCATCTTGGGCGTCTTGTTGGTTATACCAAGGGTATATTACCAATGTTTTTCATCTGTGATTGTTAAAGTGTAGTGAAATAACTATCCAATCAATGCGGTCATTGAACTTGGCTAAATGTGATAGGTAAATTACTATAGCTCTGTTAATTAAAAAGGCTTCGACAGG
>JARICS010000044.1 GCA_029264035.1 Dysgonamonadaceae bacterium | reverse complement strand
CTGAGTGTAACGAAGAATCTGTCAGACTATTCTGCTATTCTTTATACAGATTCTTCACTACGTTCAGAATGACAGGGTTATTAAGTCAGAATAATAAGGATTATTCGCTCATCGCTTTTAGAGTCAGCCAGTTAAACTTTTAACTTTTAACTTTTAATTCTCCCCCTCATAACTTCAACACCTATTTCCGATTACTTTCCGCCGCCATCGCTCTATATTCATGGCACACTTGATTTGAACACTGGGATTGAAGGTCAATGCAAAACTATGAGCGTCACCATATATCATCAAGATTTCGTTTTTCTTCACCGCCAACCATCCCGACGCTTAGGGCGTATTCGTAAATTTCTTGTTTACGCTTAGCGCTTTCTCTATCTCTCCTATCTGCTTCATTTTCAAAACTGTTTATGTTGTTATATCTGATATTATTTGTTTCTTTCATCCAAGCGTGATTAAATCCCGCCCATTGTTTTTCTGCAATTAGCTGCAACACCTCATTTTTTTCCGCGCCAGTCTTCTCTATCTGAGAAATAAATGAGTTAAATGAGAATTGACTGTTAATTGATTTTTTCGTTTTTCGAATAGCCATCCACTCGTCCACCAACTCTTCTTTGAATCCATAGTCAAGCAAAGACTTTTTAAAATTAAACACACACACTGTATTTGTATTAGTATTATCCTTTACTTTACTTTCCTTTACTTTACTTTCCTTTATAGCAATGCCTTCGCATCTGTTTTTCGATGTCTTGGTTTTATCTCCCCATCTCTTCATGGCTGACTCACGTGCTTTCAAGCTTTTTTCGTTTCGCTTGTCCAACCTTCTTTTTACCGATAAACTACCAAAAGTGTCCTCCTTAACCTCAAACAAGTCGAAGTCATTGATGATAGATTCTATCAAATCACTACTAACTCTAAAATCAAACGCCATGCATTCATAATCTAACGGCAATGCGTTCGTATTTTGATATAGGTCTTCAATCAAACCCCAGAAGATTCCATATCCCTCATAGCCATGTTTTACTATTAGTCTTTTTATCTTAATATCGTTTCTCGCATTATAATCATGCGAAAAGTAGAATGTTTCTTTATTCATTGTATTTTTAGTGTTTATTAGTTATGTAATGTATTTATAGTCAACAAATAACCCCCTTTTACATATAATATAACTCCGCCTAGTCCTTTATCCGATAGTCGGAATAGATATCCCTGTTTTTTTAGCCTTGAAGTGGCTGAGCGTAAAACAGATGTTTTGATATCTTCGGTAGAGAGTTTCATACTCATACCAGTGTTCATTACTCGTAATGTGGCACTTGGCGACACTACCTTTTTAAATTTAAGCATTGATTTGTCCATGTTATTACAATTTATTTGACAAGAATTATGTTAATCAGTATCTTATGGTCTATGACGACAAATATATGCTGTATGGTTATCATATAAAAATAATGGACAGTTGAGTATTGTTCAACAATTCGCACTATAATGCACTTTTACGCTGTACCTACCTCACAATGAGAGTATAAAAAAGAATTGTTCAATTTGCGATTCAAACAATTATAATAACCAAATTTTACATTATAGTTTATGTTTTATTGTTAGTTTATGATTGATATTCATAATACTTAGCTGATAAGTAGCGATAATTAGTTAAGGAACAAAAAATGGATGGTGAATGGTGAGAACTGATATTTGTGAGGGAAAATATAAACATTGTAGGGACAAGTCGTGACTTGTCCTTTTATGTAGAAAACAAATTGTGGATTTGGTTTAAAATAGTATTGTCATTCTGACTACCCTGTCATTCAGAACGAAGTGAAGAATCCCTTCAATATTTGAAGAATATTCCAACAGATTTCTCACTACGTGTCGAAATGACAGCGTTGATGGGCCTGAACAACATTGTCATTCTGACATTAAACCAGGCTCCTAATAGGTTTTCAAACACCTGTTAGGTATTATTTAAGATAGAAGATTAAATACCTAACAGGTTGGCAAAACCTGTTTGGAAGCAGCCCTCTTAGTAATTTATCATACCTGCAATATTCAACCGCCCTTCGACAGGCTCAGGTTCCCCAGACTGTTTCATTTATTATCAGAATAAGAGTATTTCAGAATGTTTTTTGCGAGAGGTATCGACAGTAGCTGTATTACTGCTACAATAATAAGTGCATATCTTAAAGCAAAGGCTTCAGACACATAAAAAGCAAGAAATATAAATAAGCCTAAGCCTACAACTCGACCTAAATACAAGCCAAATTCATGATTGAGTATATAGGCATAATTGTTGCGGTTTTCTCGTTCCGAAACCACATCTATCACTTTCATCATAATAGGAAAGTAAGACAAGTCATGAAGGGGTTGGTAGAATACTTTACATAAAACAAAGATCATTACTCCAATCATGGAGAGTTCAATTCCATTGATAATAGTACCTAATAAAAAAATAAATATACCTACACTGAATATTACAATGCGATGATTAGGCTTTGTGAAACGTCCTAACGTATATACTAAAATTGCTGTTAGTCCGCCGCTAATGCCCTGAATTAATCCCAATGCTCCCTCTTTTCCTACATATCGCATGATAAGCATGGCGGGAGCAGTAACCAAAAACCCTTGCACCAGACCTTTGAATGCTGCTAGAAGTATCTGTTTATTCCAAAGCTTATCAAAACGCAAAAAGAGGAATCTTTTTTGTGGAGGATTTTCAAATTTGCCACGTGAAAGCCATATGACAGCCACAATAGTTATTGCAAAAACAAGAATTGTAACTATTCGATAACCTGAATAAACATCAAACACCCTTCCGAAAATAGTAGCTCCATCAAAGGAAGCAAGCAATACTCCAATAAGTATTGGAACTGTTATATTTGAAATAGTGAAAAAGAAGGTTTCCAAACCGAAGAAGTAATTGCGATTTTCGTCAGCTGTACTGTTCAAAGCCATCAAATATCGATTGGTCCAAAAGAATCCTGATGCAGCGCCTATCAATGTGCCCGAAATAATTAGCCCAATTAAAGTAATGTCTTTTACAAACATCATCCCTCCCATAGAGAGTCCACTTAGCAGAATGCCAAGGCTATACAAGTGAGCTACCTTGAAATGCTTCAATAGAAACCCATTTGTGAGAGATGTTATGATAATGCCAGTGTACATAGCTACCTGAAAGAGTGCAACGTAGGTAGTGTCCGAAAAATAGCGCATTATATATGCTGCCATGAATATTTCTACTACGGGTAACACCAATGAGTAGAGCATATTAGTGATAAGCAACACCCGCATATTGTGTGGCATGGTCTGAAAGTATTTATACTCAGTATTTAGCTTGGATAGCATATATTTAAAATGTTTGTCAAATTAAAGTCAATAAAATTTCAGAAATAGAGAGTTTAGCACCACAAATGACTTCATCGCTAGCGCCGTAATAGATAAACAGGTCATCTCCTTCGATGTAATGTCCGTTGGTGAAAACTACATTCCCAAAAAAACCAGTTTTTTCATACGGTTCAATAGGTTCCATAATTGGATCAATGCTACGAGCCAATACTTTCGATGGATTGTCAATATCAAGCAATAGTGCTCCTAAACAATACCGATGATCACTGTTGGCTCCGTGATAAATTTGGAGCCAACCTTTATCTGTTTTTATGGGAGCTGCTCCTGCTCCAACTCTTGCTGAATCCCACATACCTGGCCGGGAAGTAGCAATACATTTATGATTTCCCCAATGGATAAGGTCAGGCGACTCAGCAATCCAAATATAATTACCGCCCAGATCTGGACTACTTGGACGATGCAAAGCATAGTAGGTGTCATTTATCTTTTCTTCGAAAATAGCACAATCTTTGTTGTGAGGAGAGAAAATCAAACCCTCGCGGCTATAGTTAATCCAATCATTTGTTTTGATGAGTCCAACAGCTACACCAAATTCTGAAACTGCTGTAAATGTAAGCATAAAACCCTCTGTAGTAGTAGCAACCCTACAATCTTCTATTCCAAAAGTTTCATATTTTCCTTTTCCAAAGATAGGTGGGTATTTTTCATCTTCATAAAAATGAATTCCGTCATCACTGCACACCAATCTTAAATATGACATTGTGGTAAGATAATCTTTTCCTTTATAGTTAATAACCCTTGGATCAGAAGCATTTAAGTCTGGATCATCTTTGTCAAATTTTAAAACTTCAATTTCGCCCTGTTCATTATAGATAGGGAAACTAATTTTATTTTCAAGCTGTTTGGGTCGTTCCGCCACACGAAGCAATAACCATATTTTTCCTTTGAACTTAAAGACACCTGGATTCAAAAGACAAACTATTTCCATGCCATCAATACCAGGTTTTAAGTCGGAAGGACGAAGAATTGGGTTTTCTGAGAATCGTTTTGCAATATCCATAGTTGTATTTTTTTTTGAAAGTCTGTTTTTGCTGTAAGTTAATTATATCTATTGAAATGTATCGCCTACTTAGGCGCAAACATCTTATTTATAACATATTTTTCACATTGAAATAAATGAAAGAATAGCAGACATATTATAAATGGTTGATTTGTAAAGAACTATAGTTTCGATAGTGTAAATATTTATGATTGATCGTATCAAGTTGCAAGTTGTTTTTGTATATTTGTCCTATAGATGCATTAGTAGACACATCATTCTTGAAAAGAGACTTAATTTAGCATCTCAATATGAATAAACGAATATAAAGTATGAGTAGAAACAAAATCATTGCAGGCTGTATTGGTTCATTCATCGGATATATCGTGTTTATATTGCTTGTAGATGTGATATCTAAACCAAACAATGTATCGGTAGTATTTCGACCCATTGAAAGTCTTGAAACCTATTTCTTTGGATTCGCATTCACAATGGGTAATATTGGGTGGTTGTTGGGAGGTCTGCTATTGATAGGGTTCATAGCAGTGTTTTACTTTATAGGAACTTGGGTTTATAAAGTAGTTTTCAAAAATTGAATAGCATCTTACACCAAAATATAACTAACTTAGACGAATAAATTTAAACTCCTTATAGATATTTAAAAATGGACAGTGTCAAAACATACCAAAAAGTATACTCTGAAGATGAAGAGGATGTGAGTTTTGGAATTTTCAGAATGGAGGATATCTACATCGAGCAAAACGGAAAAGCCGACGAACCACACAGACACAACTACTACACAGTTTTAATTGTAAATAGAGCAAAAGGTCTACACAAAATAGACTTCAACACCTATGAGTTGTCAAACAAACAGGTTTTCTTTGTTGCTCCTGGACAAGTGCACCAAGTGATAGAGTCGGAAATGTCTATTGGGTTTGCAATGACTTTTTCCATTGAGTTCTTAGTAGAAAATTCTATTCCCTTATCTTTTATTGAAAGTCTCAATCTCTTTCAAAATTATGGGCAAAGTCCACCATTGCAGCCCAATAAACAACAATTTGATGCCATAGAACATTACGCAAATCAAATCTTTGACCTTTATGGTAGCAATACACAAATGAAGTGTATGTCGATAAGTGCATTTCTAAAGTTATTGCTTATTGAGTGTAATAATGTTTGTGCTATCATCCCCATCGAAATGGATGTAGATACTACAGGAGATAATCTCATTAGATCTTTCAAAAAAGCTGTGGAACAGAATTATAAAAAAGAGCACTCTACCACCTTCTATGCAAATGAGCTATACATCACACCCGATCATTTGAACCGAACCTTCAAAGCAAGAACTGGAAATACTGCCAAAGACTATATTCAAGCAAGAATAATAACCGAAGCAAAAAGATTGCTCTATTTTTCGGATCTTACCAATAAGGAAATTGCTTATGAATTGGGTTTTAATGAGCCGGCCAACTTCAGTGCTTTTTTCAAAAAACACACCCAGTTATCTCCTTCCAACTTCAAGAAAAACGAGATTCAATCTTAGATATCGGATTTTCATAAGCTTACCCCATTTTTTTATATTCCACAGTGCTCTCAACTGCCGTATCTTTGCATTATAATTATAAGGCAAATAAAAGATATAGATTTAAAGGTCTTATAAATTAGAAATAATCATTTATCAAATAAAAAATAAGACAATGAATACATTAATACACAAAGCAGATACAAGAGGACACGCAAATCATGGTTGGTTAAATTCGCACCATACATTTAGCTTTGCTAATTATTATGACAGAGAAAGAATGAATTTTGGTGTGCTACGTGTTATAAATGATGACACAGTGGCAGCCGGAATGGGTTTCGGAACGCATCCGCATGACAACATGGAGATTGTGTCAATTCCTTTAGCAGGCGATTTAGAGCACAAAGATAGTATGGGCAATATCACCGTAATCAAAGAAGGCGATGTGCAAGTGATGAGTGCAGGAACAGGAGTTACACACTCTGAATACAATAAAAACAAAGACAAAGAGGTGAAATTTCTTCAAATTTGGATATTTCCGAATAAGAAAAATGTAACACCCAGATACGATCAGATCTCTCTGCAAGACATTAGAAAAGAGAATGAATTTTATCAAATCTTATCGCCCAACCAAGATGAGCAAGGAGTTTGGATACATCAAGATGCATGGTTTCACTTAGGAAACTTCACTCAAGGAACTACTGATGAATACAGAATTAAAAAAGAGGGTAATGGAGTATATGCATTTATTCTTGAAGGAGAGGTAGAGATTAATGGTGAAAAACTATCCAAAAGAGATGGTATGGGTATTTGGAACACAGACTCCTTTAATGTAAAAGCAACAGAAAATGCACGTGTGCTTTTGATGGAAGTTCCAATGAAGATGTAATACGTCTATAAAATGGTTTGAAATGGAATAAACGAATAATAGGATGGAAATAAAATTGACAGAAGATGAAACAAAAGGTCATGCAATAGCCCGTCTACTAAGTAATATTTTATAAAGCCTGTATTTCAATTTTGGATTGAATGCAGGTTTTATTTGTTTCTTCCAACGGTGCGCAAATGACCGTAGCATTTAATGATATATTTCATTATTGATAATAACGTTTTAATTTACTCCATTAGAAAGATAGTGTTGTATGCTTTGTATTTAGCTCTGTAAGAGCGTTATATCTGAAGTAAATCAATTAAAACTTTACCAGACTTACGAGGTCCGGCCTGTTATTTTTCTGCCTGAGCAAAAAAGGTTAAACACATAATTTTAATGTCGATCCCTTTATTTGTATCTTCCAATCGAGGGGTCATTATTATTTGTATATTTGCTATATTAATGAGTAATCTATAAAACTAAAATAAGGATGAATAAGATAAAATATGCATGGTTGATTTTAACTGGATTGACAATTTTTTCTTGTCAACAAAGAATTAATTTACAATCAGACAAGGATCTCAATGAGGTATTTACTGCAAGTGAAGTGAAAGAAATTGAGAAAATGATTCACTATGTTGATGATAGGGTTATTGAAATAACAGGCAATAAAGATATTGAGGAAGCTTATCATCAATTAATAGACAAAATTAATCAAACTATGCAAGACAGCTCTAGATTTTTTGTGCCTTTTGAGGAAGAGGCAAAATATAAATTCCTTGAAAGTATAGATACTACAGTTTTTAATGAATTCTGGTATATGAGTAATCATATAAGAAAGACAGTATATAAAGACTCTATCTACGAAAATTTAGACAATTATAAATTATTGGAGCTAAAGCGCAATGGTAAATATAGTGATTACTTAGAGAGAATTGGAAAGAACGATGCGTATTTCAAATCAGTGAAAGAAACCTTAGATATGGCTGGTGGTTTGGCACCCAGTATTGTAGCTTCGTTTCAAAAGATACACACTGAATTTGATTTTACCATTCCCAAAAATAGGTTGTGGGCTACTGTCTTCATATTATCTATTGAAGAACCTCATGATAAAAAGATGGAGAGATACTTGAATCAAAAATAAAGCGTTTTTGCTCTTTATTTGGAAAGAAGTGAATATATCTGGCTGTTTTCAATATATTGTATATAGACTTTGTATATTTGTATGCTATATAAATAAGTTAAGATGTATCAAGAGCTCATTGTAGCAGATATAGATATATGAATATTTAGGACTCAACTTTTAAGATGTCTTATTTCATAATGAATTGACACAGGAATAATATGAAAATTATCACCATTAGTAGAGAGTTTGGCAGTGGAGGCAGAGAGCTTGGTAAGCGACTTGCCGATGTGTTGGGCTATGACTATTACGACAAAGAAATTATTGCTTCCATTGCCTCTAACAAAGGAATGGATGAGGACTATGTGGAACGAACCATAGAGCAAAATCAGTGGCAAACATTACCTATCAGTTTTCATCAAACTGTTGTTGGAATGCCTTTAGATACTACTCACACAGACTTGCTTTTGGAGCAAAAACGTGTGATAGAGCAGATTGCAAAGACCGGAAAAGACTGCGTCATTGTCGGAAGAAATGCAGACATTTTGCTTCGTGATTTTCAGCCCTTCAACATTTTTGTGTGTGCTGATATGGAAGTCAAAATCAGTCGCTGTCTCGAACGAGATCAAGAAGATGACTGCAAGAACGCTAAAGAGATGCAACGTAAAATCCAAAAAATAGATAAAAGCAGAGCACAAACACGTGGTCTTATTACAGATAGTACTTGGGGAGATAGATCGGCTTATCATCTCACTGTAAATACAACAGATTGGAAAATGGATGAGTTGACACTAGCTGTTGCTCAATTTGCAAACTCATGGCATGAGAGAACCAATAAATGATTAAACTTTCCGATAGCTTTACCTATAAAAAGTTATTGCGCTACACTTTCCCAGCTGTCATCATGTTGGTGTTTACCTCAATCTATGTTATGGTTGACGGTTTTTTTGTATCTAACTTTGTAGGAAAAACATCTTTCGCTGCGGTTAACTTTATTTTCCCTGTCATCATGATTTTGGGTAGCATAGGGTTTATGTTTGGCAGTGGCGGTAGTGCACTCATTGCAAAAACCATAGGGGAGGGAGAAAAGAAAAAAGCTAATCAAATATTCTCACTCCTTGTTTATGTATCTATAGCCATCAGTATTGTATTGGCAATATTAGCTGTTGTTTTTATGCGTCCCATTGCTTCATCCCTCGGTGCAGAAGGGCAAATGTTGGAAGACAGTATTCTTTATGGACGACTGCTTGCATTCACTATTCCCGCTTTTGTACTTCAATCAGAGTTTCAAATACTGTTTGCAGCAGCCCAGAAACCCAAAATAGGACTCTATGTAACCCTTGCTGCAGGTCTAACCAATATTTTACTGGATGCTCTCTTCATTGTTGTTTTCTCTTGGGGATTGGTGGGTGCTGCATTGGCAACTGCTATCAGTTTTTTGGTTGGTGGTATCATTCCTTTAATTTATTTCGGTCGTAAAAACAACAGTCTCTTACATCTCACTAAGACTAAATATGATGGAAAAGCACTACTGAAGACTTTAACCAATGGTTCTTCTGAGCTCATGAACATGGTTTCCATGTCTCTGGTTAGTATTTTCTTCAATGTACAGTTGCTCAAATATGCTGGCGAAAACGGTGTTGCAGCTTATGGTGTGCTGATGTATGTCAATATGATTTTCCTCTCCATCTATCTCGGGTATGCTGTTGGCACTGCACCCATCATCAGCTATCACTTTGGCGCACAAAATCACGACGAACTGAAGAGTCTACTCAAAAAGAGTGTAGTCATTATGGGTGTTTTTTCAATACTGATGTTTGGTTCTGCACAACTTCTCTCCAAACCTTTGTCCATGCTATTTGTAGGCTACGATCAGGTGTTGATGGACATGACACAAAGAGCCATTCTTGTTTTCTCATTCGCATTCCTCTTTTCAGGAGTTGGCGTTTTCGGTTCATCCTTCTTTACCGCTATGAACGATGGTTTGACATCGGCACTTATCTCTTTTCTGCGTACACTTGTGTTTCAAGCAGGAGCTGTTATGGTTTTTCCACTCATTTGGGGACTTGATGGCATTTGGCTATCCATTGTGTTGGCTGAGGCTATGGCTGTTGTTGTTACAATATTATTCTTTATTGGCAAACGAAAGAAGTATCACTATTGATCATTTGCTGATAGTAGGAATAGATCGCGACCTATCACTACAATGTTACAATTCATTTTGTTCTCATTGAAAAATTTATACGAATATATATCTATCTATTCACATCATGTTGTAAGTAGTCTTTGTATATTTGTTATATATATAACCGTTAGGTAGCATAAACAAGACACAGCCAAAAGTCTAAAATAATGAATGAGAAGAGAAAAGTATTTGGTCTAGAGAAAAATGCTTTTTTTATTGGGCTAACAAGTTTTTTCACAGACACTTCAACCAAAATGGTCTATAGTGTAATGCCCCTATTTTTGTTATCACTAGGGGCATCTAAAACTTCCATTTCATTAATTGAAGGGATTGCCGAAAGTACAGCATCTCTATTAAAAGCAATATCGGGATATTGGAGTGATAAGATTGGCAAAAACAAGCCTTTCATGATTATCGGATATGGTATTACAGCCATTATAACTCCCTTATACGCATTAGCAAGAACACCAATTCATATTTTATTTTTTAGATTTTTTGAACGTATCGGAAAAGGTTCAAGAACAGCACCGCGAGATAGTCTTATAAGTGGTTCTATTAAAAAGAATGAAGCTGGTAAAACTTTTGGCTTTCAGAAAGCAATGGATAATAGTGGGGCTATTGTTGGCCCATTGATTGCTTTCTTGATGTTGTCAATTTTCCCTTTAAATTACTCATACATCTTTCTAATAGCAACTATTCCTGCAATTCTCGGTGTACTAACAATTGTTATTTTCATAAAAGAAGCAAAGTCAAATAATGCAGCAGTCACCAATAAAATCTCTTTAAAACAATTGCCCAAAAAGTTCTATTACTTTCTTGTAATAATATTCGTGTTCACACTTGGCAATTCGGCTGATGCTTTGTTACTTGTGAAAACAAGTGAAACAGGAATTGAAAAAGCCTATATTCCTTTTATGTATATGATATTTAATGCAGTGTCAGTATTGCTTGCAATACCAATAGGGAAATTATCAGATAGAATTGGTCGTGAAAAATTGATTGCCCTTGGTTTCTTTGTATATGCCATTGTTTATTATTTTTTCGGCAGATATAATAGTATAAATGTTTATATTTTCTTATTCATGTTGTATGGTTTTTATAGTGCATTGACAGATGGTAGTCAGAAAGCTATGATTTCAGATATTGTGACTAAAGATTTAATAGGAACTGGTTTTGGTATATATCATTCTTTACTCGGTATTACCTTGCTACCTGCGAGTTTAATTGCAGGTATACTCTACGATAAAGTCAATTCAAATGCACCTTTTTATTTTGGTTCTGTTATGGCATTAATTGCCACAATACTAATGATAATATTTATAATTGTTGACAAGAGGAAAACAACGTTGTCCTAATGATTGGTATCTCCAATTGCTAGTGTATTATGCAACTCTGCAAAAGAACTTCTATTGCTGTTAGATAATAGAGTAAGACTAAGATACATTTAGTCTTCATCCTTTATATATGCCATTAATAAACCAATTTCCAAAAATCAACGCCAATATTAATGTGCATTGATGCAATTATTTTTTTCAATTAAGATGTTACATTATTGAATTTCGCACCAAAAAATATTGACATTGCCAATCAAATATTATCAGTTGCAACTCCTAAATAAATAGATGGAATTTTCGGCATTCTTTATAAACAAAAGCTTCGTACATGTTGAGGTGAAGTTTTTTTTAATATGTTAACTGTTAATGCAATAGCCATAGGATATCAATTGTATGCACATGAACAAAAATAAAATTAAAACGTTTATTCTATATAAATAAAGAGAGCTAAACGTCAGAATACATGGGTATATTAAACAAAAAGACTAATTGATTTTAGATTGAGCAATTAATAATTGAATCTTAATCGAAAACAAGGATTATGATATCAGACTAATTAAAAATGAGAAGTAAAAACTGATACCTTTATAAATAATTTTTAGCCTAAACTGACCAATATGTTCAAGTAATATTATGCCATTTAAATTTATTTTTAAAATCCAGCCTTATGGAGATATAGTTCACTAAAATATTTATAATTATGAAACAGTTTATCAATTTATTTTTAGTGCTGTTCATGTCTTTGTGTTTTGTGAAAGCTCAGGATAAAATAATTATCTTAAAAGCTGAGGATTTACCCAAACATTCTTACGAGTTAAAAAATAAGGATGCTGTAGCCATTGTACAAAGCAAGGAAAGTATCTTTGAACTGGCTGCTATGGTTAAAGAAAATCTGTTAGCTGACTTGAATAAATACGACATTAAGCAGAGGGCATCGCTTCGAGATTATTACTATTGTTTAAGGGTTATAAGCGTACTAGAGGGTGATTACGTAAAAGCACTTGAATATATTAGTAAAGAAAGAGAATTGGCAGATAAAGAATCGGAGAAGATTACAATGGGAATTTCTACTGAAGCATTTATCTATGCAGTGAATAAGAGTAAAACAATGGATGCTAAAGTAATTGGACCTCAAATAACCCAATTTGTAGAGGAAAAATTGAACGCCGTTGATTTTAAATTAATACAGGAACAAGTTGAGGCTG
>JARICS010000026.1 GCA_029264035.1 Dysgonamonadaceae bacterium | reverse complement strand
TCAATAGCTTTGCGCACCGAATTATATGCCTCTTTTTCGTCATCCATGCGGAAAACACCTAATCCCAATGAAGGTATTTCAATTCCGTTGTTTAGTTTTTGATAATCCATAATATTCTTTTGTTTTTAGGTTCGGTTAGTAGTTTCGTCTTACTAATACAACAAGAGTAGTGGAAAATAGTTGAGTTATAGGGGCGAGATACTTGGTAAGTGGAGTATGAAATGTGGAATTAGAATAGCAGAGTGTTCATTCATAATCAAAATATTATTGTTATAGTTCATTCTGGTAAACTATTATTTTAGATACTAACAGTTGAACATTTTCCAGCCTGGCAGCATAGAATTATAAGGATATAAGCAATTACACTTAATAACATATATCTTAATATGTCTAAATGATCTTTTTGCATGAAATATATGTTTTCGCAATAACGATTGTTGTGAACCTACAAAAATGAATAGGACTATAGGACTATCAGCAATATATAGAATGAGAATATAGCATAAACTCCATTGTTGCATGAAGCACATATACAGCAATTTAAGGATGTGATGTGATAATCAAAAAAAATATTACAATGTTGTATATTTCTATTGTTTACGGATTTTAGAAATAAAACGATGTTGATTATTTCTATTGTTTGCGAATTTTATAAATATAACGATGTTGGTAACTTGTATCGCATAAAATGTTAGTCACTTTCAAGAGTCATTTACTCTTTGCGAGCACTACTCTTTAACATGCATAAACACAATCGCTCCTTTTTAACTTCTCGACAGTCATATATCGATTGCAATCGGACTCAGTGTAAAACAATTTAGGAGTAAACATGGCTGAAACTACTCGAAAAAGTCAACAATTGGACCAAACAACTTCGGTATATTTCTAAAATCTCTCAGATTAGAAATAAACCACTCTTCGCTCGTTAAGGAAACAAAATATCAGAGGCCGATTAATGTTGATATATCCTCAAAAACAATTACATTGAAGACAAATAGATGTCGAAAACATATAGAGTAAAGAGATTTTGGTTTATATAGATGTGGATTAATTGGAGAATTTTACAACCCTTCTAAACCTCAAATGCATTTATCCGATATACGGATGTGATATTCAAAAAAAATAAATTCTCGACTGTCAATTTAATTCAGTCGCTACAATATTATTTGCATATGATAAACTACTTGACAATAGCTTTTAATTCTTTTTTTTCAGTCTTAAATTTACTTTCTATGTTTAGCATCATATCCCTTCAACTTCTCTTTCACCGTCTCTTTGTCTTTTGTAATTTGAGCAATAAGTGGCTCAACGCCGTTAAACTTAATATCGGGGCGAACAAAAGCCACAAACTCAACGGTGAGTGTTTTGTTGTATAGATCTTCGTCAAAGTCAAATATGTTGACCTCTACACTGGTGTGGGAGTTTTCGTGGAGTGTGGGTCTGTTGCCAATATAGAGCATTCCGTCATGCACATTTTCCTCGATGTGTACTCTCACTGCATATACTCCATCTGTAGGGATTACTTTGTAACGTTCCCAAAGTTTAATATTGGCAGTTGGGAAGCCAATGCGGCGACCCATTTGATAGCCTTCAATTATTTTGCCTGTGATGGTGTAGTTGTAATTCAGAAAAGTATTTGACAGTGATATATCGCCTTGCGCAAGAAGGTATCTTATTTGAGAAGAGCTTACAGTTTGTTTGCCAAACTTGTAGGCAGAGGCTTGTATAACATTGATACCAACCTCACTACCATACCTAACATAATCTTCAAAACCCTCTTCTCTGTTGTGACCAAATCGATGATCGTATCCAACAATCAAGGTTTGAATACCTATCTTATCTTTTAAAATTTGTTGGATAAACTGCTTTGCTGTCAATTGAGATATGCCTAGGGTGAAGTCTAACACAATACAGTTATCAATTTCTGTTGTGCCCAACTGTTCAAGTTTCTCGTCGAAACCACACAACAAAGGGGGTTGATAGCTTTTGTCAAGCACCTTACGTGGATGTACAGGAAAGGTTATAACTGCTGACTCTTGACCTAAACGGTTGGCCTCAGCTACAACTTGACCTATAAGATGACGATGTCCTAAATGAACCCCATCAAAAAAACCCATTGTGGCCACCATTCCTTTGCGAGGAGTATCTTTATTTAAATCTATAATTCTCAAAACAAACAATTTAAGATAATTAGCGTTACTATATCAAGAATGAAAGAAGATGCTGATTGTTTTAGTAGTTTTTTATTGAAAGTAAAAAACAATTGTCTTCTATAAGACTTCAAACAAACACATTCACGTTCTTTTTGTTGCAAATATCGCAGTTAATTCTTAAATTATCAATATCTTTGTGAGAATATATACTCATGTTTAGTTTAATATAATAAAAATGAAAATCAAAAATTTACTTTTAATGGCATGCACAGGAGCTTTTGCTTTAGCATCGTGTGGCGAAAAAGCTACACACAACCAACTTACTCAGGCGGAACAAGCTGAAGGTTGGGAACTTTTATTTGACGGAACATCACTTGACAATTGGCGCGACTATAATGGTGATGAGCTTACAATTCCATGGTTTGTAACCGACGGCACCATTCAGGCTAAAGGCGATGGAAGTGATGAAAGTGGTTATATTGTAACCAAAAAACAATATGAAAACTTTGAATTAGTGTGGGATTGGAAGATTGCTGACCAAGGAAATAGCGGTGTGCTATATCATGTGGTAGAGAATCCAAAATTTAAAGTACCCTATGTTACTGGTCCAGAATATCAATTGATAGACGATGACAACTTTCCTGAAACTCTTGAGGATTGGCAAAAAACTGCTGCTGACTATGCTATGCATACAACAGATCCTGCAAAAACAAATGTGAAACCTGCTGGCGAATGGAATACATCTAAAATTGTATTTGACAATGGTCATGTTGAGCATTGGTTGAACGGCGAAAAGGTGGTAGAATTTGAAGCATGGACTGATGACTGGCACGCTCGCAAGAATAGTGGTAAATGGGTAGATGCACCTGAATATGGCTTGGCCACGAAGGGTGTGATATGCTTGCAAGATCATGGATCGGCTGCTTGGTTTAGAAACGTGAAGATAAAAGAACTTCCACGTCAAACAAAACAGGTAGAACTATTTAATGGTGAAGACCTAACAGGTTGGGAAGCTTATGGAACTGAAAAATGGTATGTGGAAGACGGATTGCTAATTTGTGAAAGTGGTCCTGACAAAGAGTATGGCTATTTGGCTACACGCGACTATTATAATGACTATGACTTCTCGGTTGATTTCAAACAAGAAGCAGATGGAAACTCGGGTGTATTTATTCGCTCATTTGTTGAACCTGTAGCTTTAGTAAACGGTTGGCAAGTGGAAGTGGCCCCTATGGGACACGGAACGGGTGGCATTTACGAATCTTATGGACGTGGCTGGATTGCTGAAATAAATGACGAGCAACAAAAAGCATTGAAAGAAGGTGAATGGAACACACTGCGCATTCGTTTGCAAGGCGATAACATAAAGACATGGTTGAATGGCGAAGAGATGGTGGACCTAACTGATGAGAAAATTGGCAAGGGACAAGGACGAATTGCCCTACAAATACACGATGGTGGAGGAATAAAAGTACTTTGGAAGAATTTCAAATTAGAGACTTTATAATATTTTACTATCTTCATTAAAAAAAGGTGCTTAATAACGAGCTTTTTACCAACAGATTGTATGATTTTTTTTGATTGGTAAAAGTTTGTTCTTAGGCACTTTCTTTATTATTTCACATAGTGCTGCTTTGGCATTGTTTTTGCACTAAACAATCAAGTGAACAATTATTTATAAATATACATACAACATCGATAGGTGCGAAGAAATAGCATGAGTGCTGATTTGTATCTCTCTTTTTTTAAACATACGAATGAAAGAAAACAAACAACTACTAGATAGTATTATAAGCGGAATACATGAGAAGAAAGGCAAAAACATAACTACTATTGACTTGAGAGGTATTCCAGGGGTGATTTGTGACTATTTTGTAATTTGCGAAGGAAACTCGCCTAGCCAAGTATCAGCAGTGGCAGAATCTGTAGAGCATGTTGTGAAAACAAATATACAAGAGAGCCCAATAAGAGTACAAGGTCAGCAATTAGCAGAATGGGTTGGGATAGACTATGGGGATATTATTGTACATGTCTTTATTCCTGAGTTGAGAAGCTTTTTCAACATAGACAATTTATGGTCTGACGCTAAAATTGTGAACATACCAAACTTAGACTAAAACTTATTTATAGCTGGTTTGTTACACTAATACATTAAAATAATTTACTGCATCTGAATTAAGAAGAATGGATAATAAAAATCTGAACAAGAAAAAGTTTAGCCCCAAATTGGGCAATAAAACACCTAAAGCTCCTTTTAATCCATACTGGATTTATTCTATTATTATAATAGGTCTTTTAGGCATGTTCTTTTTTGGCGGGAATGTCTCGGTGAAAGAGATTACATGGTCTGAATTTCAACAATATGTGAATGAAGACAGAATAGAAAAAGCAGTGGTTTACACCAAAAAAGAAACTGTCGAGGCTGTTGTGAGAGAGGGCTCAATTCGACATATCTTCAAAGATAATGCTGACAAGGTGAAGTCTAATCCAAGTGTAGTAGCAACAATTCCTTCAGCTGACAAAGCTGCCGAATTATTTAAACAGGCAACAGAAGAAAAAGGATTAGATATAAAATACTCTTTTGACTCATCTTCTGCAATAAGCGGAATATTACTTGGCTTTGCTCCATTTATACTCCTTATTTTAATATGGGTATTCTTTATTCGTCGCATGTCATCTGGAGGTGCTGGTGGTGGAGCTGGTGGCGTATTTAGTGTAGGCAAATCTAAAGCGCAACTTTTCGACAAAGATTCGGCAATTAAAGTTACTTTTAAAGATGTAGCAGGTCTATCAGAAGCCAAACAAGAGGTGGAAGAGGTAGTAGAGTTTTTGCGTCATCCTAAGAAATATACAAACTTGGGTGGAAAAATACCCAAGGGTGCACTACTTGTAGGCCCTCCAGGAACAGGTAAGACATTGTTGGCTAAAGCTGTTGCAGGCGAAGCCGATGTTCCATTTTTCTCTATTTCAGGATCAGATTTTGTGGAAATGTTTGTGGGAGTAGGTGCATCGCGAGTGCGCGACCTATTTAAACAAGCAAAAGAGAAAGCACCAAGCATTATTTTCATTGATGAAATAGACGCTGTTGGACGTGCACGTGGTAAAAACGTGAACATGGGATCTAACGATGAGCGCGAAAACACACTGAACCAACTATTGACAGAGATGGATGGATTTGGATCTAACAGTGGTGTAATTATATTGGCTGCTACCAATCGTGCTGACATTCTTGATAAAGCTCTACTAAGAGCTGGACGATTTGACAGACAGATAACGGTTGATTTGCCAGACCTGAACGATAGAAAAGAGATATTCAAAGTACACCTTCGCCCCATTAAGATTGACGAATCTGTTGATTCTGAGTTTTTGGCTCGCCAAACACCAGGTTTCTCGGGTGCCGATATTGCAAACGTGTGTAACGAGGCAGCCCTGATCGCTGCAAGAGGAAAGAAATCTTTTGTGGAAAGCATCGACTTTATGAATGCTGTTGATAGAATTGTGGGTGGATTAGAAAAGAGAAACAAGATTATCACACAAGAAGAGAAGAAATCTATTGCTATACATGAGGGAGGTCACGCAACATTGAGTTGGATGCTAGAACATGCCAACCCTTTGGTGAAAGTAACCATTATACCTCGAGGCAAATCTCTTGGAGCTGCTTGGTACTTGCCAGAGGAGAGGCAGATAACAACCAAAAGTCAAATGCTAGACGAGATGTGCGCCATATTGGGTGGACGTGCTGCAGAAGAACTTTTCATTGGTGAAATATCCTCAGGGGCAATGAACGACCTTGAACGAGTGACTAAACAAGCAAATGCAATGGTTGCATACTTAGGCATGAGCGACAAACTAGCAAACTTGTGTTACTATGATTCTTCAGGGCAAGATTACAGTTTCTCAAAGCCTTATAGTGAAGAAACTGCAAAGATAATTGACTCTGAAGTGAAAAAACTTATTGCAGAGCAATATGCTAGAGCAAAAGAGATATTAAGTAAAAATGCAGAAGGTCATGCTAAGTTGGCTGAAATATTGATAGAAAAAGAGATTATCTATGCTGCCGATTTAGAGCTTATATTTGGTAAACGTCCTTGGGTGTCGCGCTCTCAAGAGCTATTTGATAAAGATCAACAAACAATTCAAGATTTTGATAAAGCTCAAAGCTTTTCTCCTTCTGATGATAAAAAAGAGATCTTCATTCATGAAAATGAGAATGATGAAGCTGAGGAGAAAAAAGAAGAAGATAATGGCTCATTAAATAATGAGGATAAAAAGGATGCTCCGTTGAAGTAGAATAAGTATCATTCTTGCTGAAGTAACATTTAAAGCCATAGTTTAATCGTAAACTATGGCTTTTTTGATATCACCTATTTACCATAGATAGTTTCTATAGGAACTTATCGAACTTTATTGTTTTGGGTATGTTATATAGTATACAAAACAAACATAAAGGTAGAATAAAATGAAAATAGCTTATTATTTACTTATTGGATTATTCACCCTGGGAACAATTTCTTGTACTTCATCCCACGCAAAGAACAATGAAGACAATACTAACACAAAAAACTCTGAAAATATGAAATTTGAAAAAGTAGCTTTACCTTACGCAACAGATGCATTAGTTCCAGTAATTGGAAAACTAACAATGGAACTTCATTATGGAAAACATTACCAAGCCTATATTGACAATTTGAACAAATTGATAGTTGGCACAAAGTTTGAAAATGCAGACCTAGAAACAATCGTGAAAGAGAGCGACGGCGGAATCTTTAATAATGCTGGTCAAGCATTAAATCATCAATTGTACTTCACTTCATTTAGTGCTAATGGTGGTGGCGAACCTCAAGGTAAATTAGCAGAAGCTATTAATTCTAAATTTGGTTCTTTCGAGAAATTTAAAGAAGAATTTATTGCTGCTGGACTAGCTGTATTTGGCTCAGGCTGGGTATTCTTAGCAAAAGACGACAGTGGTAACCTTTCAATTGAAAAAGAGAGTAATGCAGGTAACCCAATTACTAGAGGTTTGGCAACAATCTTGCCATTGGACGTTTGGGAGCACTCATATTACTTAGATTATCAAAATCGCAGAGCTGACCATCTGAAAGAAGTATGGAAAATTCTAGATTGGAAAGTTATTAGCGACCGTTACTAATACACTAAAAGATATTAGCTAACTTTTCCGATTGAAAAGTTAGCGACTAAAAAAGAGCAGTTTATTAGATAAACTGCTCTTTTTTTTGTTTGATATGTGTTGTTGTTTTAATTGTCGAAATCTTGAATGGTACGATCTTAAAGCTTTTCTAATTATTTATTTAAACTAATATTAGACATTCCTTAATCAACTAACTTAATGCCCGATAACATGCGCCCGCTAACTATTGATTGTCTTCGAGCAGAAAAGAATAGCTCAGCCTCATCAAAGGTACATAGAGAGGATGTTTCTATGTTTTGTGACATCACACCCAACTTTACCAACTCATCGTGCACAATTATCTTTAAATCGATATGCCACTTATTGGTTTGTTGGTTTGCAAATGATGAAGATGACAAATCGAATCCTGCCACATTAAACATGGTTATCAATTCCTCCCCTACTTCATAGTTCTTTTGAGAAATAGATGGCCCGATAGCAGCTACTATATCTGATGAATTGGAATTATAGATCACTTTCATTTTAGTAATAGTATGCTTTAATATACCTCCCACTATACCCTTCCAACCTGCATGAATGGCTGCTACAACTTTCTTTTCTTTATCGTAGAGCAAAACAGGAACACAATCGGCAGTGGTGGCACACAAAAAGATGTTATTAAGATGTGTAATCGTTGCATCTACTCCATATAAAGCATCAATCTTTTCAGATGGACTCATGTTCATAAAGTTCTCATCAATCAGTGCTACATTGCTACTATGAGTTTGATGAGGAACTATGAAATCAGAGATATCCATGTACCACATGCGCGAAAGGATTTGTCTATTTTCATAGATATCCATTGTGCAATCGTCAGAGAAGTTTCCCAAATTTAAAGATGAAAAAGATCCTTTACTCACTCCTCCATTGCGAGTAGAACAAAAATGCTCAATTCCTGTTAGCTTGTTTAAACTTTCAAACTGGAGAAGATGGGGATGTTCAGGATGCTCTTTCATTTTAATAATGGGTTTAAGGCGTGCTACATACTATTGATCTAAATAGGAGTAATCTTCATAATCTGTTTCAAAATCATCATCGTCATCGTCAGCTGGAGGTACTTCATCATCATCATCTTCAAACACAACCGTTTTGATATCAAGATTGCGATGAATAAGTGAATCCTTCTCTTCTTTTTTCTCTTTAGCTAAAATAAAATCTTGGCTGTTTAACTCTTTCCAAAGCATATCTTTAAGCTCTGTAAGACCAGAATTGGTTACAGCAGAGATAAAGACATAAGGTATATCGGGTAAATCTTCAGAAATTGCTTCTTTCAACTCATCGTCTAACAAATCTGTTTTAGATATGGCAAGCAACCTTTTCTTGTCGGCCAATTCAGGATTGTATTGCGTCAACTCATTGAGCAAAATATCAAATTCGGCTTTGATATCATCTGCATCTGCAGGAATAACAAAGAGCAAAAGCGAGTTGCGCTCTATATGTCGCAAAAATCTAATTCCTAAGCCTTTCCCTTCACTCGCACCCTCTATAATTCCGGGAATATCAGCCATTACAAACGATTTGTCACCGCGGTAGCTAACTATTCCTAAGTTTGGAACGAGAGTAGTAAAGGGGTAATTGGCAATTTTTGGTTTTGCTGCTGATACTACTGATAGTAGAGTAGATTTACCTGCATTTGGAAAGCCCACCAAACCTACATCGGCAAGCAACTTTAGTTCGAGAATTATCCATAGTTCTTCATATGGTTCTCCAGGTTGAGCATAACGTGGAGCTTGGTTGGTAGATGTTTTAAAATGGGTGTTACCCAAACCACCTTTACCGCCTTTAAGTAAAACCACCTCTTCGCCATGATTTGTTATATCGCAAATATACTCACCTGTGAGAGCATTGTATATTACAGTACCACAAGGCACATCTATAATTTTAGATTCTCCTTTTTTACCTGACGATCCCTTACCCGCACCTGCCTCACCATGAGTGGCTAAGATATGTCTTTGGTAACGTAGATGGAGCAATGTCCAATAGTTTCTATCTGCTCTAAAGATGATGCTACCTCCTTCGCCACCATCGCCACCGTCGGGACCTCCTCGGGGAATATACTTTTCCCTTCGGAAGTGAGAAGAGCCTCGGCCTCCTTTGCCAGAGCGGCAGTATATTTTTACATAATCAACAAAATTAGATCCAGACATAGTGTATATTTTTCGCGAAATTGATAAGTAGGATTATTCCTCTTATTAATATTTTAATTTATCTACTGTATTTTCTATTCGACCAAAGATGTCGTCTACAGTTCCTATACCATCAATCAACGCAAGGTTGCCTTGATTGGCATAGTATTCTTTCAACTGAGCTGTTTGACCATAATATACCTGTAGTCTTGATTTGATAGTTTCGGGTGTATCGTCACTTCTGCCTGATATTTCTCCACGTTTTACTAAACGGTCGGTCAGTTCTTCATCATCCACTTCTAAGCTTAACACCACATTGATGCGCTCACCTCTTTTGCTTAACATTTTGTCTAATGCCTCACCTTGTTTTAAAGTGCGAGGAAATCCATCGAAGATAAAACCAACGCTATCGGGATTGTCTGCTAAGAGTCCGTCAAGTATATCAATTACAACTTCATCGGGCACTAATTGGCCTTCCGACATATATTTATTAGCAAGTTGCCCAAGTTTGGTGTCATGCTCTATTTCGTTACGAAGTATTTCCCCTGTGGAAATATGTGTTAGGTGATATTTTTCAATCAGTTTCTCACTCTGTGTGCCTTTTCCTGAACCAGGAGCACCAAAAATTACAATATTCAACATAAATAAAAATGGTTTACAGTTATAACTACAAAGATAAAGAATTGTTTGCTTAGTAAGAATTATACCAATATTAATATTGTTGTAATATATCATTTTTACGATTTGAACTAAATAGATGATACAAACGTTTATTATGTACACATTAAATTAAATAATAGATATGAAAAAAGAAGATTTTAGAGAAAAAGCTCATTCAGTTCTTGACGAAGTTATTAATCATATAGCCGAAATGGAGAAAAAAGCCAACGATGTTTCGGATGATCTTAAAGATGAGTATAATAAAAAAATAGAAAGACTGAAAGAAATAAAACTTGATTTGACTAAAAAGCTGGACGATTACGAAGGTATGACCGAAAGCAGATGGGCCATTGTAAAGGAAAGCTTCGGTGAGTTTTTGGACAAAGCCAACAAAGCTTGGAAAGACAGCTACGGCAAAGCGGCATCTGCATTTAAGAAATAGACTTTGAGGTAATTAGACTAAAAATGATCTTCTTACAAACAAATTGTTTGTGATAAGAAAAACACTTATACAAAGGATAATTAAATTATCATTACGAGTAGGCATATATAGGGCCTGATGGATTAATCACATCAGGCTTTTTTTTGGAATAACGTCAGTTTGTTCCGGACTGTTTATTGAATTAATATCAAAACTTTCGTTTAAACTTAGCTCTCCCGCTGATGCGAGTTTTTTTGACTGATGTATACAATTGTCAAGTACTACTTTCTATAAACAAGATTAATAGAGAAATTGGAATTACGTCCATGTTAACAACTGCTAATAAACAAACCTTTTATAGAATCCATATAATGCCCTGCTTTACAATTACTACTATCAAACTTACATTTAAATTTATTTGAAAAATTGTGCTTTCGCCTTTAACGCGGAGTTTTATGTCTCATACCTATTATCTTCACGACAGCGCAAGTGTCAAATTGAAAACAATAAGCTATTATTTTTTACAATTCACTCGAATAAGCGACATAAAAGAGTTGGAAATCAAATCTTCAGTCGTGGATTGGACATTCATGTCATGAAAATAGAATCCACTGCCGCGGAAATGTTTTGAAAAGTTATAATGGTGCTTTTTAGAGTAAATATTGAAGATAAATCCTGTGAAAAAACAAAAACTGGCTTGAGTTTGAAGTATCAACCGATGTAAAAAGAATTATCCATTGAGAATTGGATTTTGAAGCGATGAATGGAGCAATTTTGGGCAACAAAACGAAAATAATCTGTTTTAGAACATTTTCCCCGTCGTGGATGCAAGTTTCAACAATTTAAAGCATTTTGTACGACCACTCAATGTTTTGAAAAAGAAATGTCATTATACTACCAATTACACGGTGTGCATTTTAAACAATTATTTGCAATTACAAACAAAAATAGAGCTTATTTCATTCGCAGTTTATCATTCAGGATAAGACAAGATGTTCGATTGTCGTGAATAAATGGAGAAGGATCTACGATGATATATTTATAGTTGATAAACTCACATTTTATCTGGGTCAACCCATATTCATACACTCCTTGTTCATATTTTGTTCAGTTATGGACACAAAAAAAGCTACTTCATTAACGAAATAGCTTCCTAAAAGTGACCCCGCCAGGATTCAAACCTGGAACCTTCTGATCCGTAGTCAGATACTCTATTCAGTTAAGCTACGGGGCCGTTCCTTTATTTTTGTGACTGCAAAGATAGCACTTTTTACAAAAAGAACAAACAAAACATGGATAACATTTCATTTATTTTTTCTCGCGTAGAGTAATTGTGTCGTCTTCAAGCTCAAAAACCTCTTTATCTATCATAAACCGCAACACAGTTATCACCTTCTCACTATCTGGAGTAGCATGCTTTAAGCGATTTACCAACTCATTTAATCGAAAACTCTTAGTATCAGAAAAACAATCTAACAGCTGTTCTCTAATTTGCCCGAATTCATAGTTAGACAGTCCTGATTTGTTTTTCTGCAAACAAACATCACATATACCACAGTTTTTTGTTTTACGCTCATCAAAATACATCAGCAGCATTCTGCTTCTGCATACACCTTTTTTTTCAACATATTCAATCATTGCATCTATTCTCCCCTTAAATCTGTCTCGCCTTTGCTCATAAACAGTTTTAGGGATATGCACAAACTGATTTTCTTCTCGGGATGTTGGGTAAACAATAAAGGAGGTTTTCTTTTGTGGAACGTAGTTTATGTGTTTTGCCTTAGACATAGTTGTAAGCATCTCATAAACCTCCTGACGAGTTTTTCCTATCTTAGCGCCTATAAAAGCCTCATCTATATATACATCATCGGTGAAGACGCCTGTATAATTACGTAGGATGACATGTACAAGTTGATCATATTCTTTGGTGAGTCGGAGGGTATAGAGCTCGTTGCGATATACTCGAAACATGAGTCTCGATCGGTTTTCAACCTCATCTGTGTACTCAATGTAGCCTGCAAGAGACAATATATTGAGCGCATGATGGGTTTGCAAAAGAGAAAGACGAAAATTGTTGCAAAACTCAATCAGATTGAAGTCGAGCACCAAACCATTGCCCGATCCAGCAGCAATCTGATAGTAATTGGCCAAACATTCATACACACGCAATATTGCCTCTTTGGAGGGGAACGAGTCTGTAACTCTTTTCTTTAAGTTGATAGTGTCTTGTTTGTTCCAAAGAATGATTGCATACGATTTTAACTCATCGCGACCTGCCCTACCCGCCTCCTGATAGTACTCCTCAAGTGAGTTTGGTAAATCCATGTGGATAACCAAACGCACATCGGGTTTGTCTATACCCATACCAAAAGCGTTGGTAGAGACAATAACCCTGCAGTTATTATCTTTCCACTGGATTTGTCTCAAGTTCTTTACTTCATGCGAAAGACCTGCATGAAAATAATTGGCGTTGATGCCTTTTTTTACAAGTGCATCAGCAATGTCTTTTGTTCCTTTTCGGCTGCGCACATACACTATGGCTGTGCCTGCCACAGAGTTGAGTATGTTTACCAGTTCATCTATTTTACTTTCGCTATATCTCACTACGTAAGATAGATTTTTGCGCTCGAAACTTTTACGGAAGACATTGATCTTTTCAAAAAGCAGTTTCTCTTGGATGTCTTTTACAACTCCTTTTGTAGCAGTTGCTGTAAGCGCCAACACAGGAACACCGGGTAGATGTGTGCGTATGTCTGCAATATTCAAGTAAGATGGGCGGAAATCATAGCCCCACTGAGATATACAGTGTGACTCATCTACAGCCAACATGCACACATTCATTGCGCGCAACTTTATCAGAAATATATCAGATGTAAGTCGTTCGGGCGAAACATAGAGAAACTTGAAGTTGCCAAAAATACAATTTTCGAGCGTTGTTATAATTTGCTCTCTGCTCATACCCGAATATACATAGGCTGCCTTAATGCCTCGTTCTTTCAAATTGTCTACCTGATCTTTCATCAAAGCTATCAAAGGAGTCACAACCAGACAAATACCTTCCATAGCCATCACTGGCACTTGAAAAGTGAGAGATTTACCCCCACCCGTAGGCATCAGTCCAAGCGTATCATTCCCATCATAAACAGATTGAATAATCTCTTCTTGTAATGGTCTGAATGATTGATAACCCCAATATTTTTGCAGGGTTTGATGAAATAGTTCAGATGGCATAGTACGATCCAAATTGTGAAAACAGTTTTAAAGATATCTTTATCAAACAGATAGTTTGATATCCTTAATTATTAATTGTGTATAGGCTTCACCACTATGTCTATTCTTTTCGATAGTGTAGCAAATATCAATTGGTTGGTATTGTTTTATTTCATTAAAGAAATGTGCAAAACCAAAAGCTATGGCTTGTATGGGTCTATCAATAGTTGCATCAATAAGCTCTAACTTAATGTGCTGCAATCCCCTACCCACCAATTTACTTCCACCGTCGTCAACCACACCTCTGCTTAAAAAGATAGGATTTCTATTCTCAGGACCGAAGGGGGCAAACTTAGCTAAGTTCGATACAAACTCATTTGTGATAGCTGATAGTGGTATTTCTAAATCGATAAGAAGTTGGGGACGAATAGTGCCCGCCTCTATTTCGTCGAAAGAAATAGCTTCGAAACGTCTCTTAAACTCTTCAAAGTGCTCCTCTTTCATAGATAATCCGGCAGCATAAATATGTCCGCCAAAAGTATCTAAAATATCGCGACAAGACTCAATAGCTTTGTACACATCAAATCCGTATACAGATCGGGCCGAACCCGAAATCATCCCGTTTGATTTTGTTAATACTACTGCTGGTCGGTAATACCTCTCGGTTAGCCTGGAGGCTACTATTCCTACTATTCCCTTATGCCAAGTTTCATCATACACCACAATCCCTTTGAGAGACTCAATGTTTACATGATTATCAATATAATTGATGGCTTCTTTGGTTATTTTTTTATCGAGTTCTCGCCGGTTTTCATTGTGCTTATCAATGTTTTTGCTTTTGATACGGGCCGAGGTCATATCAGTTGACAAAAGCAAGTCAACAGCTTCATTCCCGCTCACCATACGTCCAGAAGCATTGATGCGTGGTCCAATCTTGAATACAATATCTTCTAAGGTGAGCTCTTTTCTATTGAGTCTACAGATATCGATAATACCCTTCAAACCATAGTTGGGATTAGAGTTGAGTTGTTTTAAGCCATGATACATAAGTATGCGGTTCTCGCCTGTCATGGGGACAATATCTGAAGCAATACTTACTGCCACCATGTCTAACAGATTTGTTATCTCAGAAAGAGGCAGGTTGTTTTGGATAGAAAATGCTTGCACAATTTTGAAACCTACACCACAGCCCGATAGTTCGGAATAGGGATAGATAGAGTCTAAACGTTTTGCATTGACTACTGCTACAGCTTTTGGCAACTGTTCATCGGGCATGTGGTGATCGCCAATTATAAAATCGATTCCCTTTTCTTTAGCATAATCAATTTTTGCAATGGCTTTGATGCCACAATCAAGAGCAATAATAAGTTTCACATCCGTTTTTTGAGCATAGTCTATACCCAGATATGACACGCCATAGCCTTCATCATACCTGTCTGGAATGTAGTAGTCGATGTTATTGGTAAACCTACGTAAAAACTTATAAACCAATGCTACAGCAGTGGTGCCGTCCACATCATAGTCTCCATAAATGAGAATTCTCTCTTTGTTTCCTATAGCTTTTTCTATACGCTTTACTGCAAGGTCCATATCTGGATAAAGAAAGGGGTCGTGCAAGTTAGCCAAATCGGGATTAAAGAAATCAAAAGCCTTCTCCTTGCTATCTACACCTCTCTGCACCAACAGCTTGGACAAGTATGGACCTAATGACAATTCGTCTGTTAGTATTGTTTGTTTATCTTTTTCTTCGTTTGTTAGGGTTAAAAAATTCCATTTGTTAATCATTATATATGTTGTTATTTTTTTCTTCTCTATGACCCACATGCAAACGTTTTTGCCAGAGTCTCCATGCACTTTATAAATTCTTTTACAGAGTGCAAGTTAGATTATACCAAGAGTTGCTACCTAATTTAGAGGTAGTAACACAATATGGCTATTCTAATATGTAAAGATAGTCATTTATTCTTTTTAATTCGTTTGTTTTATATTAATAAGTGTAATGCACCAATCGTATCATCGATGGATTGGTGGCTTTTGACAATTTAAAGCAGTATAAAAACAACGTCACATTTGCTTCAATGTATAAGTTATTAAAGAATTTCACATAAATTACTTGCACTGCTTTTTGGATTGTTTTATATATTGGGTAGTTCTATGTATTTTTGTACTTTAGTTTATCAAATTATGAAAATAGCAGCATTAGTATCAGGCGGAGTAGATAGTTCGGTAGTTGTACATCAACTGAAAGAACAAGGTTATGACCCTACAATATTTTATATTCAAATAGGGATGGAAGACGAACATGGCTTTGTTGACTGTCCTGCAGAAGAGGATATAGAGATTGTTTCGTTTATTGCAAAAAAGTATGGTTGCAAACTCGAAGTTGTATCGCTTCATGAAGAATATTGGGACAATGTAGTAAAATATACAATAGAGAATGTGAAACGTGGGCTGACACCCAACCCCGACATGATGTGCAACAAGTTGATAAAGTTTGGAGTGTTCAATGACAAGTGGGGCCATCAGTTCGATAAGATAGCAACTGGGCATTATGCAAACACTACTGAAAAGGATGGACTCACTTGGCTATCAACGGCCAAAGACAAAGTGAAAGACCAAACCTACTTCTTAGGACAAATAGACTACTTGCAGGTTTCTAAACTAATGTTCCCTATTGGGGGTTTAGAGAAAAAGAGAGTACGAGAAATTGCCCTAAATCAACATTTGCCCTCGGCAACACGCAGAGACAGCCAAGGCATTTGCTTTTTGGGTAAGGTAAACTACAACGATTTTATAAAAAGATATTTGGGTGAGAAGAAAGGTCAAATTGTAGAGTTCGAAACTGGCAATATATTAGGCACGCACAATGGATTCTGGTTTCACACTATTGGTCAACGAAAAGGATTAGGTTTGAGTGGTGGACCATGGTTTGTAATCAAAAAAGATATCAATCGCAACATCATCTATGTTTCTAAAGGTTACGAAACAAAGCATCAGTATGGTCATGAAGTAAACCTATCGGGTTTCGAGTTTATTACAAAAGATGTGTGGGGAGACTTTGACGATGAGAAAGAGGTTACCTTCAAAATACGACACACACCTGAGTTTACCAAAGGACGCATATCCAAACAAGGCGATTTGTACAAAATAGTAGCTGACGAAAAGATTCAAGGTATAGCTGCAGGTCAATTTGGAGTAGTGTACGATGCCGATAAGAATATTTGTTTGGCAAGCGGAATGATTATTTAGATTACTGCAGAAATAAAAAGAGAATAGACACTGCGAAATTATCAACCAAAATAGTAAAGAATGATGTTTGATTTCAGCACAATTCAATTTGTAGATGTAATTGAATTTATAGGCACATTTGCATTTGCCATAAGTGGTATTCGATTAGCTTCGGCCAAGAAGTTTGACCTGTTTGGAGCTTTTGTTGTAGGCTTTGTCACTGCTGTTGGCGGAGGTACGCTTCGTGATTTGCTGTTTGGTGTGATTCCATTTTGGATGGACAACCCCATTTATTTATGGTGTACCCTATTTTCCTTGATCTTTGTTATTATTTTTCATAACCATCTAATCCGTCTCGACAGTGCTTTTTTTGCTTTCGACAGCATTGGGCTTGGCCTGTTTGTAGTGGTAGGAGCTGAAAAAGCGCTCAACTTTGGTTTCGACCCTTGGGTGGCAGTTATTATGGGTACTATTACAGGTTCGGTAGGAGGAGTTATACGTGATGTGCTGATCAACGAAATTCCTTTAATTTTCAGAAAGGAGATTTATGCATTGGCCTGTGTCATAGGGGGCCTAGTCTTTGTGGCACTCTACAAACACTCCTCCCTCAATTTAGTAATTATAGAAATTAGCACAGCAGCCGTCGTTATTCTTGTTCGCTTTCTTGCTGTAAAATATCATCTATCATTGCCCATCTTGAGAGGTGAACCAAAACATAATCTCCCTCATTAAGGAACTAACCTTGCATTTGTCACATTTCGCTATAATTCGGATATTTATCGTCAATATCATTTTCCATGACATTCTAATTTCCTCTGATTTTATAGCATAAAATGAGTACTGTTTTACAAATTGCTTTCATATAAAGCGAGTATCTTAAGCAAACTTACACTTAACTCACTCGCTCTTTAACTTTTGCACAAGTTGTTATAGTTGCTTTGTTTGATTAACAGCGGATTTAAATGTTTATCTTATCTAAATGAAAATAATTACACCGCTTTTCAACCCAACATCTGTTTATTAAACTAACTTATGACGTTGGAGTTAACTGATAATCTTTATTTATATTGTATCTCTTTTGAAGCTAAAAACAATCCGTAAAGGAGGATTTAACCAATTTAACTGCAATATAAAACTATTTTCGGTTGTAGATTAAATAAATTATTAAATCTATAAATAATTGATTACATTTGTAATAGAAAGGAATTTAAATATTAATTTCGGAGCAGACATCTAATTGTCTGACTTTATGACATAAACAATAACCTAAATACAACCATAATAATTATAGATGAAAGATTTTATAGCAACTGATCTAAAAACTGAAAATGCCATACTGGTAGGACTCATCACTCAAGAAGAGACCGAAGAGCAAGTAATTGAATATTTAGATGAGTTAGACTTCTTAGCTGAAACAGCTAAAATAAAACCCGTTCATAGGGTAATGCAACGTTTAACTATGCAAAATTCTGTTACTTTTGTAGGAACAGGAAAGCTGGACGAGATAAAAGAATATATAGAAAGTCAAAAAGATAGCGACAACGAAATAGGTCTTGTTATTTTTGATGATGAGCTTTCGGCTCGACAAATTAGGAATATAGAGAAGATACTTGAAATACCTATCTTGGACAGAACAAGCCTAATATTGGAGATTTTTGCCATGAGGGCTCAAACTGCAAATGCCAAGACACAAGTAGAATTAGCTCAATATCAATATATGTTGCCAAGACTAACGCGTTTGTGGACTCACCTTGACCGTCAACGTGGTGGTGGATATATGCGTGGACCTGGTGAAACTCAGCTTGAATCTGACCGACGTATTGTTCTTGACAAAATAAACAAACTTAAAAAAGATCTCATAACAATAGATAAACAAAAAACCGTACAACGTAAAAATCGAGGTCAATTAGTTCGTATTGCCTTAGTTGGATATACCAATGTGGGTAAATCTACTCTTATGAATGTGTTGAGCAAATCGGAGATTTTTGCTGAAGACAAGCTTTTTGCGACACTTGACACTACTGTTAGAAAAGTGGTAATTGGCAACTTGCCTTTTTTGATGACAGACACTGTTGGGTTTATCAGAAAACTACCTACACATCTTGTAGAATCGTTTAAATCTACATTGGACGAAGTGCGCGAAGCAGATATACTAATACACGTTGTAGATATTTCTCATCCTGGATTTGAAGATCAAATAGAGATTGTTGAAAAAACATTGTTCGAGATTGAGAAGGAAGAAAAACCCACTATTATTGTTTTCAACAAAATAGATGCATTTTCTTACACACCAAAAGAGAAAGACGATCTAACACCTGAAACGACTCAAAATATTTCTTTGGAAGAGTTGAAAAAATCGTGGATGAGTAAACTAAAAGAAGATTGTATCTTTATCTCGGCCAAAGAGAAAGAAAACATAGACGAGTTGAAAAGAATGATCTATGACAGAGCAAAAGAGGTACATATCACTCGCTTTCCATACAACGATTTCTTGTTTTATGACTATGAAGAGGAAGCCGATCAATTTGAGAAACTTCAAGACGGTGACGAAGATCAAGATGATTCGGAAGAGTAGAACTTAATTTTAAGAGTAAAACACAAGTGAGCATGACACGAAAACAGCTATACCTTAATATCAAGCGAAGAGATAAATACAGCCAATAAGATATACTTCATATCCTAAATGAAGTATCAAGTTTGCGTTACTTTTACCTGAAAGTATCGCACTACTGACCCTATTAAATTTACAAAGCAAACTTTATGTAGAAGAACCTAACTCTTCTACATAACAGTTGCAACATTACCATAAACATATAAATATTATAAAATCATGAAATTACCATTTGCAGAATCATATCGCATTAAAATGGTTGAAACCATTAAGAGAAGCACACGTGATCAACGGGCCAATTGGATTAAAGAGGCCAACTATAATCTGTTTGGATTGAAAAGCGACCATGTGTTCATTGATCTCCTCACAGACTCGGGCACAGGTGCTATGAGCGACAAACAGTGGTCGGCTATGATGGTGGGAGACGAAAGTTATGCAGGAGCACGCTCTTATTACAACATGAAGGATGCCATAAAAGAGATACTCGGGTTTGATTACTTTATCCCTACACACCAAGGAAGGGCAGCCGAAAACGTTCTCTACTCCACCATTATCAAAGAAGGCGACATATTGCCGGGCAACTCACACTTTGATACTACTAAAGGGCACATCGAATTCAGAAAAGCCATGGCAGTTGACTGCACTATTGATGAAGCAGCCAACACGCAACTTGAAATACCTTTTAAAGGAAATGTAGATATTGCTAAACTTGAAAAAATACTTGCGAAATATCCTAAGGAGAAGATTCCTGCTGTAGTTCTCACCATCACCAACAACACTGCTGGTGGACAACCCGTATCTATGCAAAACATTAAAGAAGTAGCTGTATTGTGTGTAAAATACGGTATTCCATTGCAAATGGACTCAGCTCGTTTTGCAGAGAATGCTTACTTCATAAAAACACGTGAAGAAGGATATGCCGATAAAAGCATCAAAGAAATTGTAAAAGAGATGTTCTCTTATGTAGATATCATGACCATGTCAGCCAAAAAAGATGCTATTGTGAACATGGGCGGATTTGTGGCTTTCAGATCAGAAGAGTTGTGGAAGAGTTGTCAGAAAATATGTATCATGAACGAGGGTTTCATCACCTACGGTGGTATGTCAGGACGGGACATGAATGCACTGGCTCAAGGATTGCACGAAGGAACTGATTTTGAATACTTGGAAACACGCATCAAGCAGGTTGAATACTTAGGACAGAAACTTGACGAATATTCAATACCCTATCAACGACCAGCAGGCGGACATGCCATTTTTGTGGATGCAAAGAAAATATTGACTCATGTTCCCAAAGAAGAATTCATCGCTCAAACGTTAGGTATTGAGCTTTATCTTGAAGGTGGTGTGCGCGGTGTGGAAGTGGGAGCACTTTTAGCCGATCGCGACCCACTGACACACCAAAACCGATATCCAGAATTGGAGTTATTGCGCTTAGCAATTCCACGACGCACCTATACCAACAACCATATGGATGTGGTGGCCGCTGCACTAAAGAATGTGTATGACAGACGCAATGAAATCACACGTGGCTATGCTATAACCTACGAAGCACCTATTATGCGCCATTTCACTATCGGATTGAACCCTGCAGAATAGATAAACGAATACCAGATGTACTGTAAATAAAAAAAAGGTGTTCAGTTGTTTTTAGAACAACGAACACCTTTTTTATGTAATCTATAATTATCGACTTAGTCGATCTTTATTAGTGTATCCAACGAATATAAGCAAAGTCCATTCTATGTGGAAGATCTGCATTTTTAGGATATACACGCAATGCGTATTGATGTAATCCAGGATTGTGTAATGATTCGTGCATTTCGAAATACAACTTAGAGCCTTCTTCTTTCACCAAGTCGAAATCATAAGAATCTAAAAACTCAGCTTTGTTTGTAGAAGAGTCATATTGTACCACAACACACTCCACACCTAAATCGCCCTTCATATCTTTCTTGTCAATCACAACTTGTCCGCACAAGCCATTCTTAACACCTTTTTTATTAGCATGTTGTTCGCAGTCGTAGTCTACTTTAAGAACTTCAAACTTATCCCAATTTGCTACCATGTCTTCTTTCCAAGCAGCAATCTCTTTTGCTTTTGCAAAGTCATTTTTAACAATAAGCTTAGAACGCTTAGCAAGAACATTGTAGAATTTAGAGAAATAGTCGTCTATCATTCTTTTAGTAGTATAGATAGGAGCAATTTCAGCTAACGAATTCTTAACGTACTTCACCCATCCATGTGCACAACCATTCTCGTCTTGATCAAAATAGAGAGGTGCAATTTCATTTTCTATCAATGAGTAGATAGTTGAAGCATCAAAAGAGTCTTGAAACTCTTGGTCTTCATAATCTCTCTCGTCAGTAAGCGACCATCCAGCTCCATCGCGATGTCCTTCATACCACCATCCATCAAGTACAGATAGATTCAATACTCCGTTCATGGCAGCTTTCATACCCGATGTTCCAGAAGCCTCTAAAGGTCTGGTTGGTGTGTTTAACCACACATCTACACCAGATACAAGTCGTTTAGCTAAACGCATATCGTAGTTTTCCAAGAAAATAATTTTTCCTAAGAATTCAGGGCGACGAGAAATTTCAATAATTTGCTTAATTAAGTTTTGACCACCACCATCAGCAGGATGCGCTTTACCTGTAAAGATAAACTGTACTGGACGATCGGGGTTGTTTACAATCTTAGCAAGTCTATCTAAATCAGTGAATAAAAGATGTGCACGTTTGTATGTTGCAAATCTACGACCAAAACCAATAATCAATGCATCTGGATTAACTCCATCTAAAACTGTCATTAGTCTGCGTGGGTCGGCTTGATTTTTCAACCATCCTTCTTTAAATTCATAACGGATGTAGTCAACCAATCTCTTTTTCAATATCATTCGAAGCTTCCAAACCTCCTCGTCAGCTACATCATGTATTTTACTCCAAATATCAAGGTTTGATTGATCTGAGTAGAAAGTATCACTAAAGTGATTGTTGAATATCGATTTTATGGTAGAAGAAGACCAAGTTGGCAAGTGAATACCATTGGTAACATGTCCTACATGCAACTCTTCGGGGAAATATCCTTTCCAAACTGGTTGAAACATACTCCTGGACACTCTTCCGTGAAGCAAACTCACACCATTGGCTTCTTGTGCTGTATTCAATGCAAAAACGCTCATAGAGAAACGTTCATTTGTACCTGGGTTTTCTCGTCCCATGTCCATTAACTGTTGCCACGAGATACCTAACTTATTGGCAAAGTTACCAAGATAACGACTAATCATATCTTCTTCGAAAAGGTCATGACCAGCTGGAACTGGAGTGTGAACAGTGTAAAGCGAAGATGCTCTCACTACTTCTTTGGCTTGATTAAAGGACAATCCTTTTTCATTGATATAGTAGCTCAATCGCTCAGCATTGATAAGAGCAGCATGGCCCTCATTCATGTGATAAATATCTTTTTCAATACCCATCTTTTCAAGCAACTGCATGCCACCAATACCCAACAAGTACTCTTGTTTCATTCGGTTTTCCCAATCACCACCATACAATTTGTGCGTGATAGAACGGTCTTCGTCGCTATTTGATTCTACATCGGTATCCATCAAATACAAATTGATACGTCCAACAGCTACTTTCCAAACATGTGCTTTTACGTTACGGCCAGGAAACTCTACTTCGTGTACAAAAGGAGTACCGTCATCATTTCTAACCATAGTAATTGGCAAGTTGCCAAAGTTTTGAGCTTCATATCTTGCTATTTGCTGTCCATCAAGCGCCAACCATTGTGTAAAGTAGCCAAATCTGTAGAGAAACCCCACAGCTGTCATGTTTACGTTGCTATCACTGGCTTCTTTAAGATAATCGCCAGCTAAAACGCCCAAACCACCTGAATATATTTTCAACACATGAGTCATACCATATTCCATACTAAAATAGGCAATACTTGGTCTGCCATTAGTCGGTTTTTCAGACATATACTCATTGAACTTGCTGTAAACAATTTGCAGACGACTCATGAGGTATTCATCTTTAATGATTTCCTCTCCACGTTCCTTTGTTAAACTTTGAAGCAAGATAACGGGGTTTTTATCACTCTCTTCCCACACTGCAGGGTCCATAACTTCAAATAGAGCTTTAGCTTCTTCATTCCAAGTCCACCACAAGTTACGAACTATCTCTTTTAATGGGAGCAACTGCTCAGGTAAAACTGAATGCACCTGCAAATCCTTCCAAGTTGGTGTATTTGCATGACTAGTTTCGATAATCATATTATTATTATTTGTTTTTTTCATTATTTCCTTTGTGTTATTTGTATTGATAGTTTTCTTTTATAGACGAAAACCAAGCCAAATAAAGCTTTAAAACTTTCGGGTATAAATATAGTGTATTTTTTACTCATCAACAGCATGCGCTCCTGATAATCTATCAATTGAGTTATGCAATGCTTTGCAATAAGCCTCCTTATAATAGCCTATAAAGTGCTCCCAATCGGCAGAATCAGCTAAATTCAGAGCAGCATCTCTTGTTTCTTCTATCTCTTTTTTGTTTTTTTGCGATAAATCTACCAAAGCATCCCCAATTTTATTAACTACTTCATCGTAGTTATCCTCAACTCTGTGAACAACCTCAACTCCATCACCAATTCCTTCTGTATCGCCCATTTTTATGGCCCACGTACCAAATCCAGATAATGAAGTGGTAACAGTAGGAATAGAAAATGCGATACTCTCGTGCGGAGTATATCCCCACGGTTCGTAGTATGAAGGGAATACTGTAGCGTCCAATCCAATCAGCAGATCGTAGTATGAGGCATTAAATATTCCGTCGTCGCCATTAAGATAAGATGGTACAAAGATAATTTTCACCCTATCTTCTTTAGTATTAGTGAAGCCCAATCTTTTAATTTGTGATAATAAAGGATCATTCTCAGGTTCATGCAAGTTGTGCGTCAAGAAAGGACAGTCGAGTGCCCTATTGGCACTTATAGGCCCTTTTTCTTGCAATCGTAGCTGTAAATCATCACGATATTCTTTCACCCATGCTGGCACCATTATAAAAGCAACAATGTCTTTCTTCAAAGATTTATTGCTTCTCAGCTTATTTAGAGAATCAACAAAGACATCAATTCCTTTATTTTTATATTCATATCTTCCGCTAAGAGCTACCAAAAGAGATTTTGTCGCAACTGGATATCCCAAAAGGGCTTCGGTAACTCTAATGAGTGTTGAACGTGCTTGCGTGCGCAGTTTTGTATAATCTCCCTTTTTAGGGATAAATCCTTTTTCAAAACCATTTGGTGTAACCACATCAGGTTTCTTTTCAAGCAATTGCTCACACTCTCTAGCTGTAATATCGCTTACTGTTGTGAAGCAATCTACGTTGTGTGCCGTAATTTTCTCTATAGAATGTTTCGAAACCATGTTCAGCTCTCTAGCCATTTGATCTCCATCAAATTCCTTGAAGTTTTTATACAATGGCAAGTTATTACCTGCAATAGATCGGCCAATTGAAGTTGCGTGTGTGGTAAATATTGTAGCAATCTTTGGAACATTATGCTTTACATACAAGGCTCCCATTCCCAACATCCACTCGTTGAAGTGAGCTATTACATGTTTGTTTTGCAATTTATGAAACTTATAGAAACTCTCTATCACATTGCCCACTGCGTAAGCAAACATACTTGAATCATCATAATCGCCATAGGAGGGCATAGAGTCAACTCCAAAGAGTCGCCACATCTGACCGTAGATATCATTCTTGTGTTGGTAAAAACTTTCAAAGTTTACCAATATCGTTATTGGTTCTCCTGGAACTTGCCAGCGACCAACACGTACAGACAAGTGATCGGTTAAATCTGCATGTTGTCTCCATTCTTTATGCAGAGACGCATCCTCTTTGAACCATGGGCTTTCATTCTTGTTCCATATATCAGGACCAATAAATATTACTTTATCTTTATGTTCTTTCTGAAGTGAGTTAGCGCGCGAAGATAATACCGTGTAAATACCTCCCACTTTGTTGCAAACCTCCCAGCTTGACTCAAATATATAGTCGGGTGAGTATTTTATTTTTGTATTCATAAGATTGTTCAATTAAATTTGGAGTGCAAAGATAACTAAAATAGATGATAATTGGAATTTCAGATTAGTTATAGTGTAATAAAGTGTAGATTGATAGCAATTTAAAAAATTGACAGTTTAAATCCTATCCCTCAATTGAGGCATTGGTATTGATAGAATCTATGACAGCGTCTATTTTTTCAATAATCAATAAATGCAAGGTCTAAACATCAAAAAAATGCAATCTAAACGTGTTGTTATAAATTAGTTTGCTCACTTTGAGCGAAAAGATTATCTTTGTGTGTTAAATTCTACAATTTGGAAATTTCAAAACTACTACAACTTTTTGGCTCAAAAGCCAATATTTCAGCCGCAAGTAAATTATTGAGCGAGGTTCAATCTCTCTCAGTAAAGGGATTGCATGGCTCAGCCAAAGCACTGTTTGCAGCGTCACTGTTCAGCCGTGACAGGAAGCCCTATGTCTATGTTTTAAATAACTTAGAAAACGCAGGTTACTTCTATCATGACCTAAATCAAATGTTGGGAGATAAAGGAGTACTTTTTTTCCCTTCAGGCTACAAACGAGCAGCTAAATATGGTCAGGTTGACCCTGCAAATGAAATTCTTCGAACCGAAGTGCTGGCTCGTCTGCAACAAACTGAGGATCCTTACATAATTGTAACCTACCCCGATGCGTTAGCAGAGAAGGTGGTTTCGCAAAACACGCTCTCACAAAACACTCTTTCCATAAGCGTGAAGGAAGAGATTGGTAGCGATGAGGTGTCAAAGCTTTTAGACTCATACAAGTTTGAATATGTCGACTATGTTTATGAGCCAGGACAATATGCTATGCGAGGTAGTATTCTAGATGTGTTCTCTTATTCAAGCGAATACCCCTATCGGATTGACTTTTTTGGCGATGAGGTAGAAACCATTCGTAGTTTTGATATCGATTCGCAACTTTCGCAATCTCCTTTTGAGCAGATACGCATTGTGCCCCATTTTGGTAACTCCAAGTCTAAAGACTCCACATTGTTTGATGCACTGCAGCCCAACACCATTGTAGGGTTTGAAGACATGCAATGGATTGAGAGTCGCATCGAGGCAGTCTTTACCGACGAGCTCAACATAGAGCTGGACGAAGTGGAGATGACAATACCCAATCTGCTATCTAAAACAGATTTCCACACAGTCAGCAAACCATTTACGCACATTCGATTTGACAGTAAAAATATAGAGCTGGCCGAAGCTACTTTGGAGTTCAAAACTAAGCCTCAGCCACTCTTTCACAAAAACTTCGATCTAATTAGTGAAGCACTAAGCAGTTTTGTGAAACAAGATTACACAATCTATATCCTATCGGATAGCGAAAAACAACAAGAGCGCTTGCGCGTCATCTTTGAAGACAGAGGCGACAATATTCCTTTCACGCCCATCAATCGCACTCTCCACGAAGGATTTGTAGACGATACCCTAAAGATTTGCTGCTTTACCGACCATCAAATATTTAACCGTTTTCATAAGTACAACCTCAAGTCAGACAAAGTACGATCGGGAAAAATGGCACTCACGCTCAAAGAGATCAATCAATTTCAGATTGGCGACTTTGTGGTACATTTAGATCATGGCATTGGCAAGTTTGCAGGATTGGTGAGACTACCAGTAGGTCAAAACATTCAAGAGGTTATCAAGATTACTTATCTCAACAACGATGCTGTGTTTGTATCGATTCACTCGTTGCACAAAATATCCAAGTATAAAGGCAAAGAAGGTGACGCCCCTACTCTCAACAAAATAGGATCGGGAGCATGGGAGAGAGTGAAGCAACGTACAAAATCGAAGATTAAAGATATTGCACGGGACTTAATTAAGCTTTACGCCGAACGCAATCAAGAAAAAGGGTTTGCCTACTCGCCCGATAGCTATTTACAAACAGAGCTTGAAGCCTCATTTAAATACGAAGACACACCTGACCAACTAAAAGCTACTAACGATGTGAAAAGCGACATGGAGAAACCCATCCCTATGGATAGGCTTGTGTGTGGCGATGTTGGTTTTGGGAAAACAGAAATAGCTATTCGTGCTGCCTTTAAAGCAGCTACCGATGGCAAACAAGTGGCAGTATTGGTTCCTACAACGGTGCTTGCCACACAACATTATCATACTTTCAGCGAACGATTGTCCGATTTTCCTTGCACCATTGACTACATAAGCCGTGCTCGTTCCCCCAAAGAGCAGAGAGCAATCTTAGCTGATTTAAAAGAAGGTAAAATAGATGTACTTATTGGTACACATCGGATAGTTGGCAAAGATGTAGAGTTTAAAGACCTTGGTCTTTTGATTATAGACGAAGAGCAAAAGTTTGGTGTTTCAACCAAAGAGAAGTTAAAACAATTGAAGGTGAATGTAGATACGCTCACTATGACTGCCACACCCATACCCCGCACATTGCAGTTCTCATTGATGGGTTCGCGCGATTTGACAACTATCAATACACCACCTCCCAACCGTCATCCTGTGCAAACAGAAGTTCATACTTTCGATTTAGAAATAATTCGCGATGCCATCAACTTTGAGGTAAGTCGTAATGGGCAAGTATTTATTGTAAACAATCGCATTCAGAACATCTATGAGATGCAAACGCTCATACAGCGTGAGCTCCCAGATGTGAAGGTAGGAGTTGGTCACGGTCAAATGAACCCAAAAGAGATGGAAAAGGTGATTGGCGATTTCATCAATCACGATTTCGATGTGCTCATCTCAACCACTATTATCGAATCGGGTATAGACATACCCAATGTGAACACCATTCTCGTAATTAATGCTCAAAACTTTGGATTGAGCGATTTGCATCAACTGAGGGGTCGTGTGGGACGAGGCAACCGTAAAGCATTTTGCTACTTATTGGCTCCCCCTCTCTATTCGTTGAGTAGTGCTTCGAGCCGACGTTTGCAAGCTATCGAAGACTTCTCTGAACTTGGCAGTGGCATCAATATTGCCATGCAAGATCTGGATATTCGAGGTGCAGGCAACCTATTGGGTGCCGAGCAAAGTGGATTTATTGCTGACCTTGGTTACGAAACCTACCAAAAGATACTGAAAGAGGCTATGCAAGAGCTCAGAAGAGATGAGTTTAAAGATGTATTTAAAGACGACGATGCTGAAAAAGATCCAGAAGATCAATCGTTTGTTGACGATGTCTTGGTTGAAAGCGATTTGGAACTCATGTTCCCCGTTATGTACATACCCAACGATGCCGAACGAATAGCAATATACCGCGAGCTGGATGGCTTGGAGACAGAACTCCAAACATTTGAATTTGGAAAACGACTGGAAGATCGCTTCGGTAAAGTACCCAAGCAAGGAAAAGAATTGATACGCATTGTCAGACTAAGACGACTTGCCAAAACATTGGGCATAGAGAAGGTTGTACTCAAAGGGCAACAGATGATTCTTCATCTTGTTGCAGACAAAGAGTCGCACTACTATCAATCTCCTGTTTTCGACAAACTAATAGCCTATGTAATGGCCAACACACGTTTGTGTAAACTAAGAGAGGTTGGCAAGAAACGATCTGTATCGATCAAAAACGTGACCAGTGTGGAGAATGCTGTGGCTATAATGGAGCAGATCAAAAAACAATCGTAGAGTTGTAATGATTTGCGTCTTAAAAGCTTCAATTTTGTCATCAACAAAACTATTACTATCAAACAAATACAGTTTATCACAACGAAAAAGAGGGTGCCCATATCGGACACCCTCTTTTCATTATATAATTGATAACTCTATACCTATTTAGTAACCAGGATTATTTGGTTTTAATGCAGGATTCTTATCAATTGCACTTTGCGGTATAGGCAGAAGGTTGTTTTTAGAAACATCAAACGATCTGCTTTCAATCAAGTTAGCAGGCAATGTCATTGAAACGTTGTGGTCACCATTGGGCTGAGTAGTTGCAAGAACTGTTCCTCTTTTTGCTCCCATCAGGTTGCCATTCAAAACATCTTTAGCAATTCCCCATCGTATAATATCGTCACGACGGAGTCCTTCCATTGCAAACTCTACTCTACGTTCGTTTCTAAGCAGCTTTCTCAAGCTCTCCTGATTGTTATATTTAGATTGATCCACTTTAGGTATTCCTGCTCTTACGCGTACATCGTCTAAAGCTTTGTATAGTTCTGCATCTATTTGATTTAGCTCAATTTTAGCTTCAGCTATTGTCAAAAGAACCTCTGCATAACGGAAAAGAAATACGTCATTACCCATGTTCCAATAAGAAGAGTTTGGGTTAATGTCTAGAAAAGAAGTGTATTTCTTATAGTTATAACCTGTTTTAGAAGCATTGTCAGCTTTATTATAATAATCATTACTGCTTTCTTCAATTGAGCGGTAAACTTTACCAACAAACACTTGTCCTGGGTATACTATAGATGCTCTCAATCGGGGGTCTCTATTAACAAAAGGATTTGTTGGATCATATTCTCCGGCAAGTTCTGCTTCTTCAATTGTTTTTCCGTCAGCCATACCAAAAGCATCCACTAACGATTGTGTTGGTACTACAGAAGACCAACCACCAATACCATTTGGTAAATAGGGAGTATAGTCAAATTCATAAAGGTCTTGTGTGTACTGAACAGACAAAATAACTTCTTCGTTTTGCTCGTTTGCAGGATCAAATAAGCCTTCAAAAGAAGGATACAACGAATATCCACTAATACTCTTTGCAGTAGCTAAAGCTTTATCATAATTCTTGAAATAAAGATGGTATCTCATCAAAAGTGCTTGAGCAGCACCTTTTGTAGCTTTACCATAATCGCCACCTGAGTATGCCGCTGGCAAAACTTCAATGACTGCAGCTAGTTCATCTTCAATAAACTTGCGAACATCTGCTTGAGAATCTCTTGGAACTTTAGCCTCCTCTGGACTATCAAAGTTTTCTTTAATCAGAGGAACATCACCATAATTTACTGTTAAAATATAATACTTATAAGCGCGAATGAAACGTACCTGAGCTTTGTAAATAGCTCTGTCGGCTTCTGATACTGCTGTAGCATTATCTGCATTAGCAAGAAATTCATTACATCTGTTTATAGTAGAAAAACCATAGTAAGATGCACCTGGATCTGATGGAGATAGTTTTCCATTTCCAACATTCGTCCAACCTTCCCAAGGGAAGTTATTATATCCGTTGTCAGATCCACAATCACGGTAAAACTGATTGCCTCCACTTTCATAACCATTATAACAACCTGTGAGAGCTAAGTCCAAATCTTTCTTAGTTTTCCAGAAGGTGCTTGGTGATAGAGCATCATTTGGATTAGTATCCAAAAACGACTCCCCACAAGCGTTTAATAAAGCAACTATTGCTATTAAATATATTATTTTTTTCATATTGCTTTTACTCAATTAAAATGTTAAATTAATTCCGAATGAATTGGTCATTACAACAGGGTAACCACTACCACGACCTGAAGGAGCTTCAGGGTCCCATCCTTTAAGATAAGGTGTTACCGTGAATAGGTTTTGCGCACTGTAGTAAAGTCTTAGTCTTGTAATATTCATTCCTTTTAGTAGTTCAGTTGGCACATTGTATCCCACCTGTAGATTTTTCATTCTCAGATAGTCTGTGCTTCTCAACCAATAACTAGTTGTAGAGTTTTGAGGCATACTAGGACCATAGATATTATCGATAAGACGTGGAACATCTGTGTTTGGATTTTCAGGTGTCCAACGATCCATCCATAACTTAGATGGTTTTTGACCATCACCATTTACAGCACCAATTGCATCAAAGTCCATATAACCATAAGCACCTGTAGCACCTTGGAATAGTGCCATAATATCGAAGTTCTTGTATCCCACACTAAGATTAAAACCAAAATTTACTGTGGGAGTTGAGTTACCTAGAAGTCCACGGTCATCAGCATTAACCTTGCCATCACCTGTGATATCTACATAGCGCAAATCTCCAGGTTTGATTTGATTAGGATAAATGGTATTGGTTGGATAGGTCGAAATATCTGCAGCATTTTGGTGCAGTCCATCTGTTTTATAACCAAACCATGAATCTAGAGATTCGCCTAATTTACGAATTCTACGGCCATCAATTATTTGATCTGTACCTGCTAGTTGAACCAACTCATTTTTATTATATGCAACGTTACCACCAAAACGGAAATCAAAATCGCCAAATGTATCGAAATAATCAACACTTACTTCAATACCTTGGTTATCCAATTTACCAACGTTGTCATAGAATTTTTCTAATGCAAACTCATTAGGTGCAGGCACCTCCATGATAATACCCTCGGTCTGTTTCTTATATAAGTCGACTGTTACATTTAGTTTATTAAACATTGTAGCATCTATACCTAAACCAATTGAGGTTGTTTTCTCCCAAATCAAAGCAGCGTTCTTTGCATTTACAATTGCTGCACCCGAGTTTATTTCGCTATTGAAAGGATAATCTTTACCCAAAGCCAAAGTTGGAATTGTTGGGTAATAATCATCTAGAGCATCTTGGTTACCCAATTGTCCCCATGCAGCTCTAATTTTAAGATTATCTACTGTGTTTCTCAATCCTGCAAAAAATGCCTCTTCAGAAATTCTCCATCCAGCAGAGAAAGAAGGAAAAACACCCACTCTTTCGTCCTTTGCAAAACGAGAAGAACCATCGGCTCTCACATTTGCTTCAAATAAGTAGCGACCCATAAAGTCGTAGTTGATGCGACCAAACCAAGATGTCATATTCAACTCACGAGTGTATCCTGCGTTCTTCATTCCAGCAGTAGCTCCACCGTTTAAATCTGTCAATTCATTACTTGGGAAGTTTTCACGATAAGCCTCTGTATACTTATAATCAAATGACTCTGCATGATAACCCGCTAACACATCAATATTGTGAACGCTATTGAATGATTTTGTGTAATTTGCAGTCAAATCAAACGTGTTACGTGTATTTGTGCTTAACTTCTTAGTCAATTTAGTAGGTCCATGATATTTTGAAGGATTGTATTGAATCTCTTTATTCATTTCTGAATTATCCGATTCTACATTTCTATGCGATACAAGCGCTTTTATATTTAGATCTGCAATAGGTGTGATCTGCATAGAACCTATTCCAACAAATGTTTTGCGTTGGTTATTTATTTGAGGACCCATGTCCAACCATGCAATCGGGTTACCATCAGAGATAGTACCATAAGAACCATCTTCATTTTTATAAGGTATCCAAGGTGCAACTCTATTGGTCTGTCTAATGATTTGGTCTAAACCACCACCAACATAAGCATTGTTTGGCTCCGTACGATCCATTTGAGCATATGAAAGGTTCATGTTTGTAGTTAGCCATTTATAAGGAGTAATGGTCAAGTTAACTCTACCACTGTATTCTTCTTTGCCAGTATGTTTTATAATACCATCTTGCTTCTGATAGTTGATAGCTGCACGATAAGATGTGTATTCAGAACCGCCAGACATAGAGAAGTTATTAGTTGTAACAAACCCAGAACCTTGGTAAAGCAAATCTTGCCAATCGGTATTTGGATGACCATAAGGGTCAGATCCATCTTTAAAGAGCTTCAAGTCATTTTCGGTAAACTTAGCAGCTTTTCCACTGTTTGTTAATGCTTCATTGTATAGAACACCATAGTCATATGACCCTAAATACTCTGGCAATTGAGTTGCCGCTTGCCATCCAAAGTCTCCCATGTAGCTTACAACAGGCTTGCCTGATTTTCCTGCTTTTGTTGTAATCAAGATAACACCATTAGCAGCCTTAGAACCATAAATAGCTGCAGAAGCAGCATCTTTCAATACAGAAATACTAGCAATATCATTTGCTTGAACATCATTTAATGAAGCCTCAACTCCATCAATAATCACCATTGGCGATGATTGGTTTAATGTACCTGTACCTCGAATTCTGATAGTACCTCCATCACCTCCTGGTAAACCAGAAGACTGTCTTACTGATACACCTGGCAACAGTCCTGCAAGGCCTGCAGACACACTGGTGATAGGTCTGCTTTCAAGCATTTTGCTATCAATTGTAGCAACTGAACCTGTGAGGTTCACTTTTTTCTGCGTACCAAAACCTACAACTACTATTTCATCTAGTAGCTCTGTGTCTGAAGACATAACTACGTCAATTGTAGATCGTCCATTAACAGAAACTGTTTGCGATTTGAAGCCAACATAGCTAAACACTAGTTTAGCATTGCTAGGCAAGTTGCTCAACTCGTAGTTGCCATCAATATCTGTAACAGTTCCGCGAGTTGCGTTGCCCTCTTCAATAATGGTGGCACCAATAACAGTCATACCTGTATCGTCTGTCACTGTCCCTTTTACGGTAAGAGTCTGAGCAGACAAACTAAAAGCTATTACTCCCATAATGAGCGTGAGCAAGCTTCTCAACTTTAAAAATTTTACTTTCATCCTTTTAAATTTATTGATTAGTGATAAACAAGGTCTAAAATTTAACAATGTCTAAAAGACACTTGCAAAAGTAAATTAATAAATCAAGACGACAAATTATTTTACACAGCTTTCAGATTAATTAAGTGTGCAAAATATACTATATCATCTGAAACATACACATACAAACAACAACAAAGATGTGGACAATTTTCAGATACTTCATTTTAGGTAAAATAAAGTAATGCAATTAATGAATAGGTAAAAAGAAAGAGGCTATTCACAATGGAACAACCTCTTTAACAAATATAGTCTTTTATGAATAAAGCAAAATAATCAATCCTAAAACAACCCTTCTACAGACAAATACCGCTCTCCTGTATCATAATTGAAAGTAAGTATTTTCTTTCTTTCAGTAAATTCGGCGCATTTCTTGGCAACAGCAGCAAGAGACGCTCCTGTTGAAATGCCACAGCAAATACCCTCTAGGCTTGCTAGTTTGCGTGTGTACTCATAGGCCTCTTCCTTTTCAATTTGTATTGCACCATCTAGAACATCCACATCTAACGTTTCGGGGATGAAGCCTGCACCAATTCCTTGAAGAGCGTGAGGACCAGGGTTTCCCCCCGATATAACAGGAGAATCTGTTGGCTCCACTGCAAAGACTTGTATGTTTGGAAATACGTTTTTCAATTCAGTGCCCACACCCGTAATGTGCCCTCCCGTGCCCACACCTGTAATAAGGTAATCGAAGCCTTCTGGGAAATCAGCTATTATCTCTTGAGCCGTAGTAGTGGCATGAATGGCAGGATTGGACAAGTTGCGAAATTGTTGTGGAATCCAACTGTTCTTAGTTTGTTCTTTTAGCTCTTCAGCTTTGGCAATAGCTCCTTTCATCCCAAGTTCGCGAGGAGTCAACACCAATTCTGCACCATAAAGTGATATCAACTTGCGGCGTTCTGGAGACATTGACTCAGGCATGGTTACAATCACTTTGTAGCCTTTCACTAGCCCTACAAAGCTAACTCCCACGCCAGTATTGCCCGACGAGGGCTCTATGATGGTACTTCCCGGTTTTAAGAGTCCGCTTTTTTCTGCATCTTCAATCATTGCCAACGCAATTCTATCTTTGAGACTTCCACCTGGATTTTGTTTTTCGAGTTTAATCCAAACTTCATGATGGGGGAATAATCTATTTAAACGTACATGTGGCGTGTTGCCAATTAGTTCTAAAATGTTGTTGTATTTCATCTGTTGTTGTATTTAATGTGACGAGACTTTTGTGAGCTCTTTTCAGCTTTGAGGTCAACATTTGCAAGGAACTTCTATTCCTTGTAACGCAGACTATATGACAAAGTCGTTCGGCTCTTCAAAATCTTTCACTGTTTTAATTTTGACATCTACCTTATTATAAACCAAAGAGTAAGGAATGACACTCCTTGTAACCCAAGCTCCACCACCAATTGTGGAGTGACGACCTATGACAGTGTCACCACCTAAAATTGTAGCACCTGCATATATCACCACATTATCCTCTACAGTGGGATGTCGTTTTACTGATGATAATGCCTTCTCTAGATACAATGCACCCAATGTTACACCTTGGTATATCTTCACATTGTTGCCCACCACCGTTGTCTCGCCTATTACAATACCAGTGCCATGATCAAGAAATAGATTCTTTCCAATCTTTGCTCCAGGATGGATGTCGATGCCAACTTTAGAATGGGCATATTCTGAAAACAATCTTGGAATGAGCGGAACTCCTAATTCATGAAATTTGTGTGCAATGCGATGTACACTCAAAGCGAAGAACCCAGGGTAGGTAAGTATTACTTCCTCCAAACTCTTTGCTGCAGGGTCGTTGGCAAGATAGCTGTAGGCATCTTTTGTTAGCCTTCGTTGCATTTCGGGTAAGTCTTCAAAAAACTTTTCTACTATAATATTAGCTTCCGCTTCAC
>JARICS010000007.1 GCA_029264035.1 Dysgonamonadaceae bacterium | reverse complement strand
TTAAAACGTAGCATCGAATCTAATTCCATACTTCAATGCTTCGGGATGATCACGATAAGTTAGTCTGTGAACATACTCTACACGCAACACTCCCAATATATTAGTAATACCCACCACACCTTCCATATAGGGGGTGTTGTTCATTGTGATGGTTTGCGGAGGCAATACAAAAAGGCCATTCTCTTTGGTAGGTATATTTTTATTGCTCAAACTACCGTGAAATGCACGGAGAATAAAAAGTTCTCTGAAGCCTAAACTCTTGAGCAACGGGACACGAGCAAACAATAAATTGTCGGCCACATAGGTTGCTTTTATACTATAAAGTTCATCGTTGATGAAATCCATGGCTCTCACCAAGAAGAAAGCTTTGTTATCTACAATAAACCCTCTGTTGGCGTTAGGATACAACAAAAAAGGAAAGGGTGCTTTAGTCCACACCTTTTGATAATCGGCAACTAAATCTAAGAAACCATGATTGCCCATCTCAAACCGTTTCTGAAATGAGAGTTCAGTTTTGTGGTATAATTCATTACCATCAAACACGCTATTCTCACCAACTGTATGTGATAGCATAAAAAGAGGTTGGGTAAGTGAAAAGTGTGATCGATTGCGTTTATTTTGAATATATGCCTCATTTGGATAGTAACGCAAAGATAATCCTGCATTTTTAGATTTCAATAATGGCATGGGTTCAGAATATCTATTAACATCGAGAGCCGAGTAAGTTAGAGCTGAAGCCGACTCAATTTCTGATACCCTACCCCACAATTGATAGGAGAGTCCATAGAGTGTTTCCTTCTCATAGTTTACCTCTGTAAACTTCCTGTAGGTCATTGCTCCTCGTGAACGACGATAGGATAACAATAAAAAATCATTTTCTAAACGCGGGTGATTCTCTCCAGGCGAGAAAATATCGTTTTCGTGAATCAATCTGATATTATTACGCGGAAACTCATTTTCGTGATAAGCTTTTTTGTCAAAAGACCATGCTAACTCGCCTCTATATTTCAATTTCCTATCTTTAAAGCCATAACCCATATAGCCTTTTGCAAATAAATTGGGATGCAAACGTGCATTGGTCGCAGCAGACAATCGCAGTCGGACTCCTTCTAAATGATTGTAGGCAGGTATTTCTTGTAATCTATATAAATCAATTTTATTTGTTTCAGGATTGCCAAGCGGAAAATTATCATCAATTACAATATTAGTTATCTGGTATAAGTAATAAGGCAAGGGTTTTCGTCCCTCATCACCCATTATGCGAATAGCTTCCAATATAGCTATTTCGTCCTTCTGAGCAACGGGCATTAAGTATATCTCTACAGTATGTAGGCTGTCGTCGCTGAGTTGTATCTCTTGGGTGTGATAACCCGTAAACATTACTTTGAGCTTCCGCTGGCGCACCACATCATCAGTGGCTTCAATGATAAACTTACCACCACTGTTGGACAAATTGCCCTGCGATGTTCCTTCAAAAAACAGAGCTACATAGGGCAAGGGTGTTTTATTTAGAGCATCTAACACTACGCCTTTAACGACAGTTCCTGACTGAGCAATTAAGCCTAAACAGGAACTAAGAATATATAATAGGATTGTTGCTCTTTTCATTTTGTTTAAATGGTTCTAACGAGATTATGTTCAGATAAAATATACAAAAGCATCATTTCGTTTTCCAATTTCAATCTTCTCTCTATATAATCGATTACATACTCTCTAAGAATTGAATAGATGAATCTATTATTGCCTTAACATTCTCATCTTTTTCATTTTTGAACGCAGCTCGTAAATCAGGAAGGTAATAGGTAAACTCTGAGTTGGCAATATATTCAGCAGCTCTTATTCTTACTGTATTGGATGAATCAAAAAGCAAACCTTGTACTAATCTTTTTGCATCCCACGACACATTGGCCTCAAGCCAATTGAGAGCTTCCACTTTTTCCTCGGCAGTGCCATACAATAAAGTGCTGTAGTAAGCAGATTCGCGCTTGAGCATATCTTTAGTGAAAAGAATTTCCTTCTCAAAAAGAGTTGGCCTTACAGTATTCTCACTGTAAGAGGGATATTCCAAACCTAACGTCCATCTTACCATACGTGGAATGAGCCAACGCATGCCGGGAGTTGCTTCGGGATGAGCAATGGTGCTGAACACAAGCCCTTTTCCATAACTATTACCTATGAAAAAAGGTTTATCATTCGTCATATTGGCAGGAGCATCGCCTTCTTCGTGTACATCGCTCTCCATAGTGGCAAAAGATATGTAGTTGATAGTATCGGAAGCATTAATAAAAACAGGTCCTTCATAATACATCACATAGTTAGTATCGCGGGTTGCAAGCTCTGGGAATATATTCTTCCCTTCATCAGATAGGGTAAATTTAGCCAATCCGTGACCACGATTATCGTGCTCAATATCGATGGCTTCTGCACCATTAATGGCAATGGAAGCATAACCTGGAGTGTTAGAAAAAAAGTAAGCACCGGCGCAGATGCCCACAGCGCCACCACCTTTGGCAACAAAGTTGCGAATGCGATTGTGATTCTCGTGTCCAAGATTAAGATACTGACGGCTTCCGCCACCTCCTGGAATAATGATGGCATGAAGTGAATCTAAACATCCATTAGCAATGTCGGATGTGGTGATAAGGCGCACTTTCATCTCTTTGTCTATTTTAATAGCCTCAACTGTTTCCCAAACACAAGTTTGAGATCCGCCATGGCCATCAAAAACTCCTACATTGATTGTTGATTTGTCAACTGTTGGACTTTCTATTGGATTGTTGCTACATGAGTAACCAAAGAATCCAAAAGCCAGAACTATTGTAATTAGATGTTTCATAGTGTGTGGTTTTGTTGAAAGGATTGATGTATGGTTTAGTATTTAAATAAAAATGTTTTTCGCATAACAGGTAAAACGGAGGGCGTAATATTTAATACACCCTCCACTGTTTTTTCCAATATGTTGTTTACTCTAAATTTATCGATTAAAAGTTGTTGCCGAGTCATTCAAAGACTATTGTTTATAGCTGACCTTTGCTGACGAAATAAATCTCCGTCTCTACTATTCGCTGCTCTCCGTCATGCAAATTGTCTCTACAGTTTACAAAAAAATTGTGATGCATTAACTGTTAATTCTTAATTCTTAATTTACAGCTTTCTATATCTCACACGCTTAGGCTCTACATTGCCCAATCTCATCTTTTTGTTCTCTTCGTACTCGCTATACGACCCCTCGAAGTAAAATACTTCCGAATTGCCCTCAAAAGCCAGAATGTGAGTACAGATTCTGTCTAAAAACCATCTATCGTGCGAAATGACTACTGCACAACCAGCAAAATTTTCCAGACCTTCCTCTAATGCTCTCAATGTGTTAACATCAATATCATTGGTAGGCTCATCCAGTAACAGCACGTTGGCCTCTGCTTTGAGTGTGATTGCTAAGTGAAGGCGATTGCGCTCTCCACCCGAAAGCACACCGCAAAGTTTCTCTTGATCACCTCCTGTAAAATTGAATCTTGACAAATAGGCACGTGCATTGATATCGCGTCCACCTACTTTTACAAACTCTGAATCTTGTGCTATTACTTGATATACAGTTTTCTTTGGATCGATAGATGAGTGCTGCTGATCTACATAAGCAGTAACAACTGTCTCACCTACTTCAAATGTACCGCTGTCGGGAGTTTCCAAACCTTGTATCAAGCGAAACAGTGTAGTTTTACCAGCTCCATTAGGACCTATCACACCTACAATACCATTAGGAGGAAGCGTAAAGTTGAGGTCATCAAACAGAAGTTTGTCGCCATACGCTTTCGCAACGCCATGAGCTTCAATAACCTTGTTGCCTAAACGAGGACCATTAGGTATGAAAATCTCTAATTTTTCTTCGCTCTCTCTTTGGTCTTCATTCAACAAACGTTCGTATGAGTTCAAACGAGCTTTACCTTTGGCATGACGCGCTTTAGGAGCCATACGAATCCAGTCTAACTCTCGTTCTAATGTTTTGCGACGTTTGCTAACTGTTTTCTCTTCCATCTCCATGCGTTTGGTTTTCTGCTCCAACCATGAGGTGTAATTTCCTTTGTAAGGGATGCCCTCACCACGGTCAAGTTCAAGAATCCAACCAGCCACATGATCTAAGAAGTATCTATCGTGCGTAATACAAATTACAGTTCCTTTATAATGTTGCAAGTGCTGCTCTAACCAGTCAATAGACTCAGCATCTAAATGGTTGGTAGGCTCATCGAGCAACAACACATCGGGCTCTTGCAATAGCAAACGGCATAAGGCTACACGGCGAAGCTCGCCTCCCGAAAGGTGTTTAATAGGTTCCTCTTCGGGCGGACAGCGCAAAGCATCCATGGCTCTTTCCAATCTGTTGTCAATAGTCCAGGCGTCGGCAGCATCCAGTTTGTCTTGCAAGTCTGCTTGGCGCACAAATAGCTTATCCATTTTATCAGAGTCTTCATAATACTCTGGCAAGCCAAATTTCAAGTTGATATCTTCGTATTCTTGTAGCAAATCCATTACAGGCTGCACACCTTCGCGCACGATGTCGATTACTGTTTTGCTTTCGTCCAGTTTAGGATCTTGCTCTAAGTAGCCAACTGTGAAACTCTTATCGGAAGTTATTTCGCCTTGATATTCTTTTTCTATACCGGCAATCATTTTTAGCAGTGTCGATTTACCAGAACCATTCAAACCAATGATACCAATTTTAGCACCATAATAGAATGATAAGTAGATGTTCTTTAAAACTTGCTTTTGGGGCGGAAAAATTTTGCTCACCCCTATCATTGAGAAAATAATTTTTTTATCGTCTGACATAGTTTGTATTTTATTGTTTATTGTTTCTTTGATTTGCAGATGCAAATATAGTCAATTGAATGCATCTACATCTTCTAATGGCTGTTTATTAAGGGTGAAACAAATTTAAATGTCGCATTTTTAGGGTTTTTGACACTAAAAGTTTCATTGAAAAGAAAAAAAAGAGTACATTTGCTATCTGATAAAAAGATAATTAACAATTTGATATAACAATTTAATTTTAAAAATTATGATTAAAGTAGGTATTAACGGATTTGGACGTATTGGTCGTTTAGTATTCCGTGCTATTCAAGCAAAAGAAAACATTCAAGTAGTAGGTATTAATGACTTGCTAGATGTTGATTATATAGCTTACATGCTAAAATATGATACAGTTCACGGTAAATTTGACGGAACTATTGAAGTAAAAGACGGTAAATTAGTAGTAAACGGAAACGAAATTCGCATTTCATCTGAAAGAAACCCAAAAGATTTGAAGTGGGATGCAGTTGGTGCAGAATACGTAGTTGAATCTACTGGTCTTTTCTTATCGAAAGAATCAGCACAAGGTCACGTTGACGCAGGTGCAAAATACGTAGTAATGTCAGCTCCTTCAAAAGACGACACTCCTATGTTCGTTATGGGTGTGAACCACGACAAATACGAAAAAGGTGCACAATTTGTATCTAACGCATCTTGTACAACTAACTGCTTGGCTCCTATAGCTAAAGTATTGCATGACGAGTTTGGTATTCTTGAAGGTCTTATGACTACAGTTCACTCTGTTACTGCAACTCAAAAAACAGTTGACGGTCCTTCAGCGAAAGACTGGAGAGGTGGCCGCGCTGCTTCAGGTAACATTATTCCTTCATCTACAGGTGCTGCTAAAGCAGTAGGTAAAGTAATTCCAGAGTTGAACGGTAAATTGACAGGTATGTCACTTCGTGTTCCAACACTTAATGTTTCTGTAGTAGACTTAACAGTACGTTTGGAAAAAGAAACTTCTTACGAAAACATCTGTAAAGTAATGAAAGAAGCTTCTGAAGGTTCTTTAAAAGGTATATTGGGTTACACAGACGAGTCTGTTGTATCAAGCGATTTCATTGGTGATGCACGCACATCTATCTTTGATGTAAACGCAGGTATCCAATTGAGCCCAACTTTTGTGAAAGTTGTAGCATGGTATGACAACGAGTGGGGTTATTCAAACAAAGTAGTTGAACTTGTTGAGCACATGGCTAAAGTGAATGGTTAATTAATAGACCGTTCTCTTATACATATATTATAAGCAAAAACGCTCTCGATAAATCGGGAGCGTTTTTTTGTGTCTCTGTGTTTGGGTATCTAACACTCTATTTTGCCGTGATTACTAAAAAGACGCAATTCTTTGCGTCTTTAGCATGCAACACTCTCTTTTAAATCACTATGATTAATGTCACTGTATTAATGTGAAGACGTGATTAATCGATTTCTTCATTGAACTCAACTATGGCGCACACATTCGTGTTCCACTACAATAGATTTTCAAAGTAAGTAAAAGGGATCACCTGCAAAAGTATGCGTATATATTTAGCTTTCCCGCTGGTTAGAGTTTTTGACTTTTGTCTGCCGTTGGCAAATACTACTTACTCTATCCGAGATTCAAATCGCAATTTGGAGGGAGCTTGGAGATAAAAGTTAGAACAGACAAGATGTTAAAGACTGCTAATAAAGCAACTGTTTAAATGAGTAGAATCCATGTGATATCTACAGTTTTCAATCAAAACCAGCCTAGAGCCTACTTGAAAAATTGTGTTTTTGTCTCTTACGAGGAGTTTTATCTGACACTCATATTATTTTTACGACTACGCAAGTTTCAATTTATAAATAATAGGGTGCTGTTTTTTACAAATCACTCGTAGAAGTGCCATAAAAAAGTTGGAAATCAAATCCTAGGCCTACAATCAGACGATCATGTCATGAAAACGCAATCCTCGGCCGTGGATTCGAGTTTCAACAAATAAAATGGACTTTTATGGTCAGAATAATACAAATATATGCCATGAATGGAGAAAATGCAGCCGAGAATTGAAAAAACAAAAAATTGGAGAAGCAATTTATGGCGCGAAATAGGATTTTATGACATAAATGTCCCAAAATAGGGCAACAATAAGGAAATAATGACATTTAAATCATTTTGTAGGGCGTGGATTCGAGTTTCAACAAATTGAAACATTTCCCCCGTGATAGAAATGTTTTAAATTCTAACCTTGTTTGAATTGTGAAAACAGAACATGCAAAATAAAGAATTATTTAGAATTAGAAATAAAAATAAATCTTTTACATGTGAGTATTTATTATTCTAAATAGGAGGAGATATACGAAAGATGTTTATAAATGGGGTGCCTCGAAAATGAAATATATGTAAGTTAAAAGTTTATTTCTTGGTGTTCATCTGTAATACCAGCGTCAAACTTTCTGCATAGCATACACATACTTTAGCAAGTGATCTAATAAAAGGGCCGACACAATGGTCAGCCCTTACAATACCTCGGCCTTAAGAGAAACCGATAGATTTGAATTCTTAATTTCTAATTACTTCTTTCTTATCTCTGCTCTCTTAATCTTCCCACTTATTGTTTTTGGCAATTCATTTACAAACTCAATAATGCGTGGATATTTGTAAGGTGCAGTTACCTTTTTAGTGTGGGTTTGAATTTCTTTTGTCAACACATCTTGATCTTGATCCTTGAACTTTGAGTTCAAAACAATGGTTGCCTTTATAATTTGGCCTCTCACTTCATCGGGCACACCTGTTACGGCGCACTCAACAACAGCAGGATGCGTAAGAATAGCACTTTCCACTTCAAATGGGCCAATTCTATAACCGGAACTCTTTATCACATCGTCTGATCGACCTTCAAACCAGAAGTATCCGTTTTCGTCTCTCCAAGCCATATCGCCAGTTCTGTAAACATTATCGCTGTAAACAGAACGTGTCATCTCTTCATCTTTATAGTATCCCATAAACAATCCAAGGGGAATAGACTTGTGTGTTCTGAATATTACTTCGCCTGTTTCACCATCTTCTACAGAGCGTCCGTCTGTATCAATTAAATCGATATCATACGTGGGATTGGGAACTCCCATTGAGCCTGGAATAGATTCCATCCATGGAAACGTGATAATGGTAGCAGTTGTTTCAGTCTGTCCAAATGCTTCGCGAATCATTAATCCGGTTGCATCTTTGAAAGCGTCAAATACCGATGGATTAAGAGCCTCACCAGCAGTAGTTACATATTCAAGCGAAGAAAGATCGTATTTTGTCAAGTCTTCTTTGATAAGAAAACGATACACAGTGGGAGGTGCACAGAAAGAGGTAATCTTATAATTGGCTATCAATGCTAACATATCGGCAGGATCAAACCTCTCATGATCGTAAACCATAATCTCTGCTCCCACAATCATCTGCCCGTATAGTTTTCCCCAAACGGCTTTGCCCCATCCAGTGTCGGCAACTGTGAGGTGAAGACTATCTTCGTGCAAATTGTGCCAATATTTGGCTGTAACAATATGACCAAGAGGGTACATAAAGTTGTGAATAACCATTTTAGGTTCTCCTGTAGTGCCTGACGTAAAGTACAATAACATTACATCATCATTGCTATTAACGTGCGCTGGACGAACAAACTTTGGAGCATCTTGTAGACCTTTTTCAAAATTTACCCATCCTGGTTTATCAGTTTCGCCAGAGCATATCTTGATTTCAACACTTGGCGAATCAGTCATTGACTCATCTATGTGCGTTAATACCTGATTGTCGTCAACTGCTACAATTGCTTTAATGTTAGCAGCGTTGTTTCTATATACAATATCTTGTTTTGTAAGCAAATGTGTAGCTGGAATAGCAATAGCCCCAATTTTGTGCAAGCCTATAATAGCATACCAAAATTGATACCTTCTTTTCAGAACAAGCATCACCATGTCAGACTTCTCAATTCCTTGTTGCTGAAAGAAAGATGCAGCCTGATCGCTTTTCTCTTTCAACTCTTTATAGCTAATTCTTATATGTTCGCCTTTATCATTAACCCAACACAAAGCACTTTTGGTTGGCTCTATTTTAGCCCACTCATCAACAACATCGTAAGCAAAATTGAAATCGTCTGGAACATTCACATGGTAGTTCTCAGCAAAATCATCTGTTGAGCTAAAAGTAGTCTGATTTAAAAATTTATTGATCATGTTTTGTTTTTATCTGTTCAACTATATAATTACTACTAAGAGTTTCACTGGCTTCCCATCCATTGGTTGCATGCCATGTGGTAAAGATGCATCAAAATAGATACTATCGCCTTCATTCAGAATAAGTTCTTTGTTATCTATAATGATTCTCATCCGTCCCTCTAACACCCTGTTAAACTCTTGTCCACCGTGATCGCTTAAATTCAATGGAAGATTGGCCACACGAGGTTCTATTGTCACTTCAAACACCTCGGCCTTTCTATTGTTAAAACCACCAGCCAAGGTTTGATATTTATAAGTCTCCACTCTGTTTATAGATAAACCTTTGCCTTTTCGAGTCAGAAAATAGTGGCTCATTTTAGGTTCATCATCAAACATCAGAATAGAAGTGTCAATATTAAACTTCTCCGATATCGCCCTCATTATACTGATGGTCATGTCTTTCTCGCCATGTTCATACTTTATATAATCTTCAATAGGAATATCACAAGATGCCGCAAATACCTCTTTTGTCATTTCTAACGACTCTCGCAAACCTTGCAATCTAAGACCAATCTGTTTTAATACTTCACTCATAGTATATTTCTTTTTAGCTGTTTAAAAGTTTGCTAAAGTATGAAATTTACACTTGACTTCATAGCAAATTGACAAATAAAAGTGTTGTTTGCTTTCAAATTATCAAACTATCCCCTCTAACTTGCTATTTTATAGTTGTCAGTATATTGAATGCTTAGGATATAAGCTCATTCTATATTATGCATAATGCAACATTTAAGTTGATACATTTCAATTATTAAAACTACTCCATTACAAATTGTTAAACACTTTACAATGTGTAACCTAACTTCAACGCCTCTTGTCTTATAGATGAAAACAATTTTAAAAACTCACGATTATGAAAAATTTAAAAGTTCTCTTATTTACGTCGCTGTTCATAGTAATTAGCATAACAACTGCTTTAACTAAGAATGTGGAGATAGTTAACAAAAAGTATCCAGTTAAATCCTTCTCATATATCCATGCTAATACAGTAGCCGATATTGTTTATACCCAATCTGATGCATTTAGCGTGAGAGTAGATGGAGATAAGGAAATGTTAGACCATTTAATTATTAAGGTAAAAGATGGGGTATTGTCTATAACAGGTGATGAAGAGTTGAACAGTAAAAATGATATTTGTCTTGTAGTTTTCATTAACTCACCAAACCTAACATCCATTGAAACTTATGGAAAAGGTGATTTGTGTTTAAAAGGTGAGGTAAAGAGCGATCATTTGATCATAAAATCTTTTGGAATTGGCAGAGTGCATGCATTAAATTTGCAATGTGAAAATTTATGTGTAGAGTATGAGGGTATAGGTAGTATGAAGTTGGGAGGAACAGCGGAACAAGTAGGAATATTTTCAAGTGGAATTGGCAATATTTATTGTGAAAACTTATTGGCTAAAAATGCTGTAGTAAGATCAACTAGAATTAGGAAAGTAAACTGCTTTGCTTCTGAAGCTATAAATCTTTTATATGATGGAATTGGCGAAATTACATATCACGGAAATCCCAAATTTAATTATTTTCAAAATAAAGGAATGGGTGAGATAAATAAAGGTTAGTAGATTTATCTATCTTTAAAAAATACAAAAAAGTAATGGCTCCTTCAAACTACTTTGAAGGAGTTTTTACAATTATTTTTCAGCTAAAATCACTAAAAGCTATAAACAAAGATGGTCAAGATCTTATAAAATTTTAGCTCTTAACTTTTAATTCTAAAATATTTTTCATCCACGCCACTGCCATCTCCGGCCATTCATTTACCAAATGTCCCGTATCGCGCACACCATATCCATGATATCCTGTTGGGTACAGATGCATTGCTACTGACACTTTTGCTTCTTTGAGAACGTAATAATAGAACAGACTACTATTCAATAGTTTATGATCGTCTTGTGTTTGGACTATGAACGTTGGACAAGTGTCTTTGTTTATAACCAATTCAGGAACAACCGAGAAGTTCTCTCCATCTAAATAGGCTGGATAGATGAGCATACAGAAATCAGGCTTTACACTTGTTTCATCCAGCTTGTCAATGGGAATATAAGAAAGCTCCTCAAAACTATTACTGGCTATTGAAGCTGTAAGTGCTCCAGCCGAGAAGCCAAGAACACCTATTTTGTTTTCATCTATACCCCACTCATCGGCATGAGCACGTGTATAGGCAATGGCTCTTTGTAGATCTTGCAAAGGAGCTGCGTGTTTTGGCAAATCTTTGCGACGCGGCACACGATATTTCAACAACACGCAATTAATACCATAACTATTGAATAGTTCGCATACTTCTGTGCCTTCCAAATCGTAGGCCAAGACATTGTACCCTCCTCCAGGATTAATAATAATAGTGACACCCAAGTTGTTTTCCTCAGGTGCAGCAAAAAATGCAATGGTGGGCTCGCTCACATTGGTAATTATTCTTACGGGCAACCCCCCTACTTTAATATTAAAGGGATTCTCTTTTTCTTCCAATGTTTCTGTTTCACCAGGAGCTCCGTTAGGAAAGAGCAATATTGAGTCAAGCTGTGTCATAGTATATGTAAATTGTTAAGCGTAGTAATAAAGAAATTTTCATTCATCGTCAAGAAAATCATTTAAACAAATTAATCAACGATTCGGATATTTGTATTATTTATCAAGCATCCCAATATCTCGCAACCAACTTAGAGCTCTATAAGGCCATTCGTTCACCAAATCTCCCGTATTTCTCAGCCCATAACCATGACCACCAGAGGGATACAGATGCATAGCAACCCTCCCTTTTGCCTCTTTCAAAGCATAATAGTAAAACAAACTGCTATTTAGCAAACTGTGATCGTCTTGTGTTTGCACAATAAATGTAGGTGGAGTATTGTCAGACACCTTCAATTCGGGTGCAAGTGAAAAATTCTCGCCATCTAAATAGGCAGGATAAATGAGCATGCAAAAATCAGGGCGAACACCTACTTTATCGCTGTCGTCTATTGCAGGATAGCTGAGTTGTTTGAAATTGTTGCTTGCCATAGCTGATAGATGAGCACCAGCAGAAAAGCCCATTACTCCAATTCTGTTTTCGTCGATGTTCCACTTTTGTGCATGAGCACGTGTGTAGGCAATGGCTCTTTGCAGGTCTTGCAATGGTGCTTCATGTTTGGGTAAGCCCTCACGGCGAGGTACTCGATATTTCAATAGCACGCAATTGATGCCAAAACTATTGAAGCGTTTGCATATCTCTGTTCCCTCCAAGTTATAAGCCAATATATGATAGCCTCCACCCGGATTTACAATAATGGTTGCGCCGCTATTATTATCTGCTGGAGCAGGATAAAATGTAATTGTTGGTTGGCTCACATTGCTAATGCGCATCACAGGACATCCTGCAACTTTATTGCCAGTAAGGTCTTCTTTTTCAACCATCTTTTCGGTTTCTCCAGGTGCACCATTGGGGAAAAGTATAATAGGGGTTTGCTGTGCCATGGCAGATGTATATAGAGCAACAAGTAGAATAAAAGTTAGTTTTTTCATCATAAATATCATATTGGTTGAATACTAAATACAAACTTAAATAAAATCTTGCAAACTGCGGTCTATTTAAATAATTGTTAGTTGTTAATGATAAATTATCAATGAGTTATTTTCCAATAATTCTTTCCCTGAACAGAGTCAGGGGGTTTCATTTTCAATTAAAAGAAGTAACATCCCCCATTATTTATAAATCGTATGTATCTTTGTTTAAAATTAAAGGGAGTATATAGAGATGGAACAAGATAAATATTTGTTAGGAATGACTTTGGCTGAAATAGCCAATGAAGTGGAACTGCTGAAACTACCAAAGTTTACAGCCAAACAAATTGCAGACTGGGTTTATGTGAAACGTGTGACGAAGATAGATGAAATGACAAATATCTCCGTACGCAATCGTGATATATTGAAGAAGAAGTTCGAAGTGGGTGGTTCATTGCCCATTGAAACGCAAGTGTCGGAAGATGGCACTCAGAAGCTATTGTTTAAAACTAAAAAAGGCAAACTAATTGAATCTGTGTTGATTCCAGATGAAGAGCGACTCACACTGTGCATCTCTGCACAAGTTGGGTGCAAGATGAATTGCGATTTTTGCATGACTGGTAAAATGGGATTTCAAGATAACTTATCTGTTAATGAAATTTTGAATCAGGTTTACGCATCACCCAATTCTGAAGATCTTACCAATATAGTTTTTATGGGAATGGGCGAGCCGTTAGACAATTACGAAAACGTGATGAAGTCCATTGAAATACTTACAGCTGACTATAGTTTGGCATGGAGCCCGAAAAGAATCACGGTTTCAACTATTGGGGTTACACCTAAATTAGAACGCTTTCTTGAGGAGAGTGCATGTCATCTTGCCATTAGTTTGCACAGCCCTATTTCGGAACAGCGCCAAACTATTATGCCCATTGAAAAAAAATATCCTATTGCAGAAATAATAGAGCTATTGAGCAGGTATGATTGGAGTAAGCAAAGACGCCTATCATTTGAATATATTATGTTTGACGGGCTTAATGATTCGCTAATCTATGCACGCGAACTTATCAAATTATTGTCGGGTATATATTGCAGAGTGAATTTAATTCGCTTTCATGCCATTCCGGGCAGTTCTCTCAAGACAGCATCAGACGAAGCAATGATTAAATTTCGAGACTTTCTCACCTCAAAAGGTTTGATCTGCACCATTCGCACTTCACGGGGCGAAGATATTTCGGCAGCTTGCGGAATGCTGTCTACTGAAAAGCAAAATGAAGCAAAAAAGAGTGCTGAGTAATTGATAATAAGTTAACAACAAAGAAATAATCGGGTTTTATTTTATTACAAATAGAATAATCGTATTTTTGTTAAAACAAGTATTGTGATTATTCGATCAAAAAAATAAATCTCACTCAAAAATCCATGTATTATGAAACAATTGAGAGTACTATTAGCATTTACAATCCTAACTTTTACCTTAGGATCTTGCAATAACTTTTCATCCGGATGGATGTCTTCTTCGTCATCCGCCACCAATGAAGTGCTTGCTATCATTGGCGAAGCTGAATGGCAAGAACCTCACGGAAGAGCACTTTTTGATGTATTGAACTCACCCATGGCAGGTATGCCTCAAAACGAGGCCAACTTTAAGATTCTACAGATTGACCCTAAGAATTTCACGAACACTTTCAAAATGGCTCGAAATATTATTGAGGTAGATGTGTCGAATACATATACGCAAACTAAAATGAGCTCTGAGCTCAACAAGTATGCCAGTGGCCAGGTTGTGCTTACGCTCAAATCGCCAGACAAAGAGTCTTTAGAAAACTATTTGAGAGAGAATCAAAGTGAATTAGTCGATTATTTGGTGAGAAAAGAGTTGGAACGTATTGGACAGTATTTAGAAAAAGAGTCTGCCACACCAAAAACACGTATCCGCAATACTTTTGGATTCGAATTGTCTTACCCTAAAGGGCTAAGTAACATAACGGAAGACAACAATTTCTTTTGGGCAACAAACAACTCGGGCGAATCTCGTCAAGATGTAACCATTTTTTCTATCCCCTATACATCAGAAACTGTTTTTGAAAAAGATTCTTTAATTGCTATTCGTAACCGTGTTTTGGGAAAACATATAAAAGGTTCATTCGAGTCTCAAATGAGTACTTCCACAAAATTTGCTCCTGAATATCGCAAATTAGAGATTGATGGTCTTTTCAGAGCAGAGCTAAGAGGATTGTGGGAAATGACTACAGATATGATGGGTGGACCATTTGTGATGCAAGCATTCGTGAACGAAAACACAAACCAGGTTATTTTTGTAGATGTGCTTGTATATGCACCCGAAAAGAAAAAAAGGAACTTGATGCGCAATTTAGAAGGAACATTTTATACAATTAAAATTTCCGATTTGGAACAGTAGTTCTAATTTGAAAAAACAACTATTACAAAACAGCGTCTTTTTGTACGCACGTGCACTCTTATTAATAAAAAACGAATAGACTTATGTCAAACTTAGTAAAAGTTGGTATTACCCATGGCGACAGCAATGGCGTTGGATACGAAATTCTTTTAAAAGCTTTTTCGGACAACCGATTAACCGAGCTTCTCACCCCCATCATATACGGATCGTCTAAGGTGGCTTCCTACCATCGCAAAGTTTTAAATAGCAAATCCATAGCCTTTAATATGATTGCAAATTGCAAAGAGGCAAAAGAGGGCGAAATCAACTTTATAAATGCAGCAACACAAGATGTAAAGGTCGAAATTGGCAAGCCAAATCAATCTTCTGGCGAAGGGGCATATTTAGCCCTTGAAGCTGCAGTAGCAGATATAAATAATTTGGATATAGATGCTTTGGTAACATTGCCCATCAATAAAGATAGTATTCAAGGTCAAGATTTCAACTTTAAAGGTCACACCGAGTATCTAGAAGATAGAACCAACGATGGCAAAAATCATAAAGCACTTATGATACTTGTGAGCGATGACCTTCGAGTGGCACTTGTTACTACACACCTACCCATAGCAGAGGTTGCAGGAGCTATTACAAAAGAGTTGGTGATTGAGAAAATCAAAACTTTAAACCATAGTTTGAAACGAGATTTCTTCATTGAAAATCCACGTATTGCTGTTTTAGGTCTCAATCCTCATGCGGGCGAAAATGGTATGTTGGGCAGAGAAGAGCAAGAAGTAATAGAGCCTGCCATTCAGAATTGTGTGGAAAGGGACATTCTCTGCTCTGGACCTTATGCTGCCGATGGTTTTTTTGGTAGTAGAAAGTTCAAGCAATTTGACGCTATATTAGCCATGTATCACGATCAAGGATTGGTGGCTTTCAAAACCATTGCAATGGATTCGGGTGTCAACTTTACAGCAGGATTGCCAATAGTGAGAACCTCACCTGCTCACGGAACAGCATATGATATTGCAGGCAAGAACGAAGCTTCGGATGAATCATTTCTTCAAGCGCTATATATGGCTGTAGATATTCACCGACACCGCGTTTTTTATGACGAAGCTCGCAAAAATCCATTGCGAAAGGCATTCTTCGAGCGTGGCAAAGACGATGAAAAGTTGGATTTGAGTTAAGATTAGACAGGAATACTGTCACTACAATAAACATAATGCCGTTTCGACTCCCTAAATAGAATCGAAACGGCATTTTTTGTGCCCGTAACCTCCTAACAATGTGATAGTATCAATATCAAGAATAATCTGGGATAAAGATATCAACATTAAGTAGATTTAACTGTGTGCGTTTTTGAACTATGTTGACTGATAAATAAGAGAAATGAGTTGATTTTGCATACATGCTACCCATGCTTAGAGTAAACTAACAATAAAACCTACCAAATCATCTCTGCTCACAACTAAAAATTCGATAAAAAAGAGAATTGTTTGACACTTTGCAACCTAAATGAAAGGAAAAGCATACAAAGTGATTCGTATTTATGCTTCGCAACGATGTTTTGCTCTATACTAATCTACTTTTGATGCATTTTCATGATAAAAAGCACCAACTGCAAGCAACGAGTATGCAATTACAAGCAAAAAAAGCGCAATTTCTTGCGCCTTTAATTACTTTCTCAGCAAATCACCTAAATAAGTTTAGGGATTGCACTAATTTATGAGGATATTAGTTATTCTCAGGACGCAATTTACGTACCACAGCCCCCGTTCTCCACATTTCGCTTTCGCGCAAGGCTTTCAATT
>JARICS010000002.1 GCA_029264035.1 Dysgonamonadaceae bacterium | reverse complement strand
TTTCTAAAAAAGTACACAAAATGCTATTCAACTCATTAGATTTTGCCATTTTCTTACCAATTGTTTTTTTTCTTTATTGGTTCATCCTAAATAAAAATATAAAACTGCAAAATCTATTGATTGTGCTGTCAAGTTATGTCTTTTATGGCTGGTGGGATTGGAGGTTTTTAAGTCTTATAATCTTCAGCACATTAATAGATTATATAGTAGGAATTAGATTGGGGACAGAGCAAAGAGCGGTGAATCGAAAGATATTGCTTTGGATTAGTATAGTAGTGAATCTTGGGTTCTTAGGCTTCTTCAAGTATTACAACTTTTTTATTGACAATTTTACTGAAGCATTTTCGTTCTTCGGACAAGGCATAACAATCAACTCACTTAACATCATCTTGCCAGTAGGCATTAGCTTCTACACTTTTCAAACATTGAGCTATAGCATAGATGTATATAGAAGGAATATAAAACCAACTACTGATTTCATTGCCTTTTCTGCATTTGTTAGCTTCTTCCCACAACTTGTTGCAGGTCCCATTGAGCGAGCCAAACATTTGTTGCCACAATTTTATAAAGAGAGAACGTTCGATTATCATCAGGCGGTTGATGGAATGCGACAAATATTGTGGGGCTTATTCAAAAAAATAGTTATTGCCGATAATGCTGCATATTTTGCCAACCTCTTTTTCAACAACTCTGACGACTACTCTGGTAGTACATTGCTTTTGGGTGCAATCTTTTTCACATTTCAAATATATGGAGATTTCTCGGGATACTCGGATATAGCAATTGGTACATCGCGCCTTTTGGGTTTTGATTTAATGCAAAATTTCAATTTCCCCTATTTTTCTCGAACCATTTCAGAATTTTGGAGAAGATGGCACATTTCTCTATCAACATGGTTCAGAGATTACCTATATATACCTCTTGGAGGAAGCAGAGGAAGCACATGGCTAAAAATTCGAAACACTTTTCTAATATTTCTTGTTAGTGGATTTTGGCATGGGTCTAATTGGACTTTCATTATTTGGGGAGCGCTCAATGCAATTTATTTTCTTCCATTACTCCTCACTAATAAAAACAGAACATTCTTGGGTGACATTGCAGAAGACAGAACCTTCCCCTCCCTTCGCGACTTTGTGATGATAATGACTACATTTGGACTAACAGTAATAGCTTGGATATTTTTTAGAGCAGAAAGTGTAAGTCATGCATTCAGTATTCTCTCCGAAATATTCTCAAGTTCACTTTTCACTTTACCGGCATTTGAAGGTAAAAAAGAAGCTATAACAACCCTATTATTCATTATTATATTCATACTAATTGAATGGAATGGACGACATGAGGAGTATGCTATAGCCAAACTTGGAGTAAATTGGAAACGTCCTATCAGGTTCGCATTTTATTATACCATCATGTTTACATTGGTTTGGTTTGGAGGACAACAGCAAGAATTTATCTATTTTCAATTTTAAAAACTATGCGCAATTTTTTCAAGAAAAGCTTTTTATTCATACTTTTTCCAATATCAATAATATTGACATCTGATATAATTCTCAGAAATCAAAACACTTTACATAAAGAAAAATACGAAGGAGCTAAGGAAGTTATTGATTCAATAGAAGTTCTAATTCTTGGTACATCGCATGCTCATTATGCTATAGATCCAGATATTTTTGATTTATACGCCTATAATTTAGCAAATTTAGGACAAAGTATTTACTTCGATAAGCGTATAACTCTTTCTTTATTACCGGAAATGAAACAACTAAAATATGTTTTCATAAGTATTGATTATCATTCGTTATCCTTTTCAAGTCAATTCGACAAAGATTATTGGTCTTATCATGGCAATGGGATTAAATACAAAGACACAAACTATCTTTATGCTAATCTATCGCCTACTCTCTTTGGATATACGCCAAGAGTAGCTTTTGCTATGCATAAACATCGTTATTTAAAAATTAGAAAACATGGAACAGATATTATTGATTTTGAAGTTCAAAACGGAGTGGATATTTACAAACCTGCCATAAAAGGCTATGTGGCTTTTGAGGGAAGAGACCTTCATAACTTTAATCATGATGCATATAATGTGTCAAGTACTTGGTACACAGAAGTAATAGAAAAGTCTAACGAAAGAGAGGAAATTATAGCAGATTTAGAACATTTTGTGCAATTATTATTGGTCAATGATATTACACCAATATTAATAACGGCCCCCATCTATACGGAATATGTTGGATACCTCAACGCTTCATATATTCTCGAAAACATAGAGGCCAGCACACAAATTGCTAATAAATATGGAATTAAATATTGGGATTTTCTAAATTCAGATCTTTTTACCATTGATGATTTCTATGATATGGAACACTTGAACAGAAAAGGAGCTTTGAAGTTTAGCACCATGCTCAATGATTCAATTAATACGATGAAAAGCGAACTTAAAGCATACAATTAATTTCTTAAATAGCTGAAAATGTTTAATTTTGGGGTATATCTCTTTTTTATAAGAGATGAATCCACCTATTAAATTAATTATCAGCTCACTCAAATGAAAAACTTAATACTTTCTCTCTTTGTTACCATTGCAGTATTGGGAAACTCTATGCATGTAAATTCTCAAACAGTTTATCATGATGCTTCTGAGTTTCCACTATTAGGAAAAATTACTACTAAAACCGAAACAAGATATGAACGACTTCCAGCAGATTTAAAAGATAAAGTAGCGCGTCCTGCAATTTGGACGTTAGGCAAAAACACATCTGGCCTTGCCATTCTTTTTAGTAGCAATTCAACTTCTATTTCTGCCAAATGGGAAGTGCTGAATGATGTGAAGATGAATCATATGACTGAAACAGGCATAAAAGGATTGGATCTATATGCTTGGGAAAACAACAAATGGGAGTTTGTGAAAAGCGCATTACCCTCTGGTAAAACAACAGAACAGACAATTATTTCGAACATGCCACCCAAGGAGCGTGAGTATTTGTTATTTTTACCATTGTATGACGGACTTACTGAATTGTCAATTGGTGTAGATTCATTTGCAATGATTGCCCAGTCTCACACAAATCATATTAATAGAGAAAACCCCATTGTAGTATATGGCACAAGCATTACACAAGGTGGCTGTGCCACTCGCCCAGGGATGTCTTACACTAATATCATGACACGTTGGATGAATAGAGAGTTTATCAATTTAGGATTTAGTGGAAACGGGCAACTTGATTATGAGATAGCTGAAGTGATGGCTAAAAGAAAAGATGCAGGTATGTTTGTGCTAGACTTTATCCCCAATGTAGATGAGGCTAAAGTGAAAGAGAAAACTCAGCATTTTGTGAGCATTATCCGAAAAGAGAACCCACACACACCTATCCTTTTTGTAGAGTCAATTATATTTCCTCATTCGAGGTTCGACACTAATATGGCTAAAATATTAGCCATTAAAAACGCTGCTTTACGCGTAGAGTTTGAAACATTGAAAAATGCTGGCGACGAGAATGTTTATTATCTAAAAAGCGACAACTTGATGAATGAAGATGGGGAAGGAACAGTAGATGGAATTCATCTCACTGATATGGGGTTTCAGCATTTTGCATTTGCACTTATGAAAGAGATAAAAACTATTTTAGTCTATTAGTTTCGTTTCTATCAATATTTAGATGAGAAAATTAGATTATTCTCATTGGAAAAAAGCTTGACCTATAAACATATTTCACCTATCGGTTGTTTAAATGATAAATAGGATTATCGTACAAATATATGATATATCTAATTATCGCATAATTTAATGATATAAACCTTATGATTGCTATAATAAAAGGAGACATAATTGCATCGCGCACCCTAAATAATCAGGAGCAATGGTTACAACCACTCAAAACTCTACTGACTAAGTGGGGCAGAACCCCCCAAGAGTGGGAATTAGTGTGGGGAGATTTCTTCCAATTAGAAATATCATCACCTGAAGAAGCCTTAATGAGAGCTTTAGAAATAAAAGCAGTAATAAAAAAGACAGGATCCATAGATGTGAGAATGTCTATTGGCATTGGAGAAAAAACATATGTCGGTACTCGCATTTCAGAAAGCAATGGTCCTGCCTTTGTGAATGCAGGTGAGAGGTTTGAAACTTTGAAAAAAGAGAAAATAAACTTAGTTATACAAAGCCCTTGGCCTGATCTGGACAAAGAGATAAACTTGTATCTAAAATTAGCAGGTACAATTATGGACAATTGGTCTGCTTCTTCTGCTGAATTAATGGAGATTGTGCTACAAAAACCTGAAGCTACGCAAAAAGAAATTGGCGAAATGTTAGGAATAAAACAAAACTCTGTGAGCGGAAGATGGAGCAGAGCCAAAGTGAGTGAGATAATGGAAGTAGAACAAATGTTTCGTCAAAAAGTTAAACTCCTTTTGCCATGATAATATTAATAAAGCTTTTACTGGCTCACCTGTTAGGGGACTTTGTTTTGCAACCCAAATTGTGGGTTGAAGACAAGGAAAATAAAAAAGCAAAATCTCTCAAACTATATCTGCATACACTTTTACATGGCACACTGATAATGCTATTGCTATGGAATTTGAATTATTGGCCAATTGCGTTGATTTTAATGTTAACGCATGGTGCAATAGATAGCCTAAAAGTGTATGCTCAAAACGAAACGAGCCGAACCCGATGGTTTATAATTGACCAATTATTGCACCTTATAAGCATCGTAGTTGTGTGGATTGTTTTTTATCGTCCTGATTTAGATCTTGACTTTTGGTTTAATAACAACTATTTCTGGGTGTTTCTTACTGCCATCCTCTTTATTACTTATGTTTCTAATATTGTTATAAAGGTGTTATTGTCAAATTGGTCTAAAGCTATTAATAGTAGTAACGAGGAGTCATTAAGCAAGGCTGGAAAATATATTGGAATGCTCGAAAGATTATTCGTATTCACCTTTATACTCACGGCACATTGGGAAGCTATTGGATTTTTATTGGCTGCCAAATCTGTATTTCGTTTTGGCGATTTAAAAGAATCTAAAGATCGAAAATTAACCGAATACATTCTCATTGGTACATTGTTGAGCTTTGGCATTGCTATAGGAACAGGCTTGGTAGTTATAAATTTGTTGCGCTTCTTGTCTTATTAAAGAGAATATAGAAACAGCTTAAAGAAATAAGTGAGTTTTAAACTATTGGCTCTACTAAACGTTAAGATAGGTATATGAAAACGCCGAAAACATTACAGAGTAGGCTAAAATTTAAAACAAACCATTAAATTATGAACAATCTATTTTTGAAACAAATCAAACAATCAGTAAAACATTGGTACATCCATCTCATTATTGGACTCATTTTTATAGCTACAGGCATTTGGGCTTTCGCATCACCGATTCAGTCATATGTAGCACTAACTATTGTGTTTAGCATATCTTTTTTTGTATCGGGTATCATGGAAATCTTTTTTGCAATATCCAATAAAGGTGTTCTTGAAAATTGGGGTTGGACATTAGCACTCGGTATCTTCACCACTCTAATAGGAGTGATGCTTATAGCCAATCCAGCAATATCGGCTGTTACACTTCCGCTCTATGTAGGATTCATGCTCATGTTACATTCATTCTGGGCTATTGGTTCTGCTTTCGACTTAAAAGATTATGGTGTAAAAGGTTGGGGCATATCGCTCTTTATTGGCATATTGGGGGTTCTTTTCGCAGCTTTACTTATAGTAAGACCTGTCATTGGCGGTATAACGCTGGTTATTTGGACAGGGATGGCGCTAATTGCAAGTGGCACTTTCAATCTATTCTTGTCTAATAAGATGAGAAAAATACATAAGAACTGGGATAACATCTCTGCCGTTACCAGAGCTAAGCTTGAAGAAGCTCAGACTCTGTTTTTGAAAGAGTACAGATCGAGGTAAACAAAAGTGTAGATAACAAACAAAAATATTGAATAGAAAAAAGTTTGAATCAGCAGCTTTAAAACTTAATGTTTTGGAGCTTTCTCGATTCAAACTATTTTTATATAAAAACCATTAGCAATGAATCTATGAATACATATCTTTTAGTTCTCTATATCCTTATTATTATTGCAGTGTGTATCAACATTCTTGTAAATACAGAAACACCCAGCAAAGCTCTTGGATATTTGCTACTCGTAGTTTCATTTCCGGTGGTTGGTGTGATAATATATTTAAGTGTAGGGCTGAATTATAGAAAGAAAGAACTCTACCGAAAAAAACTTGAGATTGATGAGCAAGAATATCCAAAGCTTGAAAAGCAGGCAATGCAATTTTCGCGTGAAACTTTGAGGAGAAACAAAGAAAAAATAGGCAATTTCTATCAATTAGCTTCTTTCTCAAAGACCAAGAACTTTACTTCTGATAATAACAAGGCAACTCTATTAGTGAATGGGGAGGTAAAATTTCCTGATGTTTTGAAAAGTTTGCGCAGTGCACAACATCACATTCACATAGAATACTACATCTATGCAAATGATATAATAGGTAAACAGGTGGCTGAAGTGCTTATGGAGAAAGCTAAAGAGGGAGTGGAAGTCCGTTTTATCTATGATGATTTTGGAAGCAGTGGCATTCGTAAGAATATTGCTCGTCAACTTAGAGAAGTCGGCGTGGAGGCATATCCATTTTACAAGATCAACTTGATTTTCTTTGCAAACAGGATGAACTATCGCAATCACCGAAAAATTATTGTGATTGATGGCAATCTGGGTTATGTTGGAGGCATCAATGTGTCTGACAACTACATAAACAATGTCGATGAGAAAAAGCTATTCTGGCGTGACACACATCTTAAGATTGAGGGCACTTCGGTGAGAAACCTACAAACTACCTTTCTTGCCGATTGGAATTTTTGTGCTAATCAAAAGATTCCCTATTCATCTGACTATTTTCCTGTGGAAAACGAAACAAAGCACTATGGCGACCATTTGGTTCAAATCGTTACAAGTGGGCCCGATTCGAAGTATCCGAAAATAAAATACTCCTTCATTCAAGCAATAATATCTGCTAAACACGAGGTTTGTATTACTTCGCCCTATTTTATCCCCGACAAATCTTTTCTCGATGCTCTAAACATAGCAGCATTGAGTGGTATAGATGTGAAAATATTAGTCCCCACCAAAGGTGATTCTTTTGTTGTAAATACCACTACACAATCTTATTTTCAAGAACTTATGAATGCGGGAATCAAAATATATACATACGACAAAGGTTTTGTTCATGCCAAAACTATGGTGTGTGACAAAAGAATAGCTATTGTTGGCACAGCCAATTTAGACAACAGAAGCTTTGATTTGAATTTCGAAATAAATGCAATTGTTTATGACAAAGAGATAGCTACCGAACTAAAAGAGCTTTTTGATAAAGACCTCACTTTGTCTACACAAATAGTACCTGAAGTGTGGGCGCAAAGACCACTTTACATGAAACTATTAGAGAGGATATTGCATTTGTTTTCATCTTTGATGTAAAAATAATTTAAGACCAATATTAAACATATTGTATCATGAAGAAATCAGCACATCATATCCATATTAAGTAATAAAATTTTAGAGTGAGCCATCTTTTGGCTTACTCTAATTATAAATTTGCAAACAACAAAAAGATATCCCACATTTTATAAGGCAAGTTTAAAAGTATCAGATTATTAAAAAAACTGTCATTATAGCCTAACAACCTGAAAATTAATTACTGAACACATTAAATATTATTTACCATGTCAAAACGAGAATCCATTGCCCGATACAGCATCATCATAAATAAGCTGAAAAGGCAACCTGCAAGCTTTATAGAAATATCAGAAACATTGGCATTAGAATCTGAATTACAGGGCTATGATTACAATGTTTCTAAAAGAACATTCTCACGTGATATAAAAGAGATTGCCTCTTTGTATGGTGCTTATATCGAATACGATCAATCGAAAAAGAAATACTATTTAGAAATGGATTGTAATGCTGATATGAATGTGAGAATGCTCGAAGCTTTTGACACCTTCAATGTGCTGAACCTGACGGATAGACTATCAAACCATATCCACTTTGAAAAGCGCAAACCACAAGGAACTGACAATTTATATGGGTTGCTGCATGCTATAAAAAACCAGTTTCGTATTAAGTTTATCTATCAAAAATATTTGGATCCAGGCATTCATGAGCGTCAAGTAGAGCCATATGCTCTCAAAGAGTTTAAAAACAGATGGTATGTTTTAGCCAGAGATATAAGAGACGAAAGAGTAAAGACCTTTGCTCTCGATAGGCTGACGGAACTGGATATTACAAAAAGGAAATTTAAAGTGGAAAGCTGTTATAATGTAGATGAGCACTATAAATATAGTTTTGGTATAATGAGTCCGAATAGTGACAAACCAGAAGAAATAATTCTTTCATTTGACCCCATTCAAGGTAAATACGCTAAATCGTTACCTTGGCATCAATCACAGGAGGTGCTTATAGACAATGAGGATGAACTAAGAGTGAAGCTAACCCTCTATATTACACACGATTTCTATATGGAACTTTTGTCGAATGGCGACACAGTGAGGGTAATAGAGCCTGCAAATTTGATTGAAAAGTTGAGAGCAAACTCTGCGTGTGTGTTGGCAATGTATCAAGAATAAAAATATTGTCATATAAAAGTAACTTGAAAAATAAAGATGGAAAATGATTTTTATGACAACGACAACGTGCTCGAGATGATGTTTCCTAATCTTCTTAATGAGGATTTTGATGAAGATGGAATGAGTGAGTTGTGATAATGTTATTGGTGATGATTGAGAATATTTTGTATTTTTGTGCATAACAGAAAGGAAGTGAAGACTGTTGATTAGGTAGTTTAAAATAATCAAGACACATTCAACAACTCCATTTCACAAACAAGACCTATTTCATTATGAATTATTCAACCAATTACACTGCTCTAAAAGAGCTCTACACATCGTCAGAAACTGATAAAGAGTTTGACACAATTGAACTTCACGATGTAGAGTTTGTTTCCGAATCATTTGGCATCTTACCTGGAATTGAAGAGTATAAATGCAACAATCACAATGTTACATTAGAAGAAGAGCTTTCGTTTTATTCAGAAAACGGCATAAAAAACAACAGCGTACACATTAAAGATATTTTTGCAAAAAGGAACCGAAGCTTTAAGTATCAAATAATAAAACCAAAAGGAGCAGATAAGGTAAAGAGAGTAGTATTGTTGTTTCATGGTTTCAACGAGAGAGATTGGAGTAAATACCTGCCTTGGGCAAAAGAAATAAGTGACGGCACTGAAAGTGCTGTTGTCTTATTTCCATTAGCATTTCACATGCAGAGAGCACCTAAAGAGTGGAGCAATACAAGAGAGATGTTTAAACTAAGCGAAGAGAGAAAGCAGACCTATCCTAATATAGAGAACTCAAGCCTAACCAATGTGGCCGTAAGTACGCGTCTGCATGCCATGCCTCATCGAGCATTGTGGTCGGGATTGCAATCCTACAATGATGTGCTTCAGTTGATGAAAAATATCAAAAAAGATAACAACGAGCATATCGACAAAGATGCGCACTTTGATATTTTTTCATTTTCGGTTGGAGGTTTTCTTGCTCAAGTGCTTAAAATGACCAATTTCAACAACTACTTTAAGCATTCAAAAGTCTGTTTGTTTTGTAGTGGTGCTACTTTCAACAATCAAGCCCCTTCGTCAAAGTTCATTCTTGATAGCGAAACAGATGCTGCATTATATGCTTATTTGGTTAAAGATATAGATGAAATAATTGAAAATGACCCTGTTCTACGCCATTACCTAAAAGGAGACTTCTTGCCTGGGAAAATATTTTATGCTATGCTCGACTATAATAAAGAGAAAGACTTTCGAGAAAGTATGCTTAAGAAATACGAAAATCAATTTTATGCCATATCGCTTACAAAAGACGATATTGTTCGTCCACACGAAATAGTGAATACGCTTAAAGGAGCCAATGGCGATATTGATATTAGAATAGATGAAATGGACTTTGAATATGATTATATACATGAAAATCCATTTCCAGTGATGGGAGTAGATTCTAAAAAAGTGGATGAGAGTTTTGAAATGATGTTTGCAAAGGTGTTGAGTTTCTATAATGAATAATTGAACTCTAAAAACAGCTTCTCACCTCTATTGCAATAGTTTTTTTGTCACTTTAGCTATCTTCATACCATAAACTTTTGTATTTTTGTGTAACACACAAAACATGATGAAGACAACAGGTTGTTTCGATTAATAGTTGCCCAATTTGCCACCTACTCTCTTCATTACACGATCAATATATTATATTGCAATATGGATTATTCGAAAAGCTACACAGCCCTAAAAAAGCTATTCACATCGTCGGAAACAAAAAAGGATTTCGATACAATAGAGTTGCACGATCTAGAATTTGAGTCTATATCCTGTGACATACTGCCAGGAATAGAAGAGTACAAATGCAATACCCACAATGTCACATTAAAAGAAGAGTTCTCGTTCTATACCGAAATAGGAACTATAGATAAAGACATACATATAAAAGATATTTCTGTAGAAGAGAATAAAAGCTTTAAATATCAGATAATAAAACCAAAGGGAGTAGACAAAGCCCAGAAAACAGTTTTTCTGTTTCATGGTTTCAACGAAAAAGATTGGACTAAATATTTGCCCTGGGCAAAAGCTATTTGCGATGGCACAGGTAGCGCTGTTATTCTCTTCCCAATTGCATTTCACATGCAGCGTGCACCTAAAAACTGGAGCAATAAAAGAGAAATGTACAGACTGAGCGAACAGAGAAAAGAGAAATTCCCCAACATTGTCAATTCTACTCTCTCTAACGTTGCAATAAGTATGCGTTTGCATGCCATGCCTCAACGGTTTATATGGTCGGGACTGCAAACCTATTACGATGTGATACAGCTTATTGATGACATCAAAAAAGGCAATAACAAACATATCCACAAAGATTTCGATTTAGATATATTTGCCTACTCCATCGGAGGTTTTCTTGCGCAAATATTGAAGTTGTCCAACTATAAAAATTACTTCGAGAACTCAAAAGTGTGCCTGTTTTGTAGTGGTGCTACCTTCAACAGACTTTCGCCCGTTTCTAAATTTATTTTGGATAGTGAAGCAAATGTTGCATTGTATTCCTATTTAGTGGAGCATTTCGACAAGATGCTTGAGAGAGACAATGTGTTGCAACATTACATAAAAGAAGATCACTTTGAGGGTAAAACCTTTTCTGCCATGCTCGACTATCAAAAAATGAGACCATTTCGCGAAAAGTTATTAAAAAAGTATGAACATCAAATATATGGTATTACGCTAACCAAAGACGAGGTTATTCCTTCTTTTGAAGTGATGAATACCCTCCAAGGCGCTTATCGCGACATTAAAATCAGAATGGATGAAATGGATTTTGAATACGATTACATACACGAAAACCCTTTCCCTACGAATGTAGCCAACTCACAACAGGTGGATGAATGTTTTGAAGATGTTTTTAATAAAGTGTGTGCTTTTTTAAATGAATAGTGTATAATATAAGATGTAGGAAAAATGGATTATAGCCTACTGTAGCAAAAGATACTATAAGTAATTTTCAACTTCTGTTTTTTTACAATTCTTCAGCACAAAATTTTCTTTTACTTAATTCTGC
>JARICS010000141.1 GCA_029264035.1 Dysgonamonadaceae bacterium | reverse complement strand
CACCCGCGGTAGAGATATCGATTTATCTTATGCCGCAGCAGAACGTATAGGCATTGTAGCACAAGGAGTAGCGCATGTAGTAATAACTAAACTACGCGAATTCAGATTTACACCGCCCATTTCGTTTGATAAAAAGGGCTTGTTTCTTGCAGAGCAAACACCCAATAATCCTTTTGACAGCTATGACATAGAAAAAGAAAAAGTGCTTTATACGCAAAGATAAACTCTTTGGCAATTACAGCACTCCTCATCTCGGAGACTCTTTCTCTGAGATTTATTAAATAACTAATAACTTATACATTTTAAAATCACTTTACTCTTCATTTGAGAATGAGTAGGGATAGTGTGATGACTCAACACCCCATTTGATTATTGGGTGCTTTAGTTATCGTTAGCTCTATTTTTGCTAAATTTTTGATCTATTGATGTGTGAAGTGATACCTTTAGATGCTTTTGCATTATTTGGCGGCTCAATTAAATATAAAAAATAACGCTCGCAAAAGTAATCTATAAACAATCAATTATGAGAATATATTTAGTATCTATCTTTATTTTAGTGACAACATTGGCATTTAGCCAAAAGAGCGTAAAAGCTTCTTATTACCACAGTAAATTTGAAGGAAGAACAACTTCCAGTGGAAGTATATACAGAGCAGACAGTTTAACGTGTGCTCACAAGACCCTCCCGTTTGGGACGAGGTTAAAAGTAGAAAACCCAGATAACAATAGCTTTGTTATAGTTGAAGTGACCGACAGAGGTCCTTTTATCAGAGGTTGAGAAATTGATTTATCTTTTGCTGCAGCACAGCGTATAGGCATTGTGCATGAAGGAGTAGCAGAGGTAACAATGACTAAGATTCCTGAATTCAGATTCACACCTCCCATTTCGTTTGATAAGAAAGGACTGTTTCTTGCGGAGCAAACACCAAACAATCCTTTTGCCAACTATGACTTAGAAAGTGAAAAAGTGCTTTACACGCAAAGATAAACTCTTTTGCACAGATTATAAACTATCAAAAAACCTTATTCTTCCACCCGTGAAGAGTAAGGTTTTTTTTTGATGTCTGTATTTCAAATATTTATAAGCACTAATGCAATTAGAATAAGTGCTATAGCGAACTTATTCTTCATGGATATCTTTTCTTTAAATATAAAATATCCTCCCAAATTGATCAAGAGTATGCTCCCTGCACTGAAAACAGGATAGGCAACAGATGTTTTGACCGTATCTAATGATAGAATTAAAAAATAGGAAGAGAACAGATTGGGTATACCTACAGCAAAACCCGTGAATATATCTTTTAGATTGAATTTCACTCCATCTTTTATTGTGAATAATATACTTATGGAAAATGCTACAAAGAATGTACAGAATAGAAATACAGCTTTGTAATCATTCAATGCATAGTTTTGGTATATCTTATTTGAGAACTCTGCCATACCTCCAAGAACAAACAGTAGTATTATGGTAGGTCTGATGTCAAACTTCTCCAGAGATTTAGAAGACAAATTGACCATTACAATAGATACAAGAGACAATCCAATTCCGATCCACTGAAGCATGGAGGGAAGCTCTCTCCAAAAGATGATAGAAAATATCATCGGAATCAAAATTCCCAATTTAGCAAATGTACCCGATATACCTACTCCATTTTCCTTTACACTCTTTTGATAAAATATAAAGGACGAAAAGAAAAAGAATCCAGCAACACCACCAACAATAATGCCCCATACGATACTTGAATAAGGAGATAGAATATAAGCATCTTGAGACAATAAGAACTTATATTCATTGAAAAAAGAATCAGTTCTCACTACTCCTGAAAGCAACTTTCTATATAGCACTATAAATAAACTAATTGCAAAAGCAATAAAGTAATTGGCGCTGGTTATTAAATACCTATTGCTACTGGAGTTTTCCGTGTATTTAAATATTAATGCAATTGTAGCACTACAAAGAGTTGCTAAAAACAGATAGAACATACTGCAGTGTCTTCAAAATATTCTATATCCCTAATTATATCACCAATCTACAAACTACTCTTCATTGGTGAAGGAGTATGGATAGTCTGATTTCTCTATGCCTCTTTCCTTATTGGGTGATTCAGACATATCTAAGTCTATCTTTGCTCCATTCATCAAATCTTGATAATTAATATAGGTCTTTGTGTAGTTTTCGCCATTCAACTTCATGCCAGTTATATATCTGCGCGAAGGATGATTGTTGGGTGCGTTTATTTCAAAGCTATTGCCATTTTCTAATGTCACAGTAACTTTATTGAATAGCGGAGAACCTACAACGTATTCGTCAGCTCCCGGACAAACTGGATAGAAGCCTAATGCAGAGAAAACATACCAAGCCGAAGTTTGTCCATTATCCTCATCACCACAATATCCATCGGGTGCGGCGCTGTAAAGTTTGTCCATCACTTCGCGTGCCCAATATTGGCTTTTCCAAGGTTGGCTTGCATAGTTATACAAGTACACCATGTGTTGGATGGGCTGATTGCCATGAGCATATTGTCCCATATTCATTATCTGCATCTCTCTTATCTCGTGAATGACTTGTCCGTAATAGCTATCATCAAAAATGGGAGGCATGATAAAGACGGAGTCCAACATATTGACAAACTCTTTGTTTCCACCCATCAGGTTGATAAGACCCTGTGTGTCGTGAAACACAGACCATGTGTAGTGCCAGCTATTGCCTTCGGTGAAAGCATCGCCCCACTTTGATGGACTAAATGGCGACTGAAACTTGCCATCTTCGTTTCTGCCACGCATAAGTTTATCTTCGGCTGAATATAGATTGCGATAGTTTTGAGAGCGCTTTGCAAACAAATCTATTTCCGCTTGTGGTTTTCCTAAAGCTTTGGCCAGTTTGTATATTGTCCAATCGGCATAAGCATACTCCAGTGTGCGTGCAGCATTTTCGTTTATACCCACATCATAGGGCACATATCCAATGGTATTATAATACTCATGTCCCAATCTTCCTGTGGACGATACAGTAGGATGCACATTCTTGGTGCCGTGCAACATGGCTTGATACAACGTTTCTATGTCGTAGCCTCTCAAACCTTTCAGGTAAGCATCTGCAACTACAGAGGCTGAGTTATTGCCAATCATTACACCACGATGACCAGGACTGGCCCATTCGGGTAAGAATCCACTCTCTTTGTATGTATTTACCAAACCCTCTTGTATCTCTTCGTTTATCGATGGGTAAATAAGATTGAGCAAGGGGAATAATGAGCGAAAAGTATCCCAAAATCCTGTATCGGTGTACATATAGCCAGGCAATACCTCTCCATTGTAGGGACTGTAATGCACAGTTTCGCCTAGGGCTGTAACTTCATGAAACTTTCTGGGGAAAAGTAGTGAACGATAGAGAGCTGAATAGAAGGTGCGTAGGTTATCAACATTAGGGTCTTCTACTTTTATTCTGCCCAACACATCGTTCCACACATGACGTCCTTCACTTTTGACTGTCTCGAAACTTTTGTACTCTACCTCTGTAAGATTTTGCCAAGCTTGCTCGTAACTTATGAAGGAAGAAGAAACACGTGCAATCACTTGTTCGTCTCTTTGGGTTGAGAACCCAATAATCCCTCCCACGTGATTCTCTTCTGCTTTTAAAACGCCTTCATTTATTTCTCCATTAGTAACGGTGCTTGTATACTCAAATGTTTTGTCGAAAACTATCACAAAGTAATTCTTAAAGTTTTCGGGGACTCCCCCACTATTGCGAGTGGTATAACCAATAATAGCATTCTTATCGGGAACTATCTCTATGGAAGACCCTTTGTCGAATGCATCTACAAGCACATAAGATTTGTCTGTCTCGGGAAAAGTGAAGCGAAAAATTGCTGAACGCTCAGTAGGAGTAATTTCTGTGGTCACGTTATAATCTGCCAAATAGACACTGTAGTAATTAGGTTTAGCAACTTCTGCTTTGTGAGAGAACCAACTTGCACGCTCGTTCTCGTCAAAAACAAGTTTATCTGTCATGGGTAATATTG
>JARICS010000125.1 GCA_029264035.1 Dysgonamonadaceae bacterium | reverse complement strand
TTTAGTCTAGCAACTCTTTCAATCTATCATCCTGTAGCATTGCCATAGTCTCTCTTCCAAGCGCCTTGTAGTGAGAATGCTTGTCAGGCATGTTTTGCAGAAATGTCGCCAAGTGTTTTGCTACCGTTGTGCTATCACCTCTCTTTATAGCACCCGTTAAGGCATCGCTCATATGCTCATTCTCTGAAATGTTTTTTAAGGTGCTATATAGTAGGGGAGTAGTCGCTTTCTTTATCTCAGTTTTGGTCATACCCGACTGGACAAACATTTCATACGCAAGGTTTAGCAACGTTACTAGATAGTTTGACAATACCGATGCAGCACAATGATATAACTCTTTCTTCTTTGAATCTATTTGCAACGTGTGGTTGCCCATTTTCTCAAAGAATTCCATCAGATAGTTGTCATCACTGTTCGCCACCTCTTCTATAGAGCTATCCAAAGTAAAGTAAGCATCATTTAGTTGCATCGCACTCTCCTCTGGTTGCCCAAAAGCCATCAATGGATGAGCGCAATAAATTGAGAAGCCTGCATCTCTTATGGGTTGCAACACCTCTGTCGAATGCACCCCACTCGTATGCACAAAAGCCTTTATTTGTTGAGGTATATTCAGTTGTGCAATCTCCCTTGCCAACACTGGCAGTGCATCGTCCGATGCTGTAATCCACACCATCGAGCTGTTGTTCATCAATACCTCAATGCTGCTGTAGGCAACTGTGTCTGTTAATAGGGCTGCATGCTCAGCATGTTCATAAGTTCTACTATAATAGCCACCTACCTCCAAGCCTTTTTGTTTAAAATAAAGCCCCAAAGCCGAGCCCACCTTTCCTGCACCTATAAAAGAGATCATATCTGTTTTCAATCTTTATGTTACAATGTTGGGCAAAGGTAATAAATCTTTTAGCTGTTGGACTATTTTTGTCTAAATAGCTTTTGGGTGTTAGGTGTTGGCTGTAAGGGATGACCATCCGAAGGGAACCACAAATTACTCAGATTGTCTCAAAAGCGTTTAACAGCAATACAGAGGACCTTTTACATATCAAAAAAAATCGGAACACCCCTTCACAGGAACATTCCGATTGTTGGAAAATCAAAAAGTCAAATAATTAAAAATGATTTTATTGTGGTCTCATCATTATAACTTTTCTATAACTATAACTTTCTGAATATGCATTTACTCATATTCATTAGTTGTTATAATAGGTATCGTCATTTTCACTCTGTTCTTGTTCAACTCTACGTATTTATATATCAATTCATACTCTTTTTCACCATCAAAGTCTTTCACTATTACCCTGATGGGTATAGAATCTTCTCCCTCCACGCGAAATGGCCTCAAATCAAAACATGCAAAACCATTAAAGAGTGTATTCCCCTTGCTGTTATACGAATTGTGTCTCAACTCCAACTCTAGTACAACTGCATCACCCTCAGCCTTCATTCTATTTTGCACCATATTTATGGCGTGTGGTTTTACGCCATTATAATTAAAAGAGAAAGCTGTATTCAAATAGTCATTACCAATCCAAAGGTCATTCACTCTAACTGGGTCGTTGCCAATGCTATCCGCATTCGCTTCGGTCAATTCTATCACAGGCTTAGTCAAAATATCCCAAATATCGTTCACTTTTATGTAGTGGTCATAACCCTGCATTGCTCCCGACAGTAAGGTGTAGTTCACAAACACACGCTGATTCATTTTAGGTCTGTAATATACATCAGTTGCTGCAGGCCACAATTTATCTCCATTGTCCAATAGAAGCGAATAGGTCATGTCACCTTCAGAAACAACAGTAGCAATACTAATTCTAAAATCGCCAAGCGAATAACCATCACTATCGCTACAAGCAAAAGAGCTGTTCAAAATTATTATCAACAATGATGCGTACATCAACATTTTCTTCGTTTTCATCTTTTCAAGTGGTTGTAAAAAGGTTTTTTTAATATTTCGCGTTTATATAATAGATGCAAGGAAATGGGAAACGTTGCATCGGGTAATTAAAAATTAATAGTTAAAAGTTAAAAGTGGTGGGAAGGATAGTGACAAGAGACAAGGAACATGAGGATCACCTGCAAAAGTATCTGTTTATGTTTAGCTTTCCCGCTGGTTAGAGTTTTTGACATTTGTCTGCCGTTGGTAAATACTACTTTCTATGCGAGATTCAAATTGCAATTTGGCGGGAGAGTGGAGGTGATAGTTAGGACAGATAAGATGTTAAAGACTGCTAATAAAGCAACTATTTAATGAGCGCAATCCATAGGTCATTTACAGTTATCAATCAATCCCAACCTAGAACCTACTTGAAAAATTGTGTTTTTGTCTCTTACGAGGAGTTAAATCTGACACTCATATTATTTTTACGATTACGCAAGTTTCAATTTGTAAATAATAAGGTGCTGTTTTTTACAATTCACTCGAAAATGCGCCATAAATAAGTTGGAAATCAAATCCACGGCCTACAATCAGACGATCATGTCATGAAAACGCAATCCACGGCCGTGGATCCGAGTTTCAACAAATATAATGGAGCTTTATGAGCAGAATATTACGAATATATACCATGAATGGAGAAAATCTAACGGGGAATTGAAAAAACAACAAATTGGAGAAGCAATTTATGGCGTGAAAAAGGCTTTTAAAACATAAATTCCCCAAAATAGGATAACAATAGGGAAATAATGACATTTAAATCATTTTGTAGGGCGTGGATGCAAGTTTCAACAAATTGAAACATTTTTCCCGTGATAGAAATGTTTTAATTTTTAACTTTGTATGGATTGTCAAAACAGAACATGCTAAATAAAGAATTATTTAGAATTAGAAACAAAAATACATCTTTATATATTTGAGTAATTACCACTTTAGATAAGAAGAGATGTGCGGCAGTTGTGTATAAATGGGATGCCCCGAAGATGAAGTATCCGTAAGTCAAAATCTATTTCTCGGTGTTTATCTGTAAAATCAGTTTCAAACTCTCTGCATAGCATGCACATACTTTTAAATGTGATCCGAGCTTGAGACTAGGTGAGGTATACGCCTTAAAGACGGTTGGGAGTTAAGAGCGGTGTAGTGCTGATTGTAAGATGGTCTCTATCAAAGGGTTTGAGGATTCTTTGTATCCAAAGCTTCTAGCATTAAGGTTTTATGTGTTGAGGTGCAGCTTGAGAGGTTCGTGTTACAAGATGCTGGGTTCTGGGCTGTATGTTCAATTGTGCTGTCATGCAGATTGAAATGAAGCATTTATTCAATGCTTCCTATCATATTGAAAGTAGTGAAATAACTGTTTAATATTTGCAGACTCGTCTAGCAGATTCCTCACTACGTGTCTGAATGACAGGGCTATTCAGACCATCAACATGCATTTCATTGTCAACTTTCAATTGTCAATTATTTTACCCCTTCGGGTAAAGCTTCTTCAACAAATCATCCCGACCCAATCGTTTCAGTGCAGCCACGATAGATCGTTTCACCTTGTGCTCATACCAAAAGAAAAATTGGTGCTGATTGGCTTTTTCATTAGCCGATTTGGCAGTGAATACTCGTTCAAGTGTGTAGGGGTGATAGCCCGTATAATACATCTCTGTAGCCAAGGTCATAGGCGAGGGTGTAAAATCTTGTATCTGTTCCAGTTTAAAGTCCAAATCTTTTGTAATCACAGCTAATTCTGCCATATCCTCCTCTGTACATCCTGGATGCGAAGAGATAAAGTAGGGTATCAACTGCTGTTTCATGCCCGTCTCCTTATTTATCTTTTCGAAAATACTTTTAAACTGATTGAAATCTTTGAACGATGGTTTGCGCATCATATTCAGTGTACGATCTGAAGTATGCTCAGGAGCCACTTTCAGTCTACCCGACACATGATTCATTATCAATTCTCGTGTGTATTCCTTTGCATTTCTATTGGTCGTTTCATCTTTGCTTCTATGCAAAAGCATATCATAGCGCACCCCACTACCAATAAACGATTTCTTGATACCCTTCTTAGCATCCACAGATTTATAAATATCCAGTAATGGTCCATGGTCAGTATCCAAATTGGCACACACCGCAGGATGTATGCACGATGGACGCTTGCACTTTTCGCAAATCGATATCTTCTTTCCCTGCATTTTATACATGTTGGCCGATGGTCCCCCTAGGTCGCTCAAGTACCCCTTAAAGTCGGGCATCTTTATCACAGTGTCCACTTCTTTCAATATCGACTCTTTCGATCTCGACGCAATAAATTTACCCTGATGGGCCGAGATAGTGCAAAAAGCACATCCCCCAAAGCAACCCCTATGTAGATTGATGGAAAACTTAATCATCTCATAGGCCGGTATCTTCTTGTCTTTATATTTCGGATGAGGTAGGCGCGTGTAGGGAAGGTCAAAAGAATCGTCAATCTCCATTTCAGTCATAGGCAAGTAGGGCGGATTCACCACCAGCGTATGGTCGCCTACATCTTGCACTATGCGTGCCGCATGCATTCGATTCGATTGCTCTTCTACCATCCTAAAGTTGGTGGCCTGTTTCAATTTGTCTTTCAAGCACTCTTCGTGCGAAAATAGTCTAGCTTCTTCTTCAAATGGATTCACTGGTAACGCCTCCTTCTTTCTCAAAAAAGCAGTCTGTTGTATATCTTCCAGGTCCTCAATTTTCTTTCCGCTACGCAACTCACTCACCAATCTCAACAAAGGTTTCTCGCCCATACCATATATCAGCATGTCGGCTTTGCTATCACACAATATGCTCTTGTGCAATTTGTCATCCCAATAGTCGTAGTGTGTCACTCGGCGCAACGAAGCCTCAATACCCCCCAGCACTACTGGCACATCGGGGTAAAGTTCTTTCAGAATATTGCTATATACTATGCTAGTTCTGTCAGGTCGCATATCCGACCTTCCATCTGGCGTGTATGCATCGTTAGATCGCAGTCGCTTGTTAGCCGTATAATGGTTAATCATTGAGTCCATAGCACCCGCCGAAACGCTAAAAAACATCCTCGGCTTACCCAATTTTTTAAAGTCACGCAAATCATCGCGCCAGTTGGGTTGCGCCACTATGGCCACTCTCAATCCATCCCGTTCCAATAATCTACCAATTACCGCCGCCCCAAACGAGGGATGATCTATATAGGCATCGCCTGTAAAAAAGATTACATCCACATAGTCCCACCCACGTATCTTCATCTCTTTTTTTGTAGTTGGTAGCCAGTCCGTAAGTTGTAGTGAGTCGTAATCTATCATATATCTTTCGTCTTTCTTTTATCCTGTTTGATGTAAAGTTCTTTTGTAATGCAATGATGCATCAATGGCATTGAATACTGCATTTTTTTAGCTCCTCGGAGCTATTTGTCTGCAATACCCCTGTTCGACCCCTTTTGGGTCATATAGTGCCACTGCTCACGTGCCACGCTTTATAACACTCTTACAAGCTCCTTAGTTTATTGCGCTGTTTCTCTATCAATTCCTCATTCACCACCGTGGCCCGTGCTACAGCGAAATGTATGTTGGCACAAATATTCTCGTCTCCCACCAATTTAGGAACTTCCGATTTCTTCAATTTGTCGTACACAGGGTCTATCACTCCCGAAAGAATTATTTGAATTTTCTCTTTTTTTGCTTTTCGGCAAAGCGCTTCTAGGTTGTTGAGACCAGTAGAGTCAATAAACGGAACCTTCCTCATACGTAGAATACGTACGTTCGGGTTGTCGCCCAACTCACGCATCACCTCGTCAAATTTATTGGCCACGCCAAAGAAGAATGGACCATCAATTTCATACACCTCTATACCTTTCGGAATATGCAAAACCTCGTCTTCCATGTTGCCCGAGTGCGACTCTATCTCTTTCGATAAATCAAGCTTATCGGTAGTGAGTGATACATGCGTAGTTTCGTTCATTCGTTTTATGAATACAAATACAGACAATAGTAGGCCTACTTGAATGGCAATTGTCAGTCCAAACACAATTGTCAGTGCAAAGGTAGTAAACAATATGCCCATGGTAGATTTAGATTGTTTGCTGAGCGATAGAAAAGTGCGCCACTCACTCATATTGTATGACACCACCACCAATACCCCCGCCAAACAGGCCATCGGTATATGTTGGATCAGTCCGCCAAGGAACAATAAAATAAGGAGCAGTACTATTGCGTGTACAATTCCCGCCACAGGCGTTCGCCCTCCATTGTTTATATTGGTCATGGTGCGTGCCACAGCACCCGTTGCAGGTAGTCCCCCAAAGAAGGGGGCCACAAAGTTAGCCATACCCAGCGCCACAAGTTCCATATTCGAGTTGTGTTTCCTGCCTATCATCCCATCGGCCACTACTGCCGATAGCAATGTCTCAATCGAACCCAAAATAGCAAGTGTAAATGCTGAAGGGAACAACAATCCCACTGATTCTAAATTGAAGCCTATCTTTTGTATTTTCGGGAGCGAGCCTCCTATTGCGAATCTGTCGCCAATTGTATCAATAGAGTCTATCCCTGCAAAACTTTTCAGTAAATAGGCTGCCAAGGTCATCAGTATAATAGCTATCAAAGAACCTGGAATCTTCTTCAGTATTCTTGGTGTCACCACAATAATGAGGATACTCATAACAGCAATAACAGTTGTCCATATATCGAAGCTTGAGAAATTGTCAAGGTATATACTCCATTTGGCAAAAAAATCACCCGGCAAGGTGGGCGTTGTTAGCCCAAAGAAATCTTTTATTTGTGTCGAGAAAATAGTGATGGCAATTCCACTCGTAAAACCCACAACAATGGGGTGGGGGATAAACTTTATAACAGAGCCCAGTTTCAGAACACCCATCAATATTTGCATCAAGCCCGCAAGTGCAGTAGCTAGGGCCAACCCCTCTATGCCAAACTGCTCAATGATGCCGTAGATAATAATGATAAATGCACCCGTAGGACCAGCAATTTGCACTGATGTACCTCCGAAAAATGCAACAATAAATCCTGCAATAATTGCGGTGTACAGACCCTTCTCGGGACTCACCCCAGATGCAATTGCAAATGCAATTGCAAGCGGTAATGCAACCACCACAGCAACAACAACACCTGCCATCAAATCTGCCAAAAACTTCGCTTTCGTGTATGTCTTCAACGAATCGAAAAGCCTAGGGCGAAACTCTTCCATGAATTTTAGCGCCATAATTTTTTGAATATTTTTTTACTTGCAAAATTAACGATAAAAAATGAACAATGCGAATTTTAATTGAGTGAGAAGTGAAGAGTAAGGGCTGATGAGTGAAGTAGAGACAAGGAACTAGGAAATGCATTTTAGGCCTAAAGGGCCTGTATAATTCAGCCCTGGATGAAGCCCAGGGTATGCAGACCACCTACACACTCCCTTTTTCTCTATAAAAAACTGTTGGTTTTTATAGAGAAAAAGGGAGTTTAAACGTGGTTGGTTGATGTGGTTGTCGGCATTAACAATATTATTTCATATGTCAGTCTTTCAGGCCTGAATAGCCCTGTCATTCCGATACAGAGTGAGGAATCTGTCAAACTTTACTAGTATGA
>JARICS010000090.1 GCA_029264035.1 Dysgonamonadaceae bacterium | reverse complement strand
TGGGAGTATAAGTTGTATTATAAGAAATAAAAGAAATACTACTTGCAAGAGATCAAACTGTGCAGAATTGAAGAAATATTCGAAAGTATAGCCCTCTCTTTCGCTTTAATAGCGGAGTATGGGGGCTTTTTTATGTTTTATTATGCGACGAATAAGTACTTTAATCATTGCAAATTGAGCAACGATAAAACAGGTGTATCATACTTATTGATGGTTTTTGCTACCATTAAGAGCCGATTGCAATTTAGCATCGCCAGAAGTAGCAAATCTGATTTTTTTAAAAATATAGCTCAGCAAAAAGAAGAGACCTATAAAATACAAAGGGGCAGTAGTATAATAGATGTGCATGATTCTTGTTCCGTGAATGATATCAAAAACTAAAGGGGTTGTGCCGCCTGATACTTCTCTGAGCGAGAGTAAGTGGTAAGCAATGTATTCTACTGCAAAAAGCAAAATGAGATATATGAGCCACGGAATAGTTACCCCAAAGAAATAATTTATTTTGGTCTTAATATAGCTCGACACAAAAATAATTGTCATACCCGATACTGTCCAGGCAGTTAGCGCCCACCAGTTAATAAAAGGAGAGTTGAAAAAAGGTATACTATAGGTATACCTATACGTTCCTACCCAAATAAAGGCAACGGTTATAGATGATATAAACAAAGCCAGCCATTTAGGATGTTTTTTGGTTAGTTTCCAATGGAAGTAGAGATGCATAAGGTAGGCACCCAGCATTCCAATCACAAGATCATTTAGTATATTGATTGATCTCTCGGGCTTAAAGAAATCAAATAGTGTGATAGAAAATGCAACATCTACAAGTTTTGGAAGGGCTAAAATCAACAGGAGTATTATCCATTTTCTTTTCACCTTGAAGGCAGTCAAAATAGCAAAGATTATACCTCCACTCCATAGATTAACAAAAGACCAAAGATCATAGTAAAACCATTTGTATTTAAAAATAACAGAGTAGAGCCACTGTGAGTTTTCTGTTATGCTTTGGAATATTGTATCCATAATTTTTAATTTTAAAAGGGCCTGAAATATATTACAGTTCGAACTGTGTAAATGCAAGTTTACTGTTGTAAAAAAATGACACCCAAAAACTGCAAGCTTTATTTTGCAAATTTACGAATATATGTCTTTCTTTTTTACTGAATGGCGAATTAGTTGTGCTAAAACATCATAAGATTGAAGATTATAGCCATTTAAATACGAAAAACGACCAACCATTTAGCAATTCAACTATATGATTGGTCGATACATTAAAAACAAGTTAATCTCTAATACTTATAAAATCCCTCTTTAGTTTTTCGTCCCAACAAATTGGCCCTAACCATTTTTCGAAGTAGCGGATGAGGGCGATATTTGTCATCGCCAAACTCAGAATGGAGTATCTCCATTATTGCAAGGCAAACATCCAACCCAATTAAATCGCCCAATGCAAGAGGCCCCATTGGATGTCCAGCACCCAATTTCATGGCAGCGTCTATTTCGTCGCGTGAGGCAACTCCTTCTGCAAAAACGGCAATACCTTCGTTCACCAGCGGAATGAGCAGTCTGTTTACCACAAAACCAGGAGCTTCATTGATGGTGGTGGGTACTTTACCAATCTTCTTAGCAAAGCTGTAAATGGTGTTGTGTACCTCCTCATCGGTCAATTGTCCTTTTATCACCTCTACTAATTTCATGGCATGAACAGGATTGAAGAAATGCATCCCTATCACCTTTGATGGGCGATTAGTAGCAGATGCCAATTCGGTTATTGACAATGAAGAAGTGTTAGTTGCCAAGATAGTTTCCGATTTACAAATCTTATCCATAGTTTTCAGCACTTCTTTCTTCATCGCCATATCTTCATTAATTGCCTCTATCACAATATCGCAATCTTTACAATCTTCATAGTTGAGCGTTGAGGTTACTCTTTTACTAATGGCATTTTTCTCTGCTTTATCTATTACTTCTTTATCAAGAAGACGAAGTAAGTTTTTATCGAGTCTCTCAAGTGCACGACCTAAGGTTTCCTCATTAAAACCTTTCCACAATACTTCATAGCCCGATTGTGTAACTACCTGCACAATACCTCCACCCATGATTCCGTCTCCCACTATACATATTTTCATATTGTTCTATCTTTTAGATTAAAAGGAGACAAGCTTTTGATGTTCTCTAAAAACTTATTTCCCTTCAAATGTTATTTTCTCTCTTTTTAAAAATGCTTGCATTCCATTCTTCTGATCTTTTGTTGTAAAGCAGTGCGCAAACAACTCTACTTCTATGGCTATGCCAGCCTCTATGTCTGTGTCGTGGCCCTCGTTTATTGCTTTTTTGGCATACTGTACTGCAATCGGAGCTTGTGATGCAATCTTTTGAGCCATCTTTTGTGTCTCTTCATCAAGCGTTTCTTGCGAAGTCACTTTATTGACCAACCCTATAGTGCATGCTTCTTCAGCATTTATCATGGTGCCTGTATAAATCAACTCTTTTGCCTTTCCTGTACCTACAAGACGAGGAAGGCGCTGTGTGGCAGAGAAGCCAGGTATGATACCTAGTCCTACTTCGGGCTGTCCAAATTTTGCATTTTCCGAAGCAATACGTATATCACAACATAAAGCCAATTCACATCCTCCTCCCAATGCGAAGCCATTGACAGATGCAATAACAGGAATGTGAAACTCTTCAATTCTCCTAAATACTTCCGACCCTAATTCTGCAAATGCTTTAGCTTCAGTCTCATTCAGGTTGCACATTTCAGATATATCAGCACCAGCCACAAACGATTTCTCTACACCAGTAATGATGAGCACACGGTTGGCTTTGTCATTCTCAACCATTGTGAGCGCCCTGTTGAATTCATGAAAAATCTCTGTGTTCAGTGCATTCAGTGCTTTCGGATTGTTTATCTGAATAGTGCAAATATGCTCCTTAGTTGATATCTTTAGGTATTTAAATTTTTGATATTCAGCCATTTTTTTTTGTTATTGTTGATTAGTACGTCTTTGTATTAAACGGCGTGTAAGTGCAGGTACAATTTGATTTAAATCACCCACAATGCCTAAGTCTGCCACATTAAAAATAGATGCACCTTTGTCTTTGTTTACTGCAATAATATAGTCGGACTCTTCCATTCCTGCCAAATGTTGCACAGCTCCCGAAATACCGAGGGCGAAGTAAACATCAGGGCGAACCGTTTTACCAGTTTGTCCTACTTGTCTCTCTTGAGGTATAAGGCCAGCATCAACCATGGCTCTTGAGGCTGCTACTTCGGCATGCAATACTTTGGCTAAATCACTCAGTGCTTCAAATCCTTCAACACATCCAACACCACGACCTCCAGCTACTAAAATGTCAGCTTGTGTTATATCAATCAAACTCTTCTCTTCTATCACATTTTCGAGAACATGTACTTTAAACTTTTCTTTATTAAAATTTACTTTCACCATCTCCACTTCACCTTTTCTGGTTTCATCTTTCGGTTTAGTGCGCATCACTCCTGGGCGAACTGTTGACATTTGCGGACGGTGTTCCTTGCAAATAATAGTTGCCATCAAGTTTCCTCCAAATGCAGGGCGTGTCATAAGTAACTCTTTCTCTTCCGAAATAGCAAGACCTGTACAATCAGCCGTTAGTCCTGTACCTATTCGAGCAGACAATCTTGGGCCAAGGTCGCGCCCAATTGTTGTAGCTCCAAGTAGAAAGATATCTGGATTACGCTCTTTCACTATTTGGGTAATTGCTTGTGTGTAAGGTTCAGTCAGATAATATTCCAATTCGATATCGTCCACGCACAACACTTTGTCTGCTCCGTAAGCAATCAACTTATTGGCTTTTGACTCAATATTGTGTCCCAATAGTACTGCAACTACTTTTTCGCCCAATTCATCGGCTAGTTCACGTGCTTTCGACAACAGCTCTATCCCTACGCTCTGTATTTTGTTTTCCCTTTGTTCTACAAATACATACACGTCTTTATATATTGATTTATCTAGTTCCATATCTTAAATAATGAATTTTTCCGTTAGCTTTTCTAGGATTATGGTTACAGCTTCTTCTGTATCCACTTCATACAGCTGACCGGCAGCCTTAGCTCCTTTCGTAAAGGATTTCCAAACACGAGTAGGCGA
>JARICS010000078.1 GCA_029264035.1 Dysgonamonadaceae bacterium | reverse complement strand
AGGTTTTCTCTACCAACTTGAAGATACCATTGAGCAACGCATTGCCGATGGAAGCGGAAAATCATATACGAGCACACTCTTCAAAAGAGGGGTTAACAAAGTTGCACAGAAAGTTGGTGAAGAAGCTGTTGAATTGGTAATAGAGTCGAAGGATAACAACCTTGACTTGTTTAAAAACGAAGCTGCCGACTTGTTGTATCACTTCCTTATTTTGTTGAAAACAAAAGATGTAAAGTTGAAGGATGTTGAGGCGGTATTGGAAGGGAGGGGGAAGTAGTAGAAGCTTCTAATGTAACAGGAGCTTCTAGCTCCTGAAGATCTATCTAGAAGCTAGAAGCTCCCGATACATTGGAAGCTTTCAGTACAGTGATTCCTGCCTTTGCTGAATTTTGGTTGATATAGATCCTAATGTAATGCATTGTATCTTCATTTCTGACTATGTGATCGTAGTTTTCATGCATCCATAACTGTCCGCAGCAACTTTCACGCTTGTTAATTTGGTTCGCTGTGAAAGATTTCCAAGAGTGTAAGATGTCGTTTATCTTATGGTCTCCCAAAGGTTTCACTAAAACATGTACATGATTGGGCATCACTACCCACTCATCAAGGATGTATCGTTGGTTATCAAAATGTTTTAATGCATTGGCTACAAAAGTCGCATTTTCAGAATTACCTAGTAAGCAACTCCCATATCCTGCATTTAGCCATTTCTCTATTCGTTCAATAAAGAGTCGATTCTACTATATTCAATCTTCTTTATAGTATTTAGTTGTCTCTTTATGTTTCTTGTTCCATTTCTTGCGATCTGCTTTTAGTTCATCCTTTTTACTGTTTGGTATAGAATCAGCCAAACGGAACGTAACAAAGTAGAAAACTCCCCTTTGTTGCCAGTGAGGAAGAATCCCTTGTTTGATTTCAATTTCAGCGTTGGGGTCAAGAAATGATGATGTATTCATAGGTGTCTTTTTTTCCTAGATTTTTATTTGCTCAAGTAAAGATATTTAGGAGCTAGAAGCTCCCGATAGATTAAAGCTCTCTAGTTTTGATTTCTTCCTCCGAAGCAGGAGGTTTCAAATACATCTCACTTTCCATCTTTGAGGCAAGAGCAGCCTCCTTCTCTTCCTTAGCTTTCTGCGCTCTCTTTTTGTTATAGGTATCGCGTGTTTTTATAATATTTGTAAATCTGATAAGGTCCACATTTACGTGTGTTATCAAAGGTACATAGTTTAACTCTGGGTAACTTATGTGCCCTAGCTCTATTTGATTAAAAAGGCTTCTCAACGCAGCTTGAGCTTCCTTATTAATTGCTTTGTTTCTGTCTCCACTTTGCTTTGCTGCAGCTTCAGTGTTCCTTTTTTTGTGAAACTTATAGTGTTCATTGCTTGCTTTCTCTAGCTCCTCAATGTAAGGCATTAAAGCAATCTTTGTGAAAGCACCTCTCACAAGAGTGTCCTTTTTTATTTCTCTCAAAAAACCATCTATCAATGTTTCCACATCTGTCTTTTTCTTTTTCCTCAAGTTTGTCAGGTAGGGTTTCACAACTTTTTGAGCAATTTTTATCTCTTCTCTCATACTCGCTAAGTTTCCTTGCGCAATACCTCTCATTTGAATGGCAATAGACCCAGCAATCCTCACTCTCTCATCATACCAATGTTGTATGTCTACAGTCGACATCAGGGGTCTCTTTAGTCGGAAATTAGTGCTTAATAGAAGATGGTTCTTTTCAAGAATTTTCAGCATGAAATCCAGGTGAAGTTTCTCAGTATCATAATCTTTAAGCATGATTAAAATGTTGTTCATTAGTTAACGGAGCAAAATCCATTATTTCATACATGGTTGAATGATTAGAAAAGTAAAATCATATAGCCTCTTCGTGGCTGAAAGCTAAGAAAAGCATACAATGACAAAGAAAAAAAATTCTTGGCACTTTGTCAGGAGACAATACCAAAGAGATTTAAATTTTACAAGTCTGTGCACGCTACAAACGTAAAGAATAGAAGTTTTACGATACATTTTCAATGTAATAAGTAGAAGATAATTTGTAAAACGAGGCTTTGTAGTACGCTTTTGACGAAGATTATAAACTTTTACCCCTTTTGTCGAACGTGATGATGTATTAAAAAAAGATTAGAATTGAATTCTTCGCACAAATATTTGCGCAATAATGACTTAAAATGAGGCTTAGGAAAGAGAGGATGTTTAAAGTTCAATTCTTTTGTGAGCACTGCTCGTTGTCAGAACTACTTCATTTTTCTACTCCCTATATAAGGAGTACTGAAAGAGTATCCATTTTAATTGGCTCTATTCATTTTAATCTACAATGAAATGAAGTGTGAAAATAGTTGCGTAGTGAACAATGGTTCATTACCTTTGTCGTGAACATAAAGAAAAAGAAGCATGTGTGCACGTATAAAAAGACCTCGTAAAATATTAAGCCCCCCTATTATAAAGGGTTTCAAACCCTATGGATTGGATTCGGATGTAAAACCATCGGTGGGTTCAGTCAATTTATTGATTGAGGAATATGAGGCTTTGCGATTGTGTGACTATGATGGACTCAATCATCATCAAGCATCATTGATGATGGATGTGTCGCGACCCACCTTCACACGTATATATGCTGCAGCATTGCAAAAAGTGGCCAAAGCATTTGTAGAAGGGCGACAAATTGTCATTGAGGGTGGCAAAGTATACTTCGATAGCGATTGGCATCAGTGCAATGTATGTGAATGCTATTTTAGTCATCCACACAAACATCTGCCTATAGAGGAGTGTCCATTGTGTGGCGGTGAAGATATTTCAGACTTTGAGTTGATTGATGAAAGCAGTGAAATGCAAATGGATGAAGATCAATGCCAATGTACTCATTGCCAATTTGAACAAACTCATCAACCAGGTAGGCCGTGCAAAGAGGAGGTTTGTCCACAATGCGGAAGTTTTATGAAAAGAAAAGGTGGCCCAGGAAGAAGAGGTCGAAAAATGCAAGAGATATGAAAGTAGCAATAGCATCAACTGGCAATACGCTCGAGTCGAAGATAGACAGTAGTTTTGGGCGTTGTGCATGGTTCATAGTAATAGATACAGAGGATGGTGGAATGGAGTTTATACCCAACACCAACCAAGATATGGAAGAGCATGCCGGTAAAGCGGCAGTAGAATTGGTGGCATCTCGCAATGTAGAGATGATAGTGTCGGGCGAGTTTGGGGCAAAAATAAAACCATTGCTCGACAGTATGCACATTCAAATGGTGGTGATAAAAGATGCTGAAAAGAAAGTCAGTGATATCATTGCTTTACTAAACAATAGGAGGAAATAGAAAAATGCCAAAATTAGATGGAACAGGCCCCGATGGAAAGGGCAAAGGAACAGGAAGAGGTTTAGGGAAGTGCAGAGCTGCCACCGACGAAGAGAAACTGGCAAAACTGGGCAAGGGAATGGGTAAGCACCGAAATGCGTGTGAAGAGGAAGACCGTGGGAAACGGGTAAATGCTGGAAGAAGTAGTAAGCTTTTAAAGAGATCAAAAAAAATAAAATATACAAAAGCCCTCAATAACAGAGCGCTTATGACAATCAAAAAAAACAAAACAAACAAAACAAACCTAATTATGACAAAGAAAAGAATTGCAATTCCAATGGTCGACAACTTGTTGTCTGAACACTTTGGCCATTGCCAAGCATTTGCATTTGTGGATGTTGAGAACAACACAATCATAGAAATTACAACCATGGATCCACCTGAACACACTCCAGGATCTTTCCCAAAATGGGTAGCTGACAATGGTGCTACAGACGTAATTGCGGGAGGCATGGGAGGTAAGGCAATCAGCCTTTTTAACGAAGTGGGAGTAAATGCTTTTGTGGGCGCACCTGTGGATACACCTACCAATTTGGTAAACAAGTTTTTGGCAGACGAATTGACACTGACTGCTAACTATTGCGACCATGACGAAAATCATAGTTGTGGTGGACACTAAGTCAAGCATAACATTATCAAAACTTTAAATCTATGACGAATCAGCAAACATTCAAACTAGCAATTGCCAGCGGCAAAGGTGGAACGGGTAAAACAACCCTATCCACCAATCTTGCTGCTTATATTGCTGAGCGCGAAGAGGTGGTGTTGGTAGACTTGGATGTGGAAGAACCCAACTCGGGGTTGTTTTTCGATGGCACGCTTGTGCACCAAGAAGACAACCACAACATGACTCCCAACTGGGATGTAAGCAAGTGCACCCTGTGCGGCCTTTGTCAAGAGGTGTGTAACTTCAACGCTATCATTCAATTGGGCGATTCTATTTTGGTCTATGCAAAGCTGTGTCATAGCTGCTATGCTTGTTCCGAATTGTGTCCAGTAAATGCATTGCCTATGGAACCGACAAAGATTGGTGTGTTGCGCGATTTCCAATGGGGCAAACTACAATATGTGGAGAGTCGCCTCAATATTGGCGAAGAGCAAGCAGTGTCTAGTATTGCCAAAACCAAAAGATATGTTGCTGATAAATATGCATATATGTCTATGGCCATTTTCGATTCTCCTCCCGGCACATCGTGCCCCGTGATGGAGGCAACTAAAGATGCGGACTATGTGATATTGGT
>JARICS010000058.1 GCA_029264035.1 Dysgonamonadaceae bacterium | reverse complement strand
TGGTAGCGGGCATGCGCAATTTCATTATATCTTGTAGTAATGGAGATTGGAAAGAGATAAAAATCATTCCCGACACAACATTGATAACAAACATGAGCCAAATAATGATAAATGACTTTGAGAATATAAGCTTTATGGGAGATGAACCTGAGGGCAGAGCAGATGGCATAGCATGTTCAGGTTTTATATAATCAACCTCCTCTTTATCCAAAGGAGGAAGTTGCAAAAAAGCAGCGCTAAAAGGGAGCACAATCAAGAGTGTGAGACCAATATATAGGAAAGTTGAGCTCAAGCTTCCATTGCTCAATTGCATGAAAAGAGGAGCTTACAATTTGGACATTACTAATGCACCCAAACCGAAGCCCATAACCACCATGCCTGTTGCCAAGCCTTGTTTCTCGGTAAACCATTTAGAAACGGTTGCAACGGGCGTTACATAAGCCAATCCCAAGCCTGAACCTCCCAATATACCAAAAGCAAGATACAACAACCAGAGTGTGCCAGACGACAATGCATAGGCCGAAATAATGTAGCCCAACGCATACATTACTCCTCCCGTGATGGCAAGTTTGCGAGGCCCGTATTTATCAATTTTTGTTCCTCCCCAAGCTGCCATTACACCAAGCATAAATATTGACAAACTAAAAGCCCATGCTACTTGCGTGTTGCTCCACCCTACCAATTGGGTGATGGGAGTTTGAAAAAAACTCCACGCATATACAGTTCCCAGAGACAGGTGCGTGAGTGTTCCCATAATGGCAATGAGCCATTTCTTTTCTATTTTAAACATTGTGATATATTTTCTATGTGAATCACGATTTCAGACTAAGTGAATTCTGTGGTGTGACAAATATAAGGAAAATAGTCGTAAAGAGTTATGAATTAAGAAATAAGAATTAAGTGCTCTTTGTGGAAGTTGATCATTGAGCAAACGTTTAAATATTGAGGTAAAATGCAGTAGAGAAAATTCATGAATTTTCTTTGAATTTTGCCCATGAATAATAGTCTGAGCCTATTGTAGGGTCGCTAAAAATCGCATCCATAATTTGCAAACAGATATTGTATTATCGAAATGACTTATTTATCCCTTCACTACAGACACATCTAAAATAATATCGCTATATTTGCTATTCCTATAAATTTAAATCTTGACTCACTATGTACGACAATCTACAGCGTGCTTACATCGCCACATCTGAAGGAGGCGAAGTGCTATTGAACCCCAAAATGGCCAATCGCCACGGACTAATTACTGGTGCAACGGGCACAGGCAAAACTGTTACTTTGCAAAACCTTACCGAAACTTTTAGCGATATGGGTGTTCCCGTATTTGTTGCAGATATCAAAGGCGATTTCTCTGGTATTGCCAAAGCTGGAGGAAACAAAGAGAGTGTAACGAAGCGTGTAAATAAGTATGGATTACCTGAAAAAGGATTTGAGTTTAAAGCCTATCCCACTCAGTTTTGGGATGTATTTGGCGAAAAAGGTCATCCAGTGCGAACTACCATCACTGAAATGGGACCGTTGTTATTGGAGCGATTGCTCAGTCTGAACGATACGCAAAGCGCCATTCTATCTATGGTGTTCAAAATTGCTGATGATAACAATCTGCTTCTTATCGATTTAAAAGACTTGCAAAAGATGGTGGAATTTGTAGGCAATAATCGTACAGAATATACTACTAAATACGGAAATATATCGCCCGCCAGTATCGGCGCCATACAGCGTTCACTATTGAGATTGGAGAATGAAGGTGCAGTCCATTTTTTTGGCGAACCAGAATTAGTGATTGATGATTTTATTCAAACTATTCAAGGCAAAGGAGTGGTGAATATATTGGCAGCCGACAAGTTGATGCTGTCGCCCCGTATCTATACAACTTTCTTGCTTTGGTTGCTTTCAGACTTGTATGAGAATCTCCCTGAAGTGGGCGACAGAGACAAACCCAAATTGGTGTTCTTTTTTGATGAAGCTCATCTGCTATTCAGCGATATGCCTCGTCATTTGTTGGAAAAAGTAGAGCAGATTGTGCGACTGATTCGCTCTAAAGGAGTGGGTATTTATTTCTGCACACAAAACCCTGCCGATATTCCACAGTCTATATTGGGCCAATTGGGCAATCGTGTGCAACATGCATTGCGAGCATACACCCCCAACGACCAAAAGGCGGTGAAGGTAGCAGCGCAAACATTCAGGGCCAATCCCAAATATGATACTGAAACTGCCATTACGCAATTGGAAACAGGCGAGGCTTTGGTCTCTTTTCTGGATGAAAAAGGTGCGCCACAAATGGTGAAGAGGGCTTATATTCTTCCTCCACAAGGACAGATAGGGCCTATAACAGATCAAGAACGCAATCAAGTTATTAGTCAATCGTTGGTGTATGGTGTGTATGAAAAACTGATTGACCGCGAGTCAGCTTATGAAATTCTATCGGAAAGACAAGATTTATTGAAAGTGGAACAAGAGAAAGCAGCTCAAGAAAAAGAAGCTATTGTCCAACAACGCGAACAGTTGAAACAACAACGTGAAGCTGAACGACTAGCGCGTGCAGATGAGCGTGCCCGTAAGGCGCAAGGGGGAGGTTTTTTGGAAGATTTCATTAAGCAAGTGGGCAAAACTACTCAACGCCAAATTACGAATAAGGTGGGCAGAAGTATTACACGGAGTATCTTTGGGACTTTCTTTGGCAAATAATAAAGGAAGGTGAGAATTAAGAATTAAGTGCTGTGCTGCTAATTTTAAGACGATCACTGTCGAAGGGTTTTGAAATATTGCAGCAAGACTTTTTTCATGTAGACGTAGGGACAGGTCGTGACCTGTCCTTGTATATTCCACGCAAAATTTTATTGAAGAATGGTTATCTGAGGAATGGTTATCTTAAAGATGCTAAGGAATTAAGAGGTAAAAAATGAGAGCTATGAATTAAGCACTTGATAATGATAAGCTTAAGACGATCCATGAGCTTGTAGAAGAGTGATTAAATATTGCAACACCTCTTCTACTGACAGGTTTATTAATTTAAACTCGGATCATTAAACGTATCACTCAAACGAATATCACCTGTTTGATATCCCTTGTTGAACCAATACATGCGTTGTGACGATGTGCCATGCGTGAAAGTATCTGGTGCTGTGTAGCCTTGTGCTTCTTTCTGAAGTGTATCGTCGCCAATTGCTTCCGCAGCGCGGATAGCAGACTCCAAATCGCCAGGCTCTAACATGATAATACCCATCTTTTGCGCCTGATGTGCCCACAATCCAGCATAGAAATCGGCTTGCAATTCCAACTTTACATTCATTTTATTGTAATCTGCTTTACTGATTTGCCCTCTGTATTGGTTCATTTGATCCAACGTTCCCAATAGTTTTTGCACATGATGCCCTACTTCGTGAGCAGTTACATAAGCCATGGCTAAATCACCAGGAGCTTTGAAACGCTGCGACAGTTGATGAAAGAAGGATAAATCGATGTAAACCTTCTCATCTAACTGACAATAAAAAGGGCCTGTTTCGGCAGATGCACCTCCGCATTCAGATACTGTTTGATCTGTGAAAGTAACAAACACGGGTTTACGATATTCTCTATTAAGTTGCTCTTCAAATATAGTAGCCCACACATCATTAGCACTATTGAAGACTCCCAATGAAAACACCTTTAAGTCTTCATTTTCGGTAGCTCTTGTTTCATCGTAAACTTCTGTTCCATCACCTGGCGCAACTGAGTTGGCCATGTCTAGAAACTCCAATGGGTTTTGCCCCAACAAGAGAGCAATTACCACCACAATTAATCCACCAACACCACCAATCGCTCCTCTTTTCATGCGTTTTCCGCGACGGTCTTCATAGTTGCTTTCGCTATCGTTCCTATTGATCCATTTCATACAATAGAGATATTAAGTTGATATTTATTAGTTGTTATTTGGTTACTTTATCCAAGGCTTCAACAATTCAGGCTCCATGCCCAGCTCCTTTGCTCTCTTAAAGTCACTCTGTGCTGCATCTTTGTCAAACTGCTTTAGGCGCAATTGCCCACGCAATAAGTAGTAAGTAGGGTTGGCAAACTCAGTAGTAGCAACCTTTTGCAAATCAGCAGATAGTTTGGACAACTCATCAAGATGTAGGTAACACTCCGCACGTTTTAGATAAACATCGGTCATTTCGGGATATTCATTCAGAATGGATGTGTACACTTTTTCAGCCTCACTCCACTCTTCATTTAAGCGGTGTATTAATGCTTTGCCAAGTAATCCATAGGGAGAGAACTCACCATTGCGCTCGGCAACATCAAAGTCTTTTTGGGCTCCTTCATTATCTTTCATTTCTAATTTGAGAACTCCCCTATTGTACAAAGCCTCAATATCTAATGAATCGATTTTCAGAATTTTGTTGTAATCTGCTCTTGCCTCATCCCATCTCTCCATCTCCATCAAAAGGCCTGCACGCTGGTGCAAGATAAAACTAGATTCTGGATGTTTATTCAAAGCCGCTGTGAGTGAGATATAAGCTGCATCCATTTTACCCAAATGTTGTTGAATAGTGCCCAAGCTTGTCATCAACCACGAGTTGTTCTTGTTTTTGGGATCAGATATTAGAGCTTGATTCAAAGCATATTCCGCACTGTCCAATTTATTTTGCTCCATATAGTCGGCCGATTTAGCTACCCATTGTTTATAATCTGGCGACACATACTCTTGTGCAAAGGCTGTGGCTGACAAGCCAACAATAAGGAATAGTCCAATAATTTTCTTTTTCATATAGTAGTTTGTTTATTTTGAAGTTTTGAAGTTTCCCTTTAGAGGGTTTATATATCATACAGTTTAACGAATGAGATAAAAATTAGTTCTATTTGAATTTACAAAGATGATCATCTTTGTAATAGATAGTATAAAAACCATCCCTTTTCAAAAATCAATTTGTCTTGAAAAGGGATGGAAAAGAGGAAGTATAAATAAAACGAAGGCATTGCCATGGGCGGAATTATATCAGCCTTTCTATCTTTAATTTATTTCCATTTCCTCAATCAGATGTGTCGCACCAGCATACTTGTCAATGATAAACAATACGTAGCGGATGTCCACAATGATGCTTCGTTGATAATCGGGTAAGAATTGGATGTCGCCACCTACACCTTCCCAATTACGGTCGAAGTTGATTCCAATCAACTCTCCATTACCATTCATCACAGGGCTACCAGAGTTTCCTCCGGTTGTGTGAGTTGTAGCAGCAAAGTCAATAGGCATTTGGCCGTTGGCCATTTTGTAAGGTCCATAATCTTTGGCTTGGTAAAGCTCTTTCAACTTATCGGCCACAACAAACTCCCAATTGTTGGGGTCTTCTTTTTCCATTACGCCATCCAACGTGGTTTGGTGTCCGTAATATACACAGTCGCGTGGTTCATATCCTTTCACTTGTCCATAGCTTAAGCGTAGGGTTAGGTTGGCATCAGGAAAATAAGTATAAGGTCCATCCATTTCCAACATTCCTTTGAGGTAAGTACGGCGTGCTTTGTCAAATGGATTGTCATACACACTAATGTCTGTTCTCAATTGATCATATTCATCTTTTACCGATTGGGCAAAGTTGATCATGGGGTCGTTTTGCAATTGCTCCACCGTGTGATTGCCCGAAATAAAAGCTTGCATATTGTCTTCGCTACCAAAAATAGAGGTTTCGAACAAGTAATCAACGTATGCATCTACATCACCTTCAAACTCATCGTCGATTGTGCGCAGTGCAACAGGTAGGCTTTCGTAGGGAATGAGATCAAGGTAAGCATTTAGCATCTCTTTGGCTATTTTCTTATCTACAAGAGGGCTGTAATCTTTGTCGGCAAACTTTCTGTAATCAGCCATCAATATTAACATTGCCTCTTCTTTTGCTGCCTCATCATTGTCGTTGAGGGCTTTCATTAACGAATCAACAGCTGAGAGTGGAATTTTCGTGAACTCAATTCCGCCTCTGAGTCCTTCATTCAACATCCAAAGTCTGAAACGTAAATCGGCACGTTCTTGTACAATATTCTCAATGGTAGCCAAAGCTTCCACATATTCAGGCTTGTTGTTTTGTTTTGCCCATGTAATCAGTTTATCTTGTTGTTCTTTTTTATTGGCTTCGAAGTTGCGCATTCCAATGGCCCAACTTGTACCAATAGCATTTTTGTAAGCATTGGTAGAGCCTGAGTATTTTGAGGCGTACTGAATATTTACTTCAGGATCATTGAGCATCTCTTCAAGCATAGCTTGTTGGCGAATGTCGCGCATGTTTATCCTCACTTCATTGTCAATATCGCGGCGCTCTTGCACTTCCCAAGAGGTATAAAACTTATTGGTAGTCCCAGGGAAACCGAGTAGCATGGCAAAATCATTCTCTTCTACACCTTTGGTAGATATCTTGAGCCAACGTTTGGGCTGCAGGGGGACATTGTCTTCGGCATATTCGGCAGGATTACCCTCTTTGTCTGCATATATACGAAACACAGAGAAGTCACCCGTATGGCGTGGCCACGTCCAGTTGTCAGTGTCTGCACCAAACTTACCAATGGAACTGGGTGGAGAACCTACTAAACGAACGTCTGAGTATATCTTTTTGGTAAACATGTAATATTGATTGCCATTGTGAAATGGTTTTATCTCCACGTCTATTCCTTTGTTATCTTCCAAATATTTCACACCCACCATATCGCGGGCCAAATTGTTGAGATACTTTGGTGATAGAAAAAACACACCGTCCACATCTTCCGCTTTGTCTTCTTCAAGACTTTTGAGTACGTAATCGGTTACATCTTCTATCTTTTCTATAAAAGTAACGGTGAGACCTGGATTCGGTAACTCTTCGGCTTTCGACATGGCCCAAAAGCCTGTCTCCAAATAGTTGTTTTCTAATGTAGAGTGGCTCTGAATTTGTCCATATCCGCAGTGGTGATTGGTAAGAACCAACCCTTGCGATGAGATTACTTCTCCCGTACAGCCACGCCCAAATTGAACAACTGCATCTTTGAGGGAGTTGCCAGTAGGATCATAAATATCAGTGTCCTGAAGTTTCAATCCCATTGCTTGCATCTCTGCTAGTTTTTGTTGCTTCAACAAGTGCAACATCCACATGCCCTCATCGGCAAATGCGACTGAAACGAAGAGCCCTATTAAAAGGGTGAGCATAGTTTTTTTCATTGTATAGTATGTTTTATAGTGAGTTAATATAAAGCATAAAGATAGTAAAGTTTTTTAAAGAAGAAGTGGAAAATGAAGTTGGAAGATGTTGGATGTAAGAGATAGTTATAAACGAGATCAATGGTAGACACGTAGGTCCGTCACTACAATTGCGTATATTTTAAAGAAGGCTGACATCAATACTCACACATATTTAGTACTTTTGCATTACTAATTACACACAAAATAGAACCTCGATGACTTATTACCTCAATTTGATAAAAGATAC
>JARICS010000049.1 GCA_029264035.1 Dysgonamonadaceae bacterium | reverse complement strand
TATCCCAATTACGGAAAGTTCCGCCAGGAATACAATCCTGTTCCAAATACTCTTGCACTTTTGGTAACAGAGGAATTTTATCCAACATTATTTCGGCAGATAGATTGCTTCCCTCACACATTTCAACCAAATGACCCAACAATCCAAAACCAGTAACATCTGTCATTGCTTTTATGCACGCTATTTTGGATAATTGACTACCTATTTTATTGAGTTGCATCATTGCATTAGGAGCATAGTCAGCATCTTCGTCTTTTAGTTTACCTTGCTTTTGTGCAGTACTCAAAATGCCTACACCCAAAGGCTTTGTTATAAACAATTGGCAACCTTCCACGGCAGTATCATTGCGCTTGAGATCTTTGATAGCAACACGACCCGTTACTGCCAACCCAAAGATAGGTTCGGGACTATCAATACTATGCCCTCCGGCCAATGCAATACCTGCTTCGGCACAGATGCTTCGTCCACCTTCAAGGACCTGTTGCGCCACTTCTGGAGCTAATTTATCTAACGGCCAACCCAGTATGGCTATTGCCAAAAGAGGCTCTCCGCCCATCGCATACACATCGCTAATGGCATTGGCTGCAGCAATACGCCCAAACGAAAAAGGATCGTCTACAATAGGCATAAAAAAATCAGTAGTACTGATAATAGCTGTGCCATCGCCTAAATCAAATACGGCTGCATCATCTCTGCTATCATTGCCCACCAAAAGGTGAGGGTGATTTCCTTTTGCTAATTCTGTATGCAAAATAGTGCTTAATGTTTGTGGAGAAATTTTACAACCGCAACCTGCACCATGACTATATTGAGTAAGTTTTATACTATTCTTTATATTATCCATCTATTTTTCTATTTCTACTAATTGTTTTGCATTTTCAACATGATTAACTGAGCGCAAAGGAACACGCTGCACCATTTCTGGGTCTCTCTTCCCCACTCCATTGAGATAGGCTTTATCATAATATTGAAGTGTAATCATTGCTACTTGAAAATAATCTTTGACTTCTAAAGCATCCAGAGCTGTTTTTACGTTTTGTCCTCCTAAACGTTTTGCAATGCCATTTATAGCTTTGGCCAGGTGGTTAGGATCAAAGCATGCATATTCTTCCACTAAAAGCTTAGCTCTCTCTTTCTTCGGAATATCTATAAAATACAGCTGACTGGATCGCATTTGTGCATGTAGCGCTTTGGGTATCTGCACACAACCAATTCTAGCACTTTCGTCTTCTAGCCACACGGGTTGTTCTGTATCTAAATGACGCCAATATTCAAACAATTCATTTTCGAAATGTTGTGAAGAAGGTTGTGATGTCTCTCCCAATGATCCAAACGCCGAACCTTTATGATGTGCCAAACCTTCCAGATTGACAACCTGCTCTCCCATCAGTTTCAACTCATCTAATATAAACGTCTTTCCACTGCCAGTGTAGCCTCCTAATATGTGTAAGCTAATGTCTTGTTCGAAAAAATCTAATACATAATTACGAAAAGCTTTGTATCCTCCCTCAATTATATAAACTTCTTCGAAACCATTGTTGTGCAAATGCTCTGCAAACGAATGACTACGCATGCCGCCTCTCCAACAATGTATGGCAATAGCTCCTCCTTTTGCAACATTAGCACTTTCGTCTAAAAACCATTGCAACTTTGGGGTTACATATTCATAGCCCAACTCTACAGCCTTCTCCTTTGTCTTCTTTTTGTAGACAGTTCCTACAGCTGCTCGCTCCTCATCAGAGAATAACGGGATATTGACAGCTCCAACGATGTGTCCCTGCTGAAATTCTCCAGGCGAACGCACATCTACCAAAGGGATAAGTGGAGCTTTCTTATAATATTCTTGTATTGATATTTCATGTAACATGGGTGCAAAGATACAGAAAATGAGTTGAGCATTATTTAAAGGGTAGAGGTAATTTAGATATTTTTCTTTATTGTTCGGTTCCACCAAGACATTTCTTTCATTTGTGTGCAAAGTGGAGAGAGCCAGATCGGAAATAGATTGTGTAGTATTCAAACGCCTTTCGACAGGATCAGGGATTGTGCACCTTGTTTTATAGGCAGTTTAATATGTCCTCATAGCAAATGTGCCACGCTTTGTGGCACAATTTGATATTTCTGTGAGTAAAACATATACATTGTCTTATAGCATTTTAAAAACGTCTTGAAAAGTATCTGATTTTAGGAAATTATCTTTCAATTCCAATTCAATCTATTTAATAAATTTGCTCACTCAATGAATGTTGTCTTGTCTTTCATTTTTTGGTGTAAATCAATAGCGCCAGATTAAAGCCAATAATGCATAAGTACAGACACAAAAAAATCCTTACAGAACAATTGTTCTATAAGGATTTTAAAAGCTTTTTGCGGAGAGAGAGGGATTCGAACCCCCGGAAGCTCGCACTTCAACGGTTTTCAAGACCGCCGCATTCGACCACTCTGCCATCTCTCCTTGGTCTTTCTTAAAAGCTGCGCAAAGATAGAATTAATTTTTTGATTACAAAAGAAAACGACTGACAAAAGTGAAAAACTTTTGATAATATGTATCAGAGCATAAATTAAAACGGAAAAATAATCTTATCTTTGTTGAAAACAACGATCAATATTATATAACTATATATGCTATTTACAGAACTCCCCTTATGTGATGAAGTGTTGGATGGCCTGAATGCCATGAACTTTAAAGAAGCTACGCCAGTGCAAGCGCAAACCATACCGCTTATATTGCAGAAAAAAGACATTATTGCTTGTGCACAAACAGGCACAGGCAAGACAGCTGCTTTTCTGCTCCCACTTATACACAACTTGCAGTCTGAAAAGCACGAACCCAACAAGGTGAATGCAATTGTGATGGCGCCGACGCGCGAATTGGCTCAGCAGATTGATCAGCAAATGGAGGGATTTTCATATTTCTCTGCTTTCTCGTCAGTTGCAGTGTACGGCGGTAGTGATGGAGATGCTTGGTCTACACAAAAGCAGGGTCTATTGAAAGGTGCCGATGTGGTAATTGCTACACCTGGCAGATTATTGTCGCACATCAACTTGTATGACATAGATTTCTCGGGGGTGAAATATTTGATTCTTGACGAGGCAGACAGAATGTTGGATATGGGTTTCTATGACGACATTATGAAAATAGTGAATCTGTTGCCAAAAACCAGACAAACACTTTTGTTTTCTGCTACTATGCCTCCCAAGATTCAGACGCTGGCTAAAACTATCTTGAATAATCCTGAAGAGATTAAGATTTCGGTGTCTCGTCCACCTGACACTATCATGCAGTCGGCTTATATATGTCACGAAAACCAAAAGACCCCAATCATCAGTCAACTTTTTGCAAAAAAGAAACCCAACAAGGTAATACTCTTTGCAGGGTCTAAGATAAAAGTGAAAGAGGTAACGAGGGTGCTTAAAAGAATGGGTGTGTCGGTAGATGAAATGCACTCAGATTTGAGTCAAGACCAGCGTGAGAGTGTGATGCATGAGTTCAAAAACGACAGGGTGAGCTTATTGGTTGCAACAGACATCGTGTCGCGAGGTATAGATATTGACGACATTTCGCTGATTATAAACTACGACGTGCCACACGATGCCGAAGACTATGTGCACAGAATTGGTCGCACAGCAAGAGCTGGAGAACAAGGTATGGCTATAACGTTGGTTTCGCCTGCCGAACAGTACAAATTTAAGCAGATAGAACAATTTCTTGAAAAGTCTATCTTCAAAATACCCATTCCTGCTGAATTAGGAGAAGCTCCAGAATACAATCCAGATGCTAACAGACAGAGAAGACCCTCTGGGAGAAGTGGTGGCGGCGGTGGTAGAAGCCAAAACAAGAGACGCAGCAGTGGTCCAAGAGGTGGAGCATCTAAAGGTGGACCAAGAAAAAATCGACCTTAACATTAAAGTTAAGATCGATTTCTAAATTAAATATTCAATATAAAGCCCTAACGGGCTTTTTTGTTATCGCTATTTTTCTCTAAAGAATATATTGATAGGAGTTCCTGTGAAGTTCCACTTCTCACGCATACGGTTTTCAATGAAGCGTTTATAGGGCTCCTTGATATATTGAGGCAAATTGCAGAAAAATACAAATGAAGGTATTTGCGTATCACGCAACTGAGTTATATATTTAACCTTAATATATTTCCCTTTGTTTGATGGTGGGGGTGTAGCTTGAATGATAGGCAACATCTCTTCGTTGAGTTTGCTGGTAGATATTCTTGCTTTTTTGTTCACATACACATCTTTGGCCAAATCCATCAGTTTAAGAATACGTTGCTTGGTAGTGGCCGATCCAAATAGAATTGGGAAATCAGTAAACGGAGCTAAGCGAAAACGTATAGATTTTTCGAAAAACTTCATCGACTCATTTGTTTTTTCTTCTACCGTGTCCCATTTGTTTACAAAAACAACCAGCCCTTTTCTGTTCTTCTGTATCAATGAGAAGATATTGAGGTCTTGACTTTCTATTCCACGTGTTGCATCAATCATAAGGATACAAACATCAGCCTCCTCAATAACACGAATGGAGCGAATAACTGAATAGTACTCTAAGTCTTCGTCAACTTTTCCTTTTTTACGAATTCCGGCAGTATCAATCAGATAAAAATTCATGCCAAACTTGGTGTAGTGAGTATGGATGGAGTCGCGTGTTGTGCCTGCAATATCGGTTACAATATTCCTCTCCTCATCCAATAGAGAATTCACTAGTGAAGATTTTCCTGCATTGGGACGGCCCACAACTGCAAACTTGGGTGTATTGGCATCTAACTCTTCTACTTCTTTATCACGGTTGAGTTTCGAAATTATATGATCGAGAAGATCACCAGTACCTAAACCATTGATTGACGAAACTTCAAATGGATCGCCTAATCCTAAAGAGTAGAACTCTGCCGACTGGTATCCAATTCTGTGCGTGTCTGCTTTATTGGCTACAATTATAACGGGTTTGCCTGATCGTCTCAGCATTTGAGCTGCCACAGAGTCAAGGTCGGTCAATCCAGCCATAACATCTACAGTCAAGAGAATAACATCGGCCTCTTCAATTGCTATTTTAACTTGTCTATTTATTTGATCTTCTAAAACATCATCAGAATCGATGATCCATCCTCCGGTGTCTACCAAAGAAAACTCGAGATCATTCCATATAACTTTACCATAAAGTCTATCGCGCGTAGTACCTGCAATGTCAGTTACGATGGCCTGGCGGCTTTGTGTGAGCCTATTAAAAAGTGTGGATTTCCCCACGTTGGGTCGCCCAACTATTGCTACTAAATTATTCATAATTTATATTTGCTTTAAGTTTAAAGCTCAGAGCTGAAAACTCTCTTATTGTTGATTATATTTAAATACTGGAAAGAAAAATATGACAATGAAAGACGGAATATCATTGTTTATCTATTTAATAAAACAGGATATTAGTCAATACGATAGCCATATGAGCGTAATATATTATCGCGATCGCGCCAATCCTTTTCTACTTTAACGTACAACTCAATGAAGACTTTTTTACCCAAAAACTTCTCGATATCTTTTCTTGCCGTTGTTCCTAACTTTTTTAATGCTTTGCCTTGATGGCCAATGATGATTCCCTTTTGAGAGTCGCGCTCAACCATGATGAGAGCACGAATACGAATAAGCTTGGCTTCATCTTTAAACTCCTCCACTACAACCTCGATAGAGTATGGAATTTCTTTTTGATAGTACAACAATGCTTTTTCGCGAATTATTTCTGTTACAAAGAAACGAGCAGGTTTATCTGTCAGTGCATCTTTTTCGAAATAAGGAGGCGAAACTGGTATCAAATCTATTATTCGTCTTTTAATCAAATCGACACTGAAATTGGTGAGAGCCGAAATAGGGAATATTTCTGCCTTTGGCAATATCAAAGTCCACTGCATCACCAACTCTTCTAACTTTTCTTGAGTAGTGAGGTCTATTTTGTTTATCAACAGTAAAACTGGTTGATCTAGTTTTTGAACTTTTGCTATAAATTCGTCATTCTTGTCAAATGTTTCGACTACATCTGTCATGTAGAGCAACACATCGGCATCTTGGAGCGCAGACAATGAGAAGTTGAGCATTTGTTCCTGTAGCTTATAGTTGGGTCGCAACACGCCAGGTGTGTCCGAATATACAATTTGATATTCAGGTGTATTCACAATTCCCATAATGCGATGACGGGTTGTTTGAGCTTTGGAGGTGATGATAGATATCTTCTCTCCTACCAGCAAATTCATAAGTGTGGATTTGCCTACATTAGGATTTCCAACAATATTTACAAATCCTGAACGATGTTTATTTTCTTCCATGTACTTTTCTTTCTGTAATTTAGTTACAAATATAACTAAAAATAAGCGTGATAATTATATACTACACATAGACTTTTTGAGAATATGCATATTAATGCGATTTGAAGAGCTAAATGTATCTCTTTAGCCTTCGTCTAACTCTATTTTGTGACTGCAAGAAACTACTCTGTTGATGGTCTATACTAAGAAAAAGAACCCAAACGAGAGTATAGCAGCAATTGGCCTTTTCTTGCAAAGACTACATACTGTTGTGACTTGTATGGATAAATAAACCGCACATACTATTAATATACATATGACACGTTTCAGAAAAACTCAAGGTTAACATGAACAGTATTGATGAATAAGAAATGAACAGTATAATACGATTATAAAATCTAATCTATCTGGTCACTATCATATCCCCACTTCAGGTAGACAGCTCCCCAACTAAAACCTGCACCAAATGCTGCAAGAATGATGTTGTCTCCTTTCTTTAGTTTCTTCTCCCACTCCCAAAGGCAAAGAGGAATTGTTCCGGCACTTGTGTTGCCATACTTTTGAATATTGACCATCACTTTTTCGCTGGGTATACCCAAACGGTTTCGTGCTGCATCTATGATGCGCTTGTTTGCTTGATGGGGTACAAACCAATCTATATCATCAATTGAAAGATTGTTTTTCTGAACAATCTCTTCCGAAACATCTGCCATAGACGAAACAGCATACTTAAACACTACTTTGCCTTCTTGATAAACAGCATGATCTTGATTGTCAATTGTTTTGTGTGTTGGAGGATATTTTGAGCCTCCGGCTTTCATCTGAAGGTATGGGTAACCCACTCCATCTGTTCGCAATATTGCGTCCATCACACCCAATTGTTGTTCGGTAGGCTCTAACATAACAGCCCCAACTGCATCACCAAACAAAGGAGCGGTATTTCTATCTGAGTAATTGGTAATAGCCGACATTTTATCGCCTGCTATAAGTAGTACTTTTTTATACTTCCCACTCTTTATAAAATTAGACGCCACTTCAAGTCCAAACACAAAACCTGAACAAGCAACTTGCATATCAAAACAAAAAGCATTTTTAATCCCATTAGATTCCGCAACCATTGAGGCTGAAGATGGGAAAAGGTGATCGGGTGTGGTAGTAGCAAATATAACTACATCAACCTCCTCAGGCTTTGTTTTTGTTTTGTGTAATAGATCTGCAACAGCCTTGTTGCCCATATACGACACGCCTTTACCCTCGCCTTTCAATATGCGACGCTCTTTGATGCCCACACGAGTAGTAATCCATTCGTCTGAAGTATCAACAAGCTTCGAAATCTCATCATTTGTGAGAATATAATCGGGAACATAGGCTGATATACCAGTAATTACAGCATTTAATTCATTCATCAAATGTTTAGTTTATAAATAAAAATCCCTGAAAAAGAAAGTTATTTATTTTTCAGGGTAATTTTTATGGTTATTGCAAGTGTAAAGAAGAGTATTTTTTATACTGTCTCTTTTTCAATTGCTAATTTACCTCTGTAGTAACCACACTCGTTACACACTGTGTGATAAACATGCCATGCACCACAGTTTCCACAGATGGTCAATGTAGGCATTTCTGCTTTATCGTGCGTTCTTCTTTTACGAGTTCTTTGTTTCGATTGTCTTCTTTTTGGATGTGCCATTTTATATTATAATTTTATCGTTTTATATTTATATTCTAATTACACTTATCTATTATTTCAACTTCTTCAATTCATCCCAACGTGGATCTGTATCTTGTTGTGCTAAATCGTCTGAAGAATCATTGTCATCGTTTAAATCCTCGACTGACAAATCATCATCATCACTATCGTCATCATCGTCTGCAACTTGTACAGCTTGATGTTTTCGATATTTAGATGTCATCACTTTATTACATTTTCCTTGTTCATGAACATGCTTCATGGGAATGTTGAGCACAATAAATTCGTATAAATACCATGCAATGTTGATGGCTCCCTCATCTTCAGGGATAATTACCAATTCATCGCTCTCTTCTGAGTATTCTTCGCCAAACTTTACAATTAAACGATTTTTAGTATCAATCTCTTGATCCATTTCGTCTAAACACCTATCGCATGCAATTTGAATTGTTCCATATAAATGGAATTTCATTTCGTAAGCGTCTACTGTTTTTCTAACTGTAAGCTCTGCTTTAACATCGCCCTTTCTGACATCTTCGTGGTCGATAGCATCAAAGAACTTCCGATCCAACTCATAAGAGTAATCGGTAAGTTTGTCTGAAAGACTTTTTAAATCTATTTTGTATTGACTAAATTTCGCCACGTCTAATTTTTATAATAAAGCGCCGCAAAGATACTGTTTTTTTCTTTACGGGCTTCAATTTTTAATTGTTTATTTATGATTGAAGTGTATAAAGCTTTAATTATTTGCTGATAATCTAGTTTTTAGCTGCTGCATCAGCAACTATTTGTTGCATTTTATCAAAATTATCTTCCATGCTTGTCAATAATTTAAACTGAGCCAAAGTACGTTCCAGATTATGTTCTTTGTGTTTAGTTTTATAATATGTATCACCGTTCAGATAGTCGGTTAAGAAACGTACGGTTTGCATGTAAGTAAGCAACTTTGCACCAAAAGCCAAATTATCAATTTCAACTTGTGTCAAGAAAGAAGCTGCATTTTCTAAATATCCTTTCGTGTATCCTTCAAAGATATCTAAATCAATTGATACATTATCTAAGTTTGTATCGTCTTCTTCACCTGTGTTTGCTCCAGTTCTCATGAAATCGCCAAAATCTGACAATACATATCCAGGCATAACAGTATCTAAATCTACCACGCACAAAACTTGATCATTTGAATCAAAAAGAATGTTGTTTACTTTGGTATCGCAATGGTTGGTTCTTTTAGGAAGCAATCCTTCGCGATGCATTCTCTCGGGCTTGGTCATTTCTTCTGCACGCGCTTCAATATCTTTTACCAAATCGCTTACCTTTTTCAATCGGTCTGCCTTGTCATTTTTAACAGCCTCTTTAAACTCCTCTAAGCGAAACTCCATATTGTGGAAGTTAGGAATAGTTTCAAACAATGGTCCATCGGAAAGATCGGCCAACATTTTCTGAAATTCACCAAAAGCCAATCCTGCTCTTCTTGCCAATTCAGGATTGATGGTGTCATAACTTTTACTATCACTAATAAAGTACATCAAACGCCAATAATTACCCTCTTCGTCTTTATAATATAACTTACCATCGTGAGTAGGAAGAAAACTTAGCACTTTACGATCAATGTCGGATACATTTTTATCTTCTAGTTTTTTACGCACATGTTCTGTTACACGCAAAATATTGTTTTGCAACTGTGGAACATCTTTAAAGATAGCATGATTTATGCGTTGCAACACATATTCGTTGTCACTAGTTTCTACTTTAAAAGAATCATTGATATGACCTGCTCCTAATGGTTTCACTTTGGTCTTATCATCTTTGCTTACAAACTGAAATACTATTTCATTCAATTTATCGTTGTTTTGCATCGTTACTTTAGTTAATGTTATATGAGTAATTATTGATTGTACGTAATTTATTAAGATTGGCTTGTATCTTTTTATTCTCAGCAATGTTTAAAATCAAGAATAAATAGCTTACTCGAAAATGAGTTCTCCAAAAAATTGAGGAACATGAAAATTTGGCTTGGGAGTGTTAATAGGGTTCCAACTAATGAAATGTGGTTCTTTTGTTTCATCTCCACACTTATAGAAATTAGCACCTATCGCTTGTTGCGAAAGCTCTTCGTTGGCAGAAAACCCAATAGCTTCTTTTGGAATTTCGGCATATAGCGTCCAATCGCTCACCTGAACATCGCCTCTATAAATATGATTTATGGTTGTAAATCTCTCTATCGAGGACATCAATTCAATCGAAAGTTGCTCTGCAGTATCTTTACTCTCACGTTTTGATGCTAACAAAACACCATGAGCATTGAACTCAAAATTGCGATAAATATTTTCTCCTTTTCGTTGCACAAAAAACTCTACGCAACTATCTTCCCACACCGACATAAAATCGTGTGTGTTGATGACGCGCAACTCCTCACCTTCTACTTGATAATAGAGATAAATCTTTTCATCGTCGTGAGCAACATGAACCGTAACAGGCAAAATTTTTGGAAACTCGTTAGGCCAATTTACTTTATCTATTTCTAAATGCAATCCAGCCTCGGATAAAAGCTTTATTTTATCGAAAATAGTCTCATACTGAGCGATGTGTTGTTTTGGAATTAAGAGTGCACTCATGTTTTTTTGTTTTTATAGCTATTATTATTATCCAAAGATATTGCTTTTTATCTAATGGGCAAAAAAAAGAGATTGTTTCCAATCTCTTTAAAAATACCAGGACAATCTAAAATGGGATCAACAGCAAAAAAAACATGCTTGCTTTATAGTTTAATGTCTTCTTTAGAAAAAAGATTTTGCAGGCCTGCAAAATGTCTAAAACAGTTGAAAGTTGCATCCACGACGGGGAAAATGTTTTGTAACGTAATAAATTCATTTTGTTGTCATAATATGAACCATTCATGTCCATACATATGCAATTCCCGATGTCGATTTCTCTTTACATTTTTTGTTCTTTCCTATCTATAGCTATATTTTGTTCTTTTGGCGTTTTTATCTCCATATTTGATCAAAAAGACACTAGTTTTTGCGATTCGAAATATATCTATGGCCGTGAATTCAGTTTTCATGACATAAACGCCCAATTCACGAACGGATTTGGAATATAACTGTTTTAAACAATATTTTCTACGTGACTATATTCACCTAGACTATAAATACCTACAGAAAAAAATTAACGCTGTAACATTTTTATGCGTTTGTTCAATTTCCTTTCTTTCAGAAGCTCTTCAATAGTCATGTGCATGCGGTATCTCCAATAGTGTTTGGGGTTGGACGGTACATTGATACGCTCATCATCAGGATTGTCGCGACGTAGTGTTTCATCAATAGACATCCAGTCTTGCCAAGGCAAAATTGACCACATAGAATTTGAAGATAGATGTTGAGCTATTATTTGTTCGCAAATTTCGGGAGTGCATTCCTCTGGAGCCGCCCCTTCTCTGCCAAGTATATTATTGTAGTAGTTTTGAGTATTATCTCTGTTCTCCAACCACCAACCTCTTATGGTCGACATGTCGTGAGTAGAAGTGGTGTTTACAGATAGATAAGGCAGTCTGTTTAAATCTGCAAATAGCACATTTCGCTGTTTTGGCATTCGTTGTATTTCAAGACTTAATATATGCAACTCATTCATTACCCAATCAACACAATCGGGCACCATGCCCAAATCTTCGCCACACACCAACATAGATGTTGCAGAAATCAACTGTGGCAACTTGCGCATTGCTTGTTCATACCAAAAGTGATTGTGACGCTTATAAAAGAAGTCATCGTAAATATGATTATATATTCCTTTCTCATAATCATTTAGATGCATGTAAGAATAGGTGTGTTGTGCAGAAATACGCGGATGAAAACTATTTTCACTATACGGATCGGGAACGAACAGTACCTCAGCACACAGACCAAAAAGACCACTGCGAAGGAGATTGCTTTTATCGTCTTCTTTATTGGCAAACAATTGATTTATTTTCTGCTGTGTATCGCAAAATGGTTTCAATTTAAAACGTTGCCACGACAATACATCCAGATATTCAGACACAACTTCATCTACATATTCCCCAAAGAAGTCGTGCAACATGCTCTCATGGATATAGGGTTGCGTCATTCTATATTCATCAAACGGAAAACCCCATTGATGCAATTCATTGCTCGACATGGGCAATGCAGGACTAAAATGTCCGAGCAAACCCTGAACGTGATGAGATGACATCTCCCATATTCGGAAAAACCCTAATATATGATCTATACGGTATGCATCGAAGTTGTCGGCCATTTTCACAAAACGCCTCTTCCACCATTCAAAATTGTCAAGCTCCATCTCTGTCCAGTTGTAAGTAGGGAATCCCCAATTCTGACCGTTTACAGAAAAGTCATCTGGTGGCGCACCTGCTTGCATTTCCAGTTTAAACAAATGTGGGTCTGTCCATGCCTCTACGCTGGTTCTGTTTATACCAATTGGGATATCACCTTTCAAGGCAATACCATTATCTTGAGCATACTCTTTTGAATCTTTTAATTGTGAGAAGGCTATAAACTGCAGATATCTATAGAAATTTGTCTCGTTTTTTGATTTTTCATCTACCCTAATCATTCTATCGAGCACATCTTTGCGATAAACAGAATATACATCCCAATGCCTATAATCGGCAGTTCCATATTTGTCACGCAAATAACAAAACCAAACATAAGGAAAGAGCCAATCTTCGTTTGCTTTACAAAAGTTGATGTACGCAGGAGATTGCATAACCTTCTCACCTTCATCTGAAAAAAGCTCTCTTAGAAAGTCATATTTCAATGAATAAACTTTTTCATAGTCTACATTATTGAGTTTATTCAATTCTTTTGCTTGCTTTCTGTAGCTTTTGAGTTTTGAGCTATTTTGTAGCGAATATCCGTCTATTGAAATATAAATAGGATTGAGTGCAAATATCGAAATGGAATTGTAAGGATAAGAGTCGTTCCAACTTCCAGTTGAGGTAGTATCATTGATAGGTAGTATTTGTATCATATCTTGGCCTGTCAGTGCAGCCCAATCAACCATTTTTTTCAAATCGAGATAATCGCCTATTCCTGCACTTTCCTCAGTTCTTAGAGAGAACAAAGGAATAGAAACCCCCTTACCCTTCCATTGAAAAGATGCATATCTATAAGGTATTCCCATTTCTACATTTACATCTTTATTATTTTGAGATGTATTATCAATACGAAGCATCCTATTGTCACCATCTTCATAGTGAACTTTAGAGAAATCGCTATTGTCTACAATTGCAAATTTGTAAGAAGTGTCTGATGCAAAGTCTGCAGCATTCAATTCAATTTGCCATTCACCATACCGAACGTGAGATAGAGGCAATGCTCGCTTTAAATTCCAATTGCCCAATTCATCACCCTCACCGGTGATAACAACATGCTCATCCTTATTTACATAGGGACATAGTACATTCAACACTTTGCTCTTGGCAAATCTTGGAGCTGAGTATGATTTAATAGGTTTTTTAAATACACAATTAGTGAATACAGATGTGTAAAGATAGCTGTGATATATTTCTTCTTTCCAATAGTCGTTAATGGTAAACTCACTATTGTCAGATATCACTATCATTCTATTAGGAGAGTTTTCTCTTCTAATTGTCTCTTTGTTCTTGCGAATAAAATAGTAATACTGTAAGGGTTCATTACCTTGGGGTAGAATGTGAACCTCTCCAAACCAATGAATACCATTTGTAGTGGTTAGCAACAAAGCTTCATCTTCACTCAAACCACCCAATTGAGATATTGAACCTGAAACACAAAGTTCTTCTCCCCATTGTGTTTTATACTCTATATTAAATTTTAAAGTCGTCATATAAATATACAATTAAAAAAACCATTAGCGATAATCTAAACTTAAACTAATGCTCATAGTATACATATGTAGGTTTAGATATTTCCAAATCTACACAGTTTATTTGTATAACATAATTAAAATGGGCAATTTATTATGCACTTAACAATGCAAACGATTGCAAAAATAGAGATTTCTTAAACGTTACTTTCTTGCTATATTACACAAAAAGAAGCATTAGAATTTGAGCCGAAACAACTCGCAAAAACATTGTTAGAGGATACACAGTGGCATAGCTTACAGCAGGTGCATCATTGCCAGCAGTAGCATTAGCAAACGACAAAGCGGGTGGATTGGTCATACTTCCTGACAGAGCTCCCATTAATGTAAAATAGTTCAACTTAAATACTAAGCGTCCCACTGTACCCACAATAAGTAATGGTACTACAGTAATAATGAATCCGTAACCTACCCACAAATAACCTCCATTTACAATTGTCTCTATAAATCCTGCACCCGCCTCTAAACCTACACAGGCTAAGAAAAGCGAAATGCCAATTTCTCGCAACATAAGGTTGGCACTCATTGTAGTGTAGGTTACCATCTTATATCGAGGACCGAACTTACTCACCAAGATTGAAACAATTAAGGGACCTCCAGCCAAACCCAACTTTACAGGCTGTGGTATGCCAGGAATCATAAAAGGTATACTTCCTAAAAGCATACCCAATGCTATTCCTATAAAAATGGATACAAGATTTGGTTTGCGCAATCGTTTAAGAGAGTTACCTAAGAAGACTTCTATTTTCGCAACTGAGCTTTTAGAACCCACAACAGTTAATCTATCACCCAACTGCAACTCTAGTTTTGGGTCACCAATTAAATCTACCCCTGCACGATTTACCCGTGTAACATTGATTCCATAAAGATTTCGAAGTCTTAGATTGCCTATTGTCTTACCATTAATTTCAGATTTGGTAATAATAATTCGTCTTGAAACCAATTCATCATCTAATTCAGACCAATCGTTCTGATCCATTTCAACTTTACTTCCCAGTAGAGCTGATATAGAATCAATATTTTGGAGGTTTGAAACCACCAATACAATATCTCCTTCATTTAAAATGGTCTTAGGATCTGCTACTTCTAAATCCTCTCCTGAAGCATGTTTTACACGAGAAATAACAAACTCCCTATCGATAAAAGACTTAGTTTCGGACAATGTTTTTCCAAAAATAGCAGGATTGCTAATTTTCAATGAAAACATCTGAGCCTCGGTATATTTAGAGTCATCCAAACTTTCCAACTCTTTTGCTTCAGTGGCTAAATTGATTTTAAAAATATGACGAAACAATATCAAAGAAACAATTACACCAACCACGCCAAGTGGATACGCTACAGCATAACCCATCGATATGGTAGGATCTGTTACACCTGTGGTATCAAACAAAGTTTGTTGTGCAGCACCAAGTCCTGGTGTATTTGTAACGGCTCCCGAAAGGATACCAACCATAGTAGAAAGCGGCAAATTGGTTGCTAAATGAAGAAGATAAGCTGTGGCTCCTCCTAAAATAATGATGGATACTGCCAACAAATTGAGCGTGACACCCCCTTTTTTGAAGGATGAAAAAAAGCTAGGCCCCACTTGCATACCTATGGAGTAGATAAATATAATTAACCCAAACTCTTTCATGAAATGAAGAATAGTGGGGTCGATGTTGAGCCCAAAATGCCCAAAGGCAATACCTACAAAGAGTATCCATGTGATGCCCAGAGAGACTCCAAAAATTTTAATCCTACCCAGCGTTATCCCGATAGAAATTACTAACGCAAATACGAACATAGAATGTGCAATTCCTGTTCCGAAAACTAATTCATTTAACCAATCCATGTGTTTAAACTCTTGTCATAAGAGCCTTTTATATAATGTAAATATTCTAAAGTGTGTTTCTAAAATGATTTACAAAAGTAAGACATTAAACGGTGAGAGAAAAATAAAACAATGCATCAGCCTAATTCTTAGTGCACAAAATAGCACACCAATTATCCTTTTGTTCTAGTTTTTGGAAGCTCAAATTATTCTGATTACATTCTAATTTTAAAATTGGAACATCTTCTAAATAGAATCCACTCATTATGAGTGTTGCTCCTTTATTCATAGCTTTTGCATAATGTTGAATTCCCTCCAATAAAATATTACGATTGATGTTTGCAAAGATAAAATCAAATTTTTCATTGCTCACCAAATCAATTTCTCCCAGTCTAACATCAATGTTAGTTATTTCGTTGAGTTCAACGTTTTCTATAGCATTGTAATAGGCCCACTCATCAAAATCTATTGCAACAATCTCAGTTGCACCCATTTTAGAAGCAAGAATAGCAAGAACGGCTGTTCCACAACCAATATCTAAAACCGAACAGTTTTTCAATTCTAAGTTTAATATTTCTTGAAGCATCAAATAAGTAGTCTGATGATGACCTGTACCAAAAGCCATTTTGGGGTCTATTGTTATTTCATAGTCATACTGTTTATCAATGACATGAAAGGTGCTCCTTACAAGACATTTATCAGATACAACCAAAGGTTTGAAGTAGTTCTTTTCCCACTCTGTGTTCCAATTCTTTTCTTCAAGTAGATTAAACTCATACTCAATATTCACGTCCTTCAATAAGTCTTTCATATCTATTGATAAGAGTAAAAGCATATCTTTTAACTTCTCTTCCGAAAAGTCTTTCTGTGGAATATAAGCCTCAACACCATTTTCGTTAGCAACAAAACTATCGTAGCCAATATTGCATAAATGAAAAGAAAGAATATCGGTAATGTTTTCGTTACACGGAGTTGAAATAACTGACAGTTGAATATATCTCATAATAGTAAAATGTTTTTTTGCAAAAGTAGCACATAATAATCATATTCATACAAAAAGTGCTTTATTTCAGTGCCATTTTGTTTACAAGTGTTAGAAGTGAACATTATTATTGAAATAATGGGCGAAGTAGGATATAATTTGCTACTTTTATTTTTTTAAAAATACAATCTAATGAAAAAATATCTCATAGTTCTCTTTATTACTTTAGGATTCCTAAAACTTTCTGCTCAGCAAGCAGAAGAGACCCTTAGAGTGCAGGAATTAATAAAAAAAGGTGTCGAACACCACGATGCCAGAGAGTACAAAAATGCAATTGAGGCTTATAATGAAGCTCTTAAGATAGACTCCAAATCAATGAGTGCTACATATGAGATGGCCCTTTCGTATTTAGCTATGAGAGATTATAAAAACGCTTCTGTATATAGTACTAAAGTAATAAACTCTAAAGATAAAGACCTACTCATTGGCGCTTACGGTGTAAAGAGTGAATCTCTTGCAGAAACTGGAAAAGTAAACGAAGCCATAACTTTGTTGGAAAAAGCTTTAAGAGAACTTGGAAACAATTATTACCTGCATTTCAATTTAGCACTCAACTATTACAAAAAAGGAGACTTAGACATGACAATTACTCATGTTGACAATGCACTCAACCTTAATAAGTCTCAAAGCGGAGCATATTTACTAGCGGCTTATGCTCTCAATGATAAGGAGATATGGGTGCAAAGCATTCTGTCATTTCAAATATTCCTTTTGATGGAACCCGACAGCCACCGATCAAAGAATGCCTTTGAAGAGATGCTTCAAGTGATGCATGTGAAAAAAACAACAGAAGAACCTGTTGAGCGTTCTTTTATTCAAAAACAATTGGAAAGACACTCCAATAAGGATGCTTCCACAAAAACTATAAAAGAGACACCCCCATTAGATGTGTATCAAGATGTAAACAGAAAGCTTGTTTATAATGCCATTGAAAACACATTGGATTCTCTCAACACAAATATAGAACAAGACTCTATAGATAATGACTCAACTAGAACGCTCCTCTACAATTCATTTAAAGAAGTTACCCGTAACATTTTCACAGTACTAAGTGAAGAAAATGATGGAACTAAAAAAGGATCCATCTGGAGCTTTCACGTACCCGTTATAACTAAAATATTAAACTCTCCTTACTTCGATACTTACTGTCGGTATATAAGTGTTGCTTATTTTCCTGAATCTTTAGAATGGTGGGAAAACAACCAAGAATCTGCTGCTAAGTTTGTGAGGTGGTTTGAAAAAGGTGACGAAGATGAGTAAAATAACATAAAAAAACAATACCTTTGCAATGAATTGCAACGTATGGAAACAAAATACAAAGAAGAAGACATATTAATATTACTGCGCAACCCTGACACACAACGGCAGGGTTTTGCTCAAGTTGTAGAGGAGTATAGCGAGCGATTATATTGGCAAATACGTAAAATGGTTTACTCGCACGAAGACGCTAACGACATTCTCCAAGATGTCTTTATCAAAGCATGGTTAAACATTGATAAGTTTAGAGGTGACGCTAAACTATCGACTTGGTTATACAAAATAGCCATCAATGAGAGCATTACATTCATCAATAGATCAAAAGCCAAACTAAACTTATCTATCGATGATGATGACTCATTTTTAATAAACCAATTGGAAGGTGACAAATACTTTGATGGAGATCATGCAGAAATGCTTCTCCAAAAAGCTGTAGCCCTTTTACCCGATAAACAACGCTTAGTATTTCAAATGAAATACTTTAACGAGCTCAAATATGATGAAATGTCTGATATCCTTGGCACGTCTGTGGGAGCACTTAAAGCGTCTTTCCATCATGCCGTTAAAAAGGTTGAGAAGTTTTTAAAAGAAAGTAATTAAACCTTTCAATTTTGTGGCAGTCATATTTAAACAAAAGAAAACATTAGCAATAAGGATAATAAATAAGGAATAACCCTCTAGAAGAGTATGGAAACAAAAAAACAAACATTAGCAGATATCGGTAACAAAGTTCCATTTAAGGTTCCGGAAAATTATTTTTCTCAATTGACCGAAACAATCATGGCAAATCTTCCCGAAAAGGAAGCTCCTGTGGTTAGAAATGTAACAATGTGGGAAAAATCGAAAACTTGGCTTTATATGGCTGCAATGTTTTTAGGTTTATTTTTTACAATAAAAGTTCTTACTACAAGCACACAAACAAGACCAACTGAAAATAACACAGCTTCTAATTCAATTTCACAACAAGATTATTGGAGCGATGTTCAAATTTCGGAAGAGGAGTTTTTTGAATATATAGAAACTCAATTTGTAGATGAGAATTATTACGACTTAGTTCAAAATCAAGATTACTTGAATAGCTTATAATTTTTATGAAAAAAACAATATCTCTCATAGTTCTCTCATTATTATTCATAAATGTGCTATTCATGAATGCACAAGATGCTAACAAATCACTTATGAATTTGCAGGAGTTTGAGAAGAACAAACAAGAATTTATAATCAAAGAAGCTGGTTTGACGGAAGAAGAAGCTGATAAGTTTTTTCCTATAAACAATGAGCTTCAAAAGAAAAAACTAGACCTACATCGGAAGCATCAAGAAGATCTAAAGCTTATAAAAGAATCTAAGGACATATCGGATGCAGAATATGAGCAAGTGATAAAAGAGAACATAGATCTAAAAATGAAAGAGGCCGAATTGGATAAGGAATACTCCGATAAATTCAACAAGTTGATATCTCCTCAAAAATTATTTAAGGCCCAACAAGCAGAACGTACTTTTATGCAAGAAGAATTGAGAAAGTTCAGAGAATCTAAAAAAGATGGTCGAATTACTACGGGTAGACGTTTTAAATAAATTGCTGATTTAATTGAACTGATCACTCTACTCACCTCATTATCTATGTACTACTAAGAGCTCATCAACTAATATTAAATTAATAACATCAACTCAAAACTTACAGTTTAGCATTTTATCACAACATATAGTTGCATAAACAACTTTGTTTATTTACCTTTGGATTTAACATTAAAACTTCACCTGAATAATTATTAACAGGTGATTTTTTTATTACACGATAAAATTGATTTTATTGCACATCGATTAAAAAATCACTCAATTCATATTATGAAACAATTAAATGGACATATTTCACAAATTATTGGCCCTGTTATAGATGTTAGTTTCGATCTACCTGAAAACAACGGCACTACCCTACCTGCAATAAATGATGCACTTTCCATAACGCGAGATGACGGCAGTATCCTCATTGTAGAAGTACAACAGCATATAGGAGAAAATGTGGTAAGAACAGTTGCCATGGATACTACCGATGGATTGAGACGAAAGATGACAGTTGTAGCAACAGGTAGCCCCATCAATATGCCTATTGGCAAGCAAACAAGGGGCAGACTATTAAATGTGACGGGTGACCCCATTGATGGTTTACGCAATCTTGATAAAGATGTTGACAATCCCATACACCGCGAGCCTCCCAAATTTGAAGACCTCTCAACAACTACTGAAATATTATATACCGGAATAAAGGTAATCGATCTGATTGAGCCTTATTCTAAAGGGGGTAAAATTGGATTATTTGGTGGAGCTGGAGTTGGCAAAACAGTTCTTATTCAAGAGTTGATAAACAATATAGCCAAAGGACAGGGTGGATTTTCGGTATTTGCGGGTGTGGGAGAACGCACACGTGAAGGAAACGATTTGCTACGAGAAATGATAGAATCTGGCATTATTGATTACGGCGACGAATTCAAAAAAAGTATGCTAGAAGGTCATTGGGATTTATCAAAAGTGGACTATGATGCCGTTGAAAAATCAAGAGCCACCCTTATATTTGGACAGATGAACGAACCACCTGGAGCACGATCTTCAGTTGCCCTGTCCGGACTTACAGTTGCGGAGTCTTTCCGTGATATAAATGTGGGAGAAAAAGCAGACATACTATTCTTTATAGACAATATATTCCGTTTTACACAAGCTGGGTCTGAGGTTTCTGCTCTATTGGGCCGAATGCCCTCAGCAGTGGGATATCAACCCACATTGGCTACTGAAATGGGAGCCATGCAGGAACGCATTACCTCTACCAAAACAGGCTCTATTACATCTGTGCAAGCAGTATATGTGCCTGCCGACGACCTAACCGACCCTGCACCCGCAACCACTTTTTCGCATCTGGATGCAACAACAGTGTTGAGCCGTAAAATATCGGGATTGGGTATTTTTCCTGCAGTAGATCCATTGGAATCTTCGTCTCGCATCCTGACTCCCGAAATTGTGGGACAAGAACACTATGACACTGCTCAAAAAGTGATACAAATATTGCAACGCAACAAAGAATTGCAGGATATCATCTCTATTTTAGGTATAGAGGAGCTGTCTGATGAAGACAGAATGACGGTGAATAGAGCACGTAAAGTACAGCGTTTCCTATCGCAACCCTTTCATGTAGCCGAGCAGTTTACAGGATTGCCAGGCGTGATGGTTTCTGTAGAAGAGACAATAAGAGGATTCAAAATGATACTTGAAGGAGAATTGGACGATTATCCAGAAATGGCGTTCCTGAATGTGGGAACAATAGACGATGCAATTGCCAAAGGCAAAAGATTAATGGACGAAGCAAACAAATAAAACTACACACAGATTGAATACGCTTAGATTAGAAATATACACACCCAACGGAGTTCTTTTCAATGGTGAGGTAACCTCTGTTACCGTACCCGGAACGAAAGGGGTCTTTACTGTTATGTTCAATCATGGTGCTATTATCTCTTCTTTGACAGAAGGGAAAATAAAATACACCATAGATGAAAAGATTTCTACTATTGAAGTGTTAGGTGGCTTTGCCGAAGTGAAAAACAATGTGGTGACAGTGTGTTTAGAAACAATTATAAAATGAAAAAACTAAGACGTAGATTTTTACTTTTACTTACAGTCTTTATTGTGATTGTGGGGTTTGGCTCTTGGCTCATACTCATCCATTTTATCCCCTCTCTTGCATTTTACGACTATCCATTGATACCTCTATTTTTTTACACGGTAGGTATTGTATCCATTTATATTCTCACGGGATTGAAAATTGATAAGCCCAATAAATTGTTGAACACATTTATGCTCATTCGTGGTATTAAAATGTTTCTGGCCATTGTCATGGCTACAACTTATTGGTTACTTGACCGAGCCGAAATAAGAAGTTTTGCTATTATGCTAGTGGCTTTCTATCTTTGCTATCTGTTTCTCGAAACATACATTTATATCAAGATTGAGACGTGGAATAAAAAGAATCTACCCCCAATGTATAAAAAAGAAGGATCATGATAAAGAAGTTTAATATAATATTATTGCTTTTTTTGTCTGTTTCTTTCCTTTTTTCAGACGTATCAGCGCAAGAAACAGTCAAGAACGCTCCCACACAAGAAGTGGCAGAGGAATTAGATATAAAAGAATTAATCTTAGACCATCTTGCAGACACGTATGAGTGGCATCTTTTTACATGGAATGAAGAGTCATATACCATTCACCTACCCGTTATTTTGTATAGCAAAACGTATGGTTGGAACGTATTCTCATCATCCAAACTAGAACATGTAAAATCTCTGGACAATCACTTTTACATAGCTTCAGAAGGAGATTATGCAGGCAAGATTGTAGAAAGAAATATGCTTGACGAAGAGGTGCGTCCACTAGACTTATCTCTCACCAAAAATGCAGCATCGCTCCTCATCAGCTCTTTCCTACTCATTGTTATTATTTTGAGTATGGCAAAAAGATACAGAAACGGTTCGCTAGATGGTGAAAAAGGCTTTACTGGAGGAATGGAGTTTTTAATATACGCCATTACCAATCAGATTATTAAACCCTCAATAGGTAAAGAGTACAAGAAATTTGCTCCTTACGTATTGACGCTCTTTTTCTTTATTCTATTCAACAATCTCTTGGGCTTGGTGCCCATCTTTCCGGGTGGTGCAAACGTTACTGGCAATATTGCCGTTACAATGGTATTGGCTCTCTTCACCTTTATAATTGTCAATTTTGCAGGCTCTAAACATTATTACAAAGACCTCTTTTGGCCCGATGTGCCTGTATTCTTGAAAGCCCCTTTCCCTCTGATGCAGATTATAGAATTGGTGGGAACAATTACTAAACCATTTGCATTGATGATTCGTCTCTTTGCAAACATCACAGCTGGTCATTCAATATTATTAGGATTGACAAGTTTAGTATTTATTACAGTCAGCTTGGGGCCCGCTATAAATGGAGGCATGACTGCTGTATCTGTGCTTTTCAATCTATTCATTTTCTTCTTAGAAATATTAGTCGCTTTTATTCAAGCTTATATTTTCACACTGCTCACATCAGTATTCATCGGTATGGCTAGGCCTCCAGAGCTTGTTAAAAAACAAAAAGTAGAATCGAACTAAAAAAAATATACAACTAAATAATTAATCATTAAAATTAAAAACTATGTTACTATCAGTATTATTACAAGCAGCTAACACAACGGACTATAGCTCAATTGGTATAGCCTTTGCAATTGCAATCACAGTAATTGGAGCAGGATTAGGTATTTCAAAAATTGCTTCTTCAGCTATGGAAAGTATGGCACGCCAACCAGAAGTAGCCCCAGACCTTCGTATGAGTATGATTATTGCCGCTGCTTTCATCGAGGGTGTTGCCCTATTTGCTATTGTTGTTAGTGGTTTTATTCTTTAAAAAACAGTATATATGTCATCATCTTTGTTGACCCCAGATCCAGGATTAGTATTCTGGATGATAATTGCATTTGGATTGGTCCTTTTCATTCTTGCTAAGTTTGGATTTCCAGTTATCTTAGAGAAACTGGATAGCCGAAAGAAATTTATCGACGAGTCGGTAGTGGCTGCTAAGCAAGCTTACGATAAACTAGAGCATGTTCAAGAAAAGAACAGACTACTCATAGAGGAAGCTAAAAGGGAAAAATCGCAAATTATTGCTGATGCAGCAAAGCAAAGAGATTTAATTCTTGAAAAAGCCAAAGAAAAGGCTATAGAAGAAGCAAATCATATTGTTAGCAACGCACGCAAGCAAATCATCCAAGAAAGAGAAGAAGCCATTATTGCCATCAGGCGAGAAATAGCCGTAGTATCTGTGGATATTGCTGAAAAGGTTTTAAGGAAAAACCTAAAAGAAAAAGAAGATCAAATGAGCATGATAGAGCGTCTTGTAGAAGAGATAAACCTATCGTAAACGCATATAAATAGATGAACAAAGGACTTATATCAGTAAGGTATGCAAAGGCATTGCTAGAGTTTGCAGAAAGCAAAAACAAGCAAGACGAAATTTATGAACAAGCTAAATTTCTACAGGATGTTTTTATAAATATAAAAAACCTGCATGCTGCTTTGCACAATCCATTAATACCAAAAGCAAAAAAAAGAGAATTTATTCTCACTGCTTGTAGTGACGATGTTACTGATACGTTCAAAACATTTATCGATTTATTGCTATCCAATGATAGAGAAGACTGTCTGCAATCTATTATGCTACAATATCAAGAGCAGTACAGAAAAAGTAAAAACATTATTCACGGCAAACTCATCACCGCAGTAGAAATTGATGATAACACAAAGAATGATTTAATAAAATCGATAGAACTGAAAGTAAAAGGTAAGCTAGAAGTGGAAAAGATTGTAGATCCTTCCATATTAGGCGGATTTATCTTAGAACTCGATTTTGTTCAATGGAATGCAAGCTTGAGCAGACAGTTGAACGATATTAAAAAACAGTACATCGAAAGAAACAGACGAATTGTATAAACATTCAATTTCAGTGAAAAATAAAAAATTAGAACAATGTCGAATAATAAAATAAAAGTAAGTGAAGTGTCAGATATCCTTCGTGCTCAGCTAGAAGGAATAGATGCTGGAATTCAATTGGATGAAGTGGGCACAGTGTTGCAAATAAGCGATGGTGTGGCACGCATATATGGTCTGAGAAATGCAGAGTCGAACGAGTTGCTTGAGTTTGAAAACGGCATGCAAGCCATTGTGATGAACCTCGAAGCTGACAATGTGGGTGCAGTATTGCTAGGCCCAACAAGTGAAATTAAAGAAAATGACATTGTTAGAAGAACTGGTAGAGTAGCTTCTATTTTTGTGAGCGAAGAGATGTTGGGCCGTGTAATCAATCCACTTGGCGAACCATTGGATGGCCGAGGTAAAGTAAGTGGCGAGATATTTGAAATGCCTTTCGAGAGAAAAGCTCCAGGTGTGATCTACAGGCAACCCGTGAATGAGCCACTACAAACAGGTCTGAAAGCTATTGACTCCATGATACCCATCGGTCGCGGACAACGCGAACTTATCATTGGCGACCGTCAGACAGGCAAAACAACCATTGCAATTGATACTATTATCAATCAAAGAGAGTTTTATGAAGCTGGCGAACCTGTGTTTTGTATCTATGTAGCCATTGGTCAAAAAGGATCTACTGTGGCGGGTATTGTAGAAACATTGAGGCATCATCGTGCCATGGACTATACCGTTATTGTGGCCGCCAATGCATCAGACCCTGCTGCCCTACAATATTACGCTCCATTTGCAGGAGCCGCTATTGGTGAATATTTTAGAGACACCGGTCGCAATGCTTTGGTTATTTACGACGATCTCTCTAAGCAAGCTGTGGCCTATCGTGAAGTATCACTCATTCTAAGACGTCCATCCGGTCGTGAAGCCTATCCGGGAGATATTTTCTACCTTCACTCTCGTCTGTTGGAACGTGCTGCACGTATCATCAACCAACAAGAAGTAGCTGAGAAGATGAACGATATCCCTCCAAGCTTGAAAGGGAAAATAAAGGGCGGAGGTTCGCTCACTGCCCTACCCATTGTGGAAACCCAAGCAGGAGACGTATCGGCCTACATTCCCACCAATGTTATTTCTATTACTGACGGACAGATATTCTTGGACACCGAATTGTTTAATCAAGGCAACCGACCTGCCATAGATGTGGGGATCTCCGTTTCGCGTGTGGGGGGTAATGCGCAGATAAAACCAATGAAGAAAATTGCAGGAACACTCAAAATGGACCAAGCGCAGTTTAATGAATTGGCAGCCTTTATGAAGTTTGGGGGAGACCTGGACAGAGTTACAGCCATGACCATCGATAAGGGTCAGAAAAACATGGAGCTTCTGGTGCAACCCATCAACAAACCCATGAGTGTGGAAAAACAAGTAGCCCTACTCTATTGTGGTACAAAAGGTTTGCTATCCAAAATACCTGTGAGCAAAGTAAAAGAGTTTGAAAAAGAATTCTTGAACCTCCTCGAAACTACACAACAGAAAGAAGTGTTAGATGTTATAAAGAGTGGCAATATAAACGATGAAGTAACCGCTATAATAGAACAGACTGCACAAGAAGTTATAACAAGAATACTACACACAACAAAATAATAGAATGGCCTCTTTAAGAGAAATAAAAACAAAAATAACCTCTGTGAAATCTACACAGCAGATTACCTCTGCTATGCAGATGGTATCTACTGTGAAGTTGGCAAAAGCGCAAAGAGTATCCGAGCGTTTTCGCCCTTATCAACAAAAGATAAGTGAGCTGTTGACAAATTTCTTGAGCTCGGAGGAGACAACTCCCTCTGTGTTCGAAGAAGTGCGCGAGGTCAACAGGGTGGCTATTGTTGTATTCTCTAGCAACATGAGTTTGTGTGGTAGTTTCAATGCAAATGTTATAAAAGAGTTCACAAAACTAACCCATGAGCTCTCTCATTTATCTAAAGATAACATAGAGGTGTATGCCATTGGCAAACAGATTGCACATGCTGTAAAGAAATTAGGATTTACTCCTAAATTAGAATCAAACGATTTGGCCAATAGTCCCAACTACGAAGATACTGTGAAAATAGCCGATGAACTGATGGAGCAGTTTCGTGCAAAAAAGATTGACAAAGTTATTGTTATATACCACCATTTTCGCAGCAAAGGCTCACAAATACTCACCCGAGACACTCTACTACCGCTCTCTCTTGACAAATTAAAAGAGGAGAAAGACAATGCGTATATCGATTACATTGTAGAGCCTAATAAAGAGACCATTTTGGCTCAATTGATTCCGCAGGTAATAAGACTAACCCTATATTCGGCACTTCTGGAATCGCACACCTCCGAACATGCTGCACGCTCCATAGCCATGCAGGGCGCTACTGACAATGCCAACGACTTGCTAGAGGAACTATCTCTGGTTTACAACAAATCGAGACAGCAGAGCATTACCAATGAGTTGTTGGACATTATTGGGGCTACGTTTAAGTAAGGAGAGAAGGGCAATGGGAATCCATGAGCGCATTGGGCATGGTTGGTATCAACCTAGTAAGAAACAGAGCGCCTACAGTTAACATAAAAAAACCCCTCCACTGCATTATTGCAATGGAGGGATTGTTTCTTTATAGAATAGCATCTAAATT
>JARICS010000031.1 GCA_029264035.1 Dysgonamonadaceae bacterium | reverse complement strand
TGCACATTTGTACCGCTACCATTTGCAATACGTGCACGTCTCGATCCATTGAGTATTTCGGGGTTTGTTCGCTCTGCAGGAGTCATGGATCGGATGATGGCTTCGATACCTTTAAATGCATCGTCGTCTATATCTAAATCTTTTATCTGTTTACCTACTCCAGGAATCATCGCTGCAAGGTCTTTCAGATTACCCATCTTTTTAATTTGTTGGATTTGTCCAATGAAATCGTCAAAATCGAACTGATTCTTGGCAATTCTCTTCTGCAAACGGCGAGCATCTTCTTCGTCATATTGCTCTTGTGCTCTCTCTACCAGCGATACAATATCACCCATTCCAAGGATGCGATCTGCCATACGGTCTGGATGAAACACATCTATTGCATCTAATTTCTCACCTGTACCTACAAATTTAATGGGTTTTTCAACTACTGAGCGAATTGACAATGCAGCTCCACCACGTGTGTCTCCATCAAGCTTTGTGAGTATCACTCCATCAAAGTCCAACCTGTCGTTAAACTCCTTAGCTGTATTCACAGCATCTTGACCCGTCATTGCATCTACAACAAACAAAATCTCCTCTGGGTTTACAGCTTTCTTAATGGCTGCAATTTCATTCATCATTAGCTCGTCAACAGCAAGTCGACCAGCAGTATCTACAATGACTACATCGTGACCATGTTGTTTGGCATATTTAACTGCGTTTTTGGCAATTTCTACAGGGTTCTTGTTATCTTCTTCAAAATATACATGAACACCAATTTGCTCACCCAATATCTTTAGCTGTTCGATAGCTGCAGGACGGTATACGTCGGCTGCTGCAAGCATGGGTTTCTTTCCTCTTTTGGTTTTAAGTAGGTTTGCAAGTTTTCCAGAGAACGTGGTTTTACCCGATCCCTGCAATCCAGACATAAGAATAACAGCTGGAGAACCTTTAATGTTGATATCGGCAGTTTCGCCTCCCATTAGTAGGGCCAGTTCGTCTTGCACAATTTTCACCATCAATTGGTGTGGCTTTAGTGCTGTAAGCACATCCTGTCCAAGAGCTTTTTCCTTTACATTTTCTGTAAATTCTTTTGCGGTCTTGAAATTAACGTCGGCTTCGAGGAGTGCTCTTCGCACATCTTTTAATGTTTCTGCAACATTAATTTCTGTAATCTTGCCTTGTCCTTTCAGTATCTTAAACGATCGTTCTAATCTATCACTTAAATTTTCAAACATACTATTGTAATTCTATTAGTTATCACTTTTTTTTGAAGAATACAAAGATACATGAAAATGATATATTTTACAAATAAGCGCAATGCATAGATTTATGAAAAACGTGGACGTAAATTGGTGTAGAAAATGTTGTATTAGAAAACAGTGAATAGCTTGCTATTGCATTGTTGATGGATGTTAGTAATATTTGTATACATGTCTGTGGTGATCACTCTATTAACCCTTCCGGAGAGTCTAAAGATTCCTTTAATTAGCTAACAAAAGTAAAACATGTTGTAGAACATGTTTGGGCTATTATGTTGTATTTCAAATACTTGAGTTTGTTTTGATGCTCTTTCACTCAAAACGTAGTCTTCGGAGGTGAATTTATACTACTCAAAATTTGGAGAAACAAGATGAAAAAGTTTACTTTGGGGCAATTAAAGAAAATATTCAACAATACAGAAGTAGAAATCACGGTTTCATCAACTTTTTCATAGACTCATGCAGAAAACCTTAGTGCTTATAAAACCCTCCGCTATACAGCGTCATCTTGTTGGGGAGGTTGTTTCACGTTTTGAAAAAAAAGGCTTACAGATAGTTGGCTTTAAAATGATGAATTTGAGCGATGAGACGCTTCAAATTCATTATGCTCATTTAGTAACAAGACCTTTTTTTAAAAGAATAAAAGATTCAATGCAAGTTACTCCTATATTTGCGTTAGCACTGAAAGGATTGGATGCTGTAGAGGTGGTTAGAAAGATGAGTGGGGAAACTCTTGGACGTGAGGCTGAACCTGGCACTATTAGAGGCGATTTCAGTATGAGTATTCAAGAAAACATTGTACATACTTCAGATTCACCAGATAATGCACGTATTGAGTTGGAGCGTTTTTTTAATGAAGACGAAATATTTGAATACCAACCGCTACTTTTTTCTCATTTGTATGCAAATGATGAATTTTGAAAACAAAGAATTAAAATAGACAAGAAGCACACTTTGTCCAGCAATGTGAGTGTAGCTTACTTTTACTATCAAAATATAACTTATGACGTTTCAAAAATTACTATCGGGATTTAAGCTGTTTGCAATTTCAGGTTGCTTAGTTCTTTCCACGACAGCTTTTTCTCAAGGGACTGGAACTAAAGACCAGCCCGATAATTCAAGAGCCAAATTACAATATAAGCAAACACACGGCCTTGACCATTCAGAAGACGGAAGTTTATTTGCCGATGGCTTCAAGTTGAAAATGGATATCTCTGTTTTAGAAGAAGCAGCAGATCTGCGCGATAATATAGATATGGATGCAATTCCTGCTGAAGATTTGTATGGCGGTATTTGGGTAAATAGTAGAGTAAATGCTTATGGTACTGCTATTAACAGTCCTTCAGAGTTCGAAGTTGACTTGAGCAATTTCACAATTCCGGCTGAAGGGCATGTTACATCAAATTTTGGACGAAGAGGTAGCCGTAGGTATCATTATGGTATCGACATTAAGGCTCAAACAGGCGATACAATCTATGCTGCATTTGATGGCAAAATTCGTGTGAAACAATTTGACAGAAGAGGTTATGGGTATTATGTTGTGATTCGTCATCTTAATGGATTAGAGACGCTTTATGGGCATATGTCTAAATTTTTAGTAACTGAAAATGACTTTGTAATGTCTGGCGATCCAATTGGCTTGGCTGGTAATACTGGCCGTTCTTTTGGTTCACACCTTCATTTTGAAACTCGCTTTTTAGGAAAACCTATTGATCCTAATTTTATTATCGACTTTGAGAACAAAGTGTGTCATCGTGATACCTACTTAGTTTCAAACGATAGTTACAAGAAAACTACGCTAAGCAGTCGTGTAATAAAAAGACAAGAGCCAGTTCGCACTGCAAAATCCACAATTGCGAATAACAATAAATTTGTTTCGGGTAGTGTAACACATTATAAGATTAAAAGCGGTGATACGTTAGAAAAAATAGCTAATAAAAATGGCGTGTCTGTAAGTCAGATATGTGCTCTTAATAATATAACAAAGCGCACAACATTAAGGATAGGTAAAAGTTTGCTTATCAATCAAACAGAAACGTCTAAAGCCAACGCCAAAGAAGAAGCTACTGCTGATGCAGACCAAGTAAAACACTACAAGGTTAGAAGTGGCGATACGCTTGGTACAATAGCCAAGAGAAATGGTGTGTCTGTAAAAACACTATGTTCTCTCAACAATATATCTACTCGAACTACATTAAAAATAGGTGCTACATTGCGAGTTTCTTAAAACATTGAGTAGTTGATAAAATATAAAGTAAAGGTGCAAGATGAATAGTTTTGCACCTTTTTCTTTTTTTATCTACCTTTGTAAACAATGATAGACAAGAAATAACAACTTTATATTTGTATAAAAATGGATGCTACTAAGAGTCAGTTTGACGATGTGATTTTGATTTGCCGTAATTTGTTTCACGAAAAACTGAAGGATTATGGAACCGCATGGCGAATACTTCGTGGCGAATCTGTGACCGACCAAATCTATATTAAGGCAAGCAGAATTCGCTCTATTGAAATAAAGAAGGAGAGTAAAGTTGACGAGGGTATATTTCCTGAATTTATTGCTATTGTTAATTACGGAGTAATTGGTTTGATTCAGTTAGAACTGGGCTTTGCTGAAGATGTAGATATGTCTGTGGAGAAGGCGCTTGCCCTCTATGACAAACATATAACAGCAACAAAAGAGTTGATGTATGCCAAAAATCATGATTACGATGAAGCGTGGCGTTCTATGCGGATAAGTTCTTACACAGATTTGATTTTGATGAAAATACACAGAACTAAACAGATAGAGAGCAACAAGGGAAAGACATTGGTGTCCGAAGGTGTTGGAGCTAACTATCAAGACATGATAAATTATGCACTTTTTGGATTAATAAAACTACACTTCGGAGAAAAATAATAGGTATGAATAGAAAAGATAGGCTTATAAAAATAGGATTAGTAATTGCTCGGATTCTTTTTGGTATTACTTTCCTATTTTCGGGCTTTGTAAAAGCTGTAGATCCACTTGGTTTTACCTACAAAATTGAAGACTACCTTATTTCATTTCACCTAACTCAGTTTATTCCATTAGCATTAACTGTTGCAGTTGTATTAATAATATTGGAGTTTTTGCTGGGTATTTTTATCCTATTGGGTCTTTTCCGTAAATGGAGCACTTCATTGGCTGTTCTGTTTATGCTCGTAATGACTCCTATGACACTTTATATAGCACTGGAGAATCCTGTGGCAGACTGTGGATGCTTTGGCGATGCATTGGTTATAAGCAATTGGGCTACGTTTTACAAGAACATTGTGCTTATATCTTTAGCCCTATTTCTTTTTGTATATCGTAACAATATTAGGCCTTATTTCTCAAGTAAAACTAAGAATATAGTACTTGGGTTTTTATTATTGTTTTCTATACTGTTTTGTCTTTATAATATTCTATATTTGCCTATTATGGATTTCAGGCCCTATAGAGTGGGTGTGAATATCCCGGAACAGATGGAAGTTGATTTGAACAATGGAGATGTTTACGAGAATATTTATATTTACGAGAAAGATGGCATAGAAGAAGAGTTTACAGAAGATACATTTCCATGGGAAGATAGTACATGGACATTTGTAGATTTCAAAGCCAAATTGATAAAAGAAGCAAAGCAACCTGTGATAGAAGAATTTCATATTGTTGCTTACAATAAAGACTCTGCGGGCATGTTTGTAAAGGCTGATGATATAACGCAGCAAGTGCTATCTGAGCCTATAAGCTTATTAGTTGTATCTTTGTCATTGGATGATGCAAACGAGTCGGCCATGAAGCAAATAACAACTATGGCAGACTATGCAGTAGCCAACAATATAGACATGCAGATTGTCACTTCATCAGAAGCCGGTGCTATAAAGCAATGGAGTGAGAAGTTGGGTAACGCCAATTTAAACTTTGCTGGAATGGATGAGCTGACATTGAAAACTATTATTAGATCAAACCCTGGATTGCTATTACTAAACAAGGGGACAATTGAAGCAAAATGGAGCAGTAGAAACTTGCCAAAAGCACAAGAATTGGATAGGTTGCTTGTTAAAATTCAATTGAAAAAGAATGCTGTGCCTCACAACAATTCTTCGGTTAGGTTGTTCATATTGTGTATCTTATTTGTGCTACCATTGTCAGGTATTAAGTGGTATGATAGAAGAGATGCTAGAATACAAACAAGAAAATAGTAATAATAAATAAATTAACAGACCTTTCTTTATAGGGTCAATATATAAATTCGATAAATATAATAGAATGAGAAAAAAGATTGTAGCAGGAAACTGGAAAATGAATAAAACCCTTCAAGAGGGTCTTACCTTTAGCACTGAATTGAAAGAGTTGCTAAACAACAAAACTATAAATTGTGAAGTGGTAGTAGGAACTCCATTTATCCACTTAAGTGAAGTTTCTAAAGCATTTAAAGGAACTAAAGTTCATGTTGCAGCACAAAACTGTGCCAATAAAGAGTCAGGAGCATACACTGGCGAAATATCTGCTGCCATGGTTGCTTCTACAGGAGCAAACCACGTGATATTGGGTCACAGCGAGCGTCGTGCATATTACAACGAAACACCTGAATTGTTGAAAGAAAAAGTTGTTGTAGCTTTGGCTAACAACTTAACTCCTATTTTCTGTGTGGGTGAGGTATTAGAAGAGCGCGAATCGGGCAAGCATTTTGAAGTGGTTGCAGCGCAATTAAAAGACTCTTTGTTTGAACTTTCTAAAGAAGATTTTAGCAAATTAGTAATTGCTTACGAACCAGTTTGGGCTATTGGAACAGGTAAAACTGCTTCTGCAGACCAAGCTCAAGAGATTCATGCATTTATTCGCGAAACACTTACCGAGAAATATGGTAAAGAAGTTGCCGATAACACATCAATCTTGTATGGTGGAAGCTGTAATGCTGGTAATGCTAAAGAATTATTCTCGAATCCTGATGTGGATGGTGGATTAATTGGTGGTGCATCACTTGAAGCTGATAAGTTTTTACCGATAATTGAAGCTTTCAACTAAGCAGTCAATAAAATTATAGAATTACCGCTTGTTGTAGCGGTAATTCTTTTTTATTTGTATTATAAACTGAACTCTATGAATATGCAATTAGTTTCAAAATTATTTTTGATATCCTTCTTTTTCCAGGCACTTTTTGCTTCGGCTCAACAGCCAATACAATCAAATGCGAGCAAGCAGAATAATCATACAATTATTGAAGAGTTAAACTCAAACAGTGTTGGTCAGGGCAATGTTATGGTTTATCAAGATGAGGCTATTAAAGGTATCCTTGCAAAGCCAGCTCCTGTGGAACGTCCTGTTTTTTCTTCAGCTGACGGCACCACACAATACGTTAAGATGAGAGGCTATAAGATTCAAGTGTTTTCAGGAAACGATCAGCGCAAATCCAGAGATGAGGCCCATTATAAGCAAAAGCTTATAAATGATGCTTTCGAAGATATAGAAACTGTTGTTTACTTCAATTCTCCTCGATGGATTTTAAGAGCAGGTAATTTCAGGACTCGTGAGGAGGCCAATGTAGTATTAAGACAAATAATGAGTCAGTTTCCAAATTTTGGTAAGGAGATGTATATCATATCTGATAATGTGAAAATACCTCTTTAAACACACACTCTCTCGCGCAAAGAGTACGTATCATTACACAACATACAAAAGATCAATCGAATGAAATTTGATTTAGAGAAAACCACACAAATGGCTTCTCATTACAAAGAGATAATTCAATCTTTGGGTGAAGATGTGAACCGAGAAGGTTTAATAAAAACACCTGAACGCGTTGCCAAAGCAATGCAATACTTAACACAAGGGTACAGTCAAGACCCTCGAGAGATATTAATGAGTGCACTTTTCAAAGAGAACTATCGCCAAATGGTGATTGTGAAAGATATTCACTTCTACTCAATGTGCGAACATCATATGATACCTTTTTTTGGTAAGGCTCATGTTGCCTATATTCCAGACGGAACCATTACAGGATTGAGCAAAATAGCGCGTGTTGTGGACGTGTTTGCACGTCGCTTACAGGTGCAAGAACGAATGACTACTCAGATAAAAGAAGCCATTCAGGATACATTAAAACCTATGGGTGTGATGGTGGTAATAGAGGCTCAACATATGTGTATGCAAATGCGCGGTGTAGAGAAACAAAACTCTGTAACTACAACCTCAGATTTTACGGGTATCTTTAAAGAGGCCAAAACTCGCGAAGAGTTTATTAGCTTAATAAAATAGTAACAGATTTAGCTTTGTTCCTTTTATTGCAAAGTTTGAATTGTGTCAGATAAGATAGGCATTCGAGAGAAGAGCTTACAAAAAAGTCGACTAAATAAGACAGTCGGCTTTTTTTGTGGGTTAGATCGTTTAAAGTGATCAATAGCAAAATTATATGTTTAACTTTAGGTCTGTTTGATACAAATATTTTTGGACTGTTTCTGCAGTTGCCAAATACTACTTTCTCTATGTGGGATTCAAATTTGCAATTTCACTGAATTGTACAATTAGAATTTAGGATTGATAGGATGTTAATGACTGCTAATAGTGCAAATGTTTAATGACTGCAATCCATGGAGATTTTACAGTTTTCAATTATAGCCAACCTCAAATCTTCTCTAAAATTTGTGTATTTGTCTCCAACCTGTAGGTTTATCTCACATTCATTTTATTCTCATCGTTCTACAAGTATCAATTTGTAAATAATAGAGTGTATTATTTTACAATTCACTCGTAAATATGCCATAAATAAGTTGGAAATCAAATCCACAGCCTACAATCGGACGATCATGTCATGAAAACGCAATCCACGGCCGTGGATCCGAGTTTCAACAAATAAAATGAACCTATATGGGCAGAATATTACAAATATATGCCATGAATGGAGAAAATGTTGCTAGGAATTGAAAAAACAAGATATAAGAGAAACAATCTAAGGGACGAGTTGAGAGTTTATGACATAAATACCGAAAAATAAGAGGAGTATTGGAAAATAATGACATTTAAATCATTTTGTAGGGCGTGGACGCGAGTTTCAACAAATTGGAACATTTTCCCCACGATAGAAATGTTCTAAATTTTAACAATGCATGATTTATCAAAAAAGAGCATGTTAAATAAAGAATTATTTAGAATTTGAAACAAAAATACATTTTATTGCGTTTGAGAAATTATCAATAGTAGAATAAGATATGACTGGACAAAAAATAGTAATCTAAATAAAAATGCCGACTAAATAAGATAGCCGGCATTTTTTATGCATTTATATTTTCGTGTAGTATGTTATTTCAATACTATTTTCTTGAAGCACGTTTACGCTCATTTTCGTCTAAGAGTATTTTGCGAATTCTCATAAATTTAGGCGTAATCTCTACAAACTCGTCTTCTTTTATATATTCCAAAGCTTCTTCAAGACTAAATAGAATGGGAGGAGCTAACGCTGCTTTATCATCTGTACCAGATGCACGAACGTTAGACATTTTTTTAGCCTTAGTTACGTTTACAATTAAGTCTCCCTCTTTTGAACTTTCACCAACTACCTGACCAGCATATACATTAGTCTGCGGTTCGATAAAGAACTTACCTCTATCTTGCAATTTATCTAAAGCATAAGCATAAGCATTTCCGGTTTCACCAGCTACAATAGATCCGTTTTGACGTTTCTCAATAGCTCCTTTCATTGGTTGAAACTCTAAAAAGCGATGTGCCATAATAGCTTCACCTCCAGATAATGTGAGGATTGTATTATTCATTCCTATTATTCCTCTTGAAGGAATAGTGAATTCCATGTGCATGCGATCGTTTTTGCTTTCCATCGAAATCAAATCTCCACGTCTGCGTGTTACCACATCAATGATCTTACTGGCATTTTCCTCTGGCAAATTAATGCTTAGTTGCTCAATGGGTTCATGTTTTACACCATCTATTTCTTTAATAATTACTTGTGGTTGTCCAACTTGCAATTCATATCCTTCGCGACGCATGGTCTCAATCAATATAGATAGATGTAACACACCACGTCCAAAAACAATCCAGGAATCAGCATTTCCAGTGTTCTCAACTCTTAGGGCAAGGTTTTTGTCCAATTCGTGCATCAAACGATCGTGAATATGTCTTGAAGTTACAAATTTACCATCCTGTCCAAAAAATGGAGAGGTGTTAATAGTAAAAAGCATCGACATGGTTGGTTCATCTATTGCAATAGTAGGTAGTGGTTCTGGGTTTTCATAATCTGTGATAGTATCTCCAATTTCAAAACCTTCAATACCTATCAAAGCACATATATCTCCTGATTTCACCTCGTCGGTTTTAATACGTCCGAGTCCTTCAAATACGTCAAGTTCCTTTATACGTACTTTTTTGATTACTCCATCACGCTTACAAAGAGCGTAGTCTTTGTTGGGAACAAGAGAGCCTCGATGAATGCGCCCCACTGCAATACGACCTACGTAACTTGAAAATACTAATGATGTAATTAGCATCTGCGGTGTGCCTTCTAATGAAACAGGTGCGGGAATATGTTCAACAATAGTATCAAGCAAAGCAAAAATATCTTCAGTTGGTTTATTCCAATCATCAGACATCCATCCGTTTTTTGCTGAGCCATATACTGTAGGAAAATCTAATTGATCCTCCGTAGCATCAAGGTTAAACATTAAATCGAATACTTTTTCTTGCGCCTCTTCAGGTCGGCAGTTTGGCTTATCTACTTTGTTGATAACCACTACTGGTTTTAGTCCAAGTTCCAATGCCTTCTCTAACACAAATCGTGTTTGAGGCATGGGTCCTTCAAAAGCATCTACTACAAGCAAAACTCCGTCTGCCATGTTGAGTACACGTTCCACTTCACCTCCAAAGTCCGCGTGACCAGGAGTATCAATGATGTTTATCTTGACATCTTTGTATCGGATAGATACGTTTTTAGATAGAATTGTTATTCCTCTTTCGCGTTCTAAATCGTTACTGTCGAGATATAAATCATCTTGATGTTGGTTATCTCTAAATAGGTGACCTGCCATGAGCATTTTGTCCACCAAAGTTGTTTTGCCATGATCAACGTGAGCAATAATGGCGATATTTCTTATATTTTGCATTTATAATCTTTTTTTCAGGGTGCAAAGATACAATATTTTGATGAAAATATAGAAACTGTTTATCTGAGAGACAAATAATTATACAAAATTGGGAAAATAAATAGGTTGAAAATCCAACATTAGCCTTGTACTACGACTAAATAAATAATATTGAGAGTAAACTAACAACTCCAATAACTACCCACAAAGTGACCCCCAACACCAAAGGCTTTATACCTACTGATTTTAGAACTTTGAGAGATAGCCCCGAACCAATTAAGAATAGGGTGACGGTCATTCCTTTTTTTGAAAGCATGACGATGAATGAAGTTAGATTTTCGGGCAAACTAAAAATAGTATTGGCTACCATGGCCAGAATAAAGAAAAGAATGAACCATGGTATTTTTACTTTACTGTCTTTTTGTTTAAAAAAGAAGGTTGTGGCAATTGATACAGGGATAATCCAAAGTGCGCGTGTCAGTTTCACCATGGTGGCTACTTCAAGGGCTTTGTGTCCATATGCCGCACCAGCCCCTACAACCGAGCTTGTATCGTGAATGGCTATAGCAGCCCACAATCCAAACTGCTCTTGTGTTAGTTCCAAAAGACGCCCAATGGGAGGGAATATAAATAGTGCAATTGCATTGAGTATGAAAATGGTGCCTAATGAAACCGACATTTGATTGGGAGTGGCTTTCAGAATGGGCGCTACAGCAGCAATGGCACTGCCTCCACAAATGGCAGTTCCCGAAGAGATGAGATAGGCTGTTTTGTTGTCTATGAACATGCGTCGTCCCAACCAATAGCCAAGGGCTATAACTCCTACAACTGAAACTATAGTAAAAAGCATCCCCTCTTTTCCGCTTTGCAGTGATTCAAATAGATTCATGCCAAAACCAAGTCCTACAACTGCAAATTGGAGCAGATATTTAGAAGCTTTTGATGATTGCTTTATGAAGGGGTTTCCAACCGTAAAACCTAAAAGAAGTCCTATGAATAGGGCTATAGCTGGACTAACAAATGGGAGAAAACAAGCTGCAATACCAATGAAAAACAGCGGTTTGTTGAAATTACTTTTCATTATAGATGCTTTTTATGTAACTGCAGCGTGCAGTTGTGAAAATGAGCTTGCAAAGTTACATAAAAAGGATTGTGTCGTTGAAACTTGATCTAATTAAAATGTGTTATTTAATTATTTGTAGGTTTATTGCAATTTGTTCCTTGTTTTACTTGCTTTGACTAAAAAGCCAATCCATAAAATGAGGCAAATTGAAAGCTGGCGTCCAACTATTGTGGTCAACGCCTGGAAACTCTATATACGCAACATTAACATCTTTTGCTTTCAGTGTTGTATATGCTTCTCTTGAAAATTCTACTGGAACAACGAGATCAGCATCACCATGAAATATATTGAATGCAGTGGAAGTTTCGATTTCATTCAATCTTTTGGGATTAACACCTCCACAGATGGGAATGGCTGCTGCAAACATATCGGGATAACGACACACCATGTCTAACGTACCCATTCCACCCATAGAAATGCCCATTATGTATATTCTATTTCGATCTACAGGGTTATTCTCAATAAATTTATCTACAAGTTCTTTCACTACTTGCAGAGTAGGGGGTATATTAGCATCGTAAGGGAAAAAGGTTTCACTTTTTGTACCGCTTGGATTGATGGAAGCCCAAAAAGAATCGGTGGGGCATTGTGGAAAAAGTGCAAATGCTGGATATTTGTCTCTATTTACAGGATTGGCAAACATATGTGCTCCATGTTGCAATTGGGCTTCATTGTCATTTCCTCGCTCGCCTGCTCCATGAAGAAACAAAACAAGCGGATATTCCATGTTAGCATCAACTGTTTGGGGATTCAATTGACGGTAGAGCAAAGTGTCGCCTGTTTGTGATACATATCTTTCTTTAGAGAATTGGGTTTGAGCCATAGTAGTTGCAGACATTATTATCATTAACGCAAGTAAGTTTAAAGTTCTTTTTTTCATACTGTAGTGTTTTTAAAACATGATTTTGAGTGCATTGCGATTTACTATCTTTATTTTCCTTCTATCCATAGATATAATATTGTCTTCGTGTAACTGTTTCATCACATTGGTAAGCGCCTGACGCGAAACACCAAACAGACTGGCTATGTCTTGTTTTGACATTTTTAATTGGAAGATGCTTTCACCTTCAGATTCCCTAAGAATATAATAAGCAGTTTTTGCTTTAATAGTTCTCAATGATGTAAGCCTAACTTTTTCAGATAAGAACTGAGTTTTATTAGAGATGGAGGCTAAGATAGCAAGCATAAAAGTGTCATGTTTTTTCATCAGCATAAAGACATTGTCTTTTGGAATAGCGATAATCTTAGCGTCTCTCTTTGCAATAACTGAAACAGGCGATTTGTTATTACCTGCAAATAAAAAACCCGATGCTATTGGAAGCGGAGCTTTAATATTCTCAATATGCATAAAATCTCCTTTTTCATCTACCATTACAGTTTTCACCTCTCCTTCAATAAGAATATGAAGCGCTGAGAATTCTTCGCCTTGCGAAATAATCCATTCGTCTTTAATATAACTTTTGATGTTGAAATGCACCTCGTTTAAGAAATCTTCTTTTTCAGAATCAGGGATTGAACTGCATAATGGACATTTAAATATAAAAGATTTATTCATAATTGTAGAAAACTAATGGTTCGATGACAAATATGGCAATTAATTTTGAGGAATGTAATATATATTACACTTTTTTCGCTATTAGTTTTTTATTTTTGTTCGAAACTTCATTCATGCTCTCACTTTTTATACATTTATCATGAATAGAATAAGAAAATTTATTGAAGACTTAATAGATTTTATACGCCCACGAGGTGGTTGGAAAATACCTGCAATTGTTATTATTGCATCCTTCTTGGGCTTATTTGTCTATACAGTTTACACTTCACGAGCCTACAGCTATCTGTCGGACGAACCTGCTACATGTGTCAACTGTCACGTGATGGCTCCTTATTATGCAACATGGTTACATAGTTCTCATGGTCGAAATACTACTTGCAACGATTGTCATGTTCCACAAGACAACATTGTGAGTAAATATTACTTTAAAGCAATGGATGGCTTGCGTCATTCATATGTTTTCACCATGCGAAGTGAACCCCAAGCAATGCAAGCAATAGAGGCAAGTTCGCAAGTAATTATGAACAACTGTGTGCGCTGCCACGAGCAACTCAATACTGAGTTTGTAAAAACAGGTCGCATGACTTACAAAGAGATGAAGGCTGAGAATGGTATGGCGTGTTGGGATTGTCACCGCGATATAGCCCACACGCGTAGCAGATCTTTGTCATCGAGTCCCAATGCTCTTGTGCCACTGCCCCAAACAAACGTGCCTAAATGGCTAAGTAACATAACAAAAGGTAAAAAATAACTATCAAATTTTATACAGATATGGAAACAAGGAAAGAAAGAAAGATGAAACCCTGGATGGGTTGGCTCATATTTTTTGTTACTCTCGGAGCAGTTTTCTTGCTTGGTATGCTCGCAGCATCTATCACCGAAAGAAGGGCAGAAATTACAAGCATAATGTATAACAAGAAAGTTGAAATTAAAGGGATTGAACCGCGTAGCGAGATATTCCAACAAAACTATCCAAGAGAATACGAAACTTGGGCTCAAACTGCTGACACTACTTTCCAAAGCGAATTTAATGGAAGTAGTGCAATAGATGTACTTGAACAGCGTCCAGAGATGGTTATTTTGTGGGCCGGCTATGCTTTCTCTAAAGATTATTCTACTCCTCGCGGACACCAACATGCTATTGATGATCTACATCATACTTTAAGAGTTGGAGCTCCAATGGGTCCTACTGAAGGACCTCAACCTGCAACATGTTGGACTTGTAAAGGTCCAGATGTGCCACGCTTGATGGACTCTTTGGGTGTAGCTGCATTCTATGATAATAAATGGGCGGCTTATGGAACAGAAATTGTAAATCCTATTGGTTGTGCAGACTGTCACGACGCTGAGACTATGAATCTGAGAGTTACTCGTCCTGGTTTAATTGAGGGTTATCAAGCAATGGGCAAAAATATAAACGACGCTAAGCATCAAGACATGCGTTCATTGGTTTGTGCTCAGTGTCATGTTGAATATTACTTCGACAAACAAACAAGTTATCTTACCTTCCCTTGGCATAACGGTACTACTATGGAGGGAGCAGAGCAGTATTATGATAGCATTCAGTTCTTTGATTACACGCACAAGTTGAGTAGAACTCCAATTATCAAGGCACAACATCCAGATTATGAGATATTCACAACAGGTATTCACGCTCAGCGTGGTGTTAGCTGTGCCGATTGTCACATGCCGTATGTATCCGAAGGTGGTGTGAAATATAGCAACCATCATGTGAGAAGTCCTTTGGCCAGCATCAGTAATACATGTCAGGTGTGTCATCGTGAATCGGAAGATGATTTAAGAAATACTGTTTACGAGCGCCAACGCAGTGCTGATCAAATAAGAAATTTAGTAGAGAAAGAACTTTCTACTGCTCACATCGAAGCTCAATTTGCTTGGGAAAAAGGTGCAAATGAAACTCAAATGCAACCTGTGTTAGATTTGTTGCGTCAGTCGCAATGGCGTTGGGATTATGTGGTTGCTTCTCATGGAAGTTCATTCCACTCGCCTGTTGAATATCAACGCATCATGTCACATAGTTTAGACAGAGCACACAAAGCTCGTTTTGAAGTTGCGGGTGTTTTAGCTCAACTTGGTTTTACTGGCCGAGTACCCATGCCCGATGTTTCAACTAAAGCAAAAGCGCAAGCATACATTGGTTTGGATATGGACAAAGAGAGAGCAGACAAGAAAGTGTTTATGGAAACAGTTGTACCAGAGTGGATAAAAACAGCTAAGGCAAACAATCGTATAGTGTCGTTAAAATAAACAGATTTTTTAGTCAAAAAACAACAATGCTGTAGTTTTCTAACCGACATTAATTATCTTAGCGGTTCACTTTTTTACACACTTATGGATAAAACAGAGAAACTCATTTGGGAGCAGCCATGGAGGTATGCGGAAGGATTTTATGTAGCTATAGGAATTGCGCTGAGCGGCTTCTTGCTACAAATAGCCATTGGCAACCTCCAACTCACTGCTTTTCAATATCCCGTCAATGCCATTATAGGATTAATCTTTATTTCAGCAATCCTATTGAGTCATTTCTTTTTAAGAAAAGCTGCCGTAGTTCGGTGGCTTTCTTCTGTATATGCTACTGTGCCAGCTATTGTGGTGCTTTTAGGTATAGTCATTATTTTAGGAATTATTCCTCAGTTTGTGCCTTATGCTACTAAGGCCGATATACCTCATAATTTGAGTGGGCTGTTTGGTTGGTATCAAATGACTACTTCATGGACATTCATTTTTAGTAGCTACTACTTGCTTATCATTCTCGGATTTACTATTCTCAAACGTACTCGAAGAAAGTTTATCTGGCAGGATATTGAGTTTTATTTGAACCATCTGGGGCTTTTTCTGGCCTTTATGGGCGGTATGCTGGGAAGTGCAGATATGAATCGAATGCGTATGACTGTGAGTGAAGGACAAATGGAGTGGCGGGCACAAGATCAACTTCAAAAGTTAGTTGAACTTCCTATTGCTATTCAATTAGACACCTTCATGATTGAAGAGTATCCACCAAAGCTGATGTTAGTTGATTTAGAAAGCGGTAAGGCTTTACCTTACAACAATCCTGTAGCATACTTATATGAAGGAGAGGGAAAATCAACTCAATTGATGGATTACAAAATTGACATTTTGTCTTACCTTCCCAATGCAGCTATTTTGCGCGATTCTATAAATACCTCTGCTGTGGCATATCTTTCAGAAGGGAATACCCACGCTATAAAAGTGAGGGTCAGCAATGAAAATATGACCGACCCTGTAGTAGGGTGGGTGAGTAATGGTAGTTTTATGTTTCCACATAGTGTGGTTTACATCAATAAAGATTTGGCAGTGGCAATGCCCATGCAAGAGGTAAAAAAATACACTTCGCATGTACAAGTCTTCACTGAAGGTGGTGAAAGTAAGGCTGCGGTCATAGAAGTAAATAAGCCTCTGCGAATTGCCAATTGGACCATCTATCAGTTGAGCTACGATCAATCTAAAGGCAAGTTTTCAGAAACAAGTATCTTCGAGTTGGTACGCGATCCATGGTTGCCATTTGTTTATGCAGGCATTATAATGCTTTTGGCTGGTTCGTTCTATCTATTTATTGTAGGTCCAAAAACTAAAAAATCATGAGCTGGGACTATTTTATATATTTCTCTTCTGTATCCGTTATTCTATGGGTAATAGGAGCTGTGGTAGCATTTAGAACAGACAAACGTCTTGTTCCCACCATCTTCACCGTTGCTGGTCTTGTTGTTTTCTTTCTTTTCATTGTTGGTATGTGGATATCTCTTGAACGACCCCCCTTGCGCACAATGGGCGAAACACGTTTGTGGTATTCATTTTTCCTTCCTGTTGTGGGACTTATCACATACGAGAGATGGCGTTACAAGTGGTTGCTATCTTTTAGCACATTGCTATCGGCAGTGTTTATTGTTATCAATATTGTAAAGCCCGAAATTCACAACAAAGTATTGATGCCGGCTTTGCAAAGCCCATGGTTTTCGCCTCACGTAATTATCTATATGTTTTCGTATGCCATATTGGGTGCAGTAACACTTATAGCTATTTACTATCTCTTTAAAGAAAAGAAGCTTACAGGAAAAGATAAATTAATGGAGATGACAGACAATTTAGTATATGTAGGGACTGCTTTCATAACCATAGGTATGTTGCTGGGTGCAATTTGGGCTAAAGAAGCTTGGGGTCACTATTGGAGCTGGGATCCAAAAGAGACATGGGCCGCCGCCACTTGGATCTCTTATCTCATATATATTCACATACGTCTCAAAAAGGGAGTGAGCAATCGCACTGCTATGATTGTAATTATTATCTCTTTTGTAATACTGCAAATGTGTTGGTGGGGACTCAACTATTTACCTTCGGCACAGCAAAGTGTTCATGTATATTCTTAATTATCTTATTATAATGTTGTAACTACTTTTCATTCATCGATATTGAACTTACTTAAATTATATTGTTATGAAACGTATCCATGTAGTAATACTATTTTTACTGATGCTTGTTTGCTCCACACCTCTCTTTTCGCAAGACTTAGATGGTGACTTTACAATAAAAGCTCAACTGCGCACTCGCGGCGAATACAGAAATGGAGCATTGATGCCCCGCATTGAAGGCGATTTGCCTGCTACATTTGTATCCAACCGAGCACGCTTATCATTGGGTTACGACAATCAATTCCTTTCTATGGGACTGTCAGGTCAAAACGTTTCTATATGGGGCAGTCGTCCACAAATAGAAAACAAAGGCGACTTTATGCTCAATGAGGCTTGGGCAAAACTTACTCACCAAAACTTTTTTGCTCAAATTGGTCGTCAACAGTTAGCTTATGATGATGACCGCATTTTGGGAACGCTTGATTGGAATCAATCAGGCAGATGGCACGATGTGCTGAAACTGGGTTATGAGAACACCAACAATAAGCTACACCTTATTGTAGGATACAATACTACTGCCGAAACCATCCACTATGGTCAATACTTTATGGGTGCACAACCTTACAAACGAATGCACACTTTGTGGTATCAGTATAATAACAACAGTAATTTTAATGCTTCGTTTATTGTATTGAATTTAGGCTTTGAATCGGGCACACCAGGCACTATCATTAACGAGGCTGTAGGAGAAACCACTTATATGCAAACATTGGGAACCAACTTGGCATACAATAGGGATGCACTCAATTTATATGGTACTTTCTATTATCAAACTGGTAAAAATATAGCAGATGACAATATTGCAGCTTACATGTGGGCAGTTAAAGGAGCTTATACAATAAATCCAATAGTTTCTCTATCAGCAGGACTCGATTATCTATCTGGCCAAGATGATTCTGATAAATCAACTGCATTCAATCCTCTTTATGGCACACATCATAAGTTTTATGGGGGCATGGACTATTTTTACGCTTCGCCCTATCCAGCCTACGGATTGTTTGATAAACATGCTTCGCTTACTCTGAAGCCAATAGATAAGCTAACATTAGACTTCACTTACCATCACTTTTCCTCCGATCAATCTATTGTGGTGTATGATATCAGTAAAAAAGGATTGGGTTCTGAAATAGATTTTACGTTCCCTACTTCTCCTATACCATCTGCATC
>JARICS010000024.1 GCA_029264035.1 Dysgonamonadaceae bacterium | reverse complement strand
GAAAATGATTTGAAAAAGAGTTGTTGTGAGGTCTGAGAGGGAAGACCTAAAAACTAACGAAAAAATAGGTCAGTTTACCCGAGAAGTATCGATGTGCAGAGCGCGAGAAGTTTCCTGCTCTGCTACGGCTATTATCGAATGTGTCGCCCAATCCAAAATAGTATCGCCCCTCTAAATTGAAACTGCCAGCAGCAGTGTCAAATGCAATGCCTGCTCCACCCAACAATCCGTAGTCGAATTTACTATCTAAATCTTGATATTGCAAAAATAATGGGGCATCGGGTTCTTCTTTTTGTTTTTCATCAACATAACCAGACAATGCATCGTTCATTGTGCCTTTATCACTAAACATATAACTAACCTGAGGCCCCAAATTCAAAATAAACTTCACCTTATTGCCAAAGTATATGTGCGTCATCAAGGGTAACTCAATGTAGTTGAGCGTTCTTGAATAAGAGTGGTCAGGATTTTTAGGCAGTTCACTAAAGTCTTCGGTCCATCCACGTTGAGTATAGTTCAGTTCTGCAAGAACACCGAGATGCTTTTCCGAAATAAACTTAACAGCAACACCAGCCGAAATACCTTGGTTGCTACTTTGAGGAATAGTCGGATCAAAATCTACACTTGAGAAGACTGGTCCACCTCCCACCCCAAAAGTAAATTGTGACTTAAAAACATCGTTTTGCTGTGCTTGCATCATTGTCGTTGCAAGAAACAATAACAATATCGCTATCCATTTTAGTTGAGAATTCATCTGCTCTGATTTGATTTGATGATGTCTGAATTAGTGTTATAGTTTACCAAGTATAGCCCTGTATTGATGAAACCACCCCAATTGTTTGCTCTTTCAAAATCGAATGCAAACTGAACTGTGTCTATATAAATGGAGCTTAATTTTGTTTCAAAGTTACGACCATGCCTTTGCAATGCTGTCAAGAAGTAAAGACCTGTGTCATATCCCAACATTGCGTACTGTGGATAGGTCTTTTGAAGGTCTTTTTTATACCACTTTTTGAAGTTTTGTTTAAAATCTATTGTCTCTCTTGCATCGTTATCTACGTAAAACGATGAATATAAATAAGTGCCATGGCTGTGGTAATCCTTCAAGTAGTTCTGTTCATATGTTTGCCACTCGGGATAACCAAACAAATCAATGTTATACGATGGGTTTGCCTCTTTCAATCCATTCAAAGTACCCAACACTTCGCCCAACACACCAATATCTCCCGATGCAGGCACTAAGATGTTCTCTTTTGTAGCATCCAATAAAGGAATTAATGCAGTATCCATAGATGGGGAAATGAGCACAGACTTATAAGAAACAGACTTAGCAGTTAAATCCTTTTTCATTATAGCTATTAAGCTATCTTTCTCATCATCTTTAGTTGTGTTTAGAAAGACAATATTGGCTTTATTAAATTTATTCACAAACACTCGAGATGCTTTTGTGAAAAGTTTAGCCTGTGGAGTATTCACTTGAAAGATATTGCCATTATTTAAAACCTCATTGTTTTTGGATGAAAAAGGAATAACGTACTTAATATTTTTCGATTTAGAGAAATCAGACAACACCTTTATTTGTTGGTCAGAAACCCCTCCAACAACAAGATCCAAGTTTTGCATCTCCATTGTGGTCAACAGACTTTCAAGTTTCTTGGTATTGTTCTCTGTGCCAATGTCAAATACATAGAGCTCAATATTAGCACCTTGCTTCTTTAATTTCTCTACTGCCAGCAGAAAGCCCTCGTAGTATTCTTGAATACGCACTTGCTGACCACTGTTCTTTTCTAAGAAAGGCATCAACAAAGCCACTTGCATCACATTTATTTTTTCAAAGTCTTTTCGTTTAGACAAAAGAACATTTGCGCGCGACTCATTCACTGCATCTTGACGGGCCAGTTCTTTATCATATGTCTTTACAGGTATTATCAATACTCTGTTGGTGCTCAACTCGGTAGTTGTAACACCCGGATTTTGTTTCTCAAGCTCTGCAACAGTCACATCATACATTTGAGATATGCTATAGAGCGTTTCTCCTCTTTTCACTTGATGCTGTCTTTGTTCTATAACAACGGGGCCAGGATAAGAAGAGAATGTTTCGTTCGATTCAAAAAACGGTATCCTTATGGTTTTGCCAATCTGGAATGTCTCAACCGACAAGCCCGAGTTAGCTGCAATTACATCTTGGGGAGTTAAAGAATAGGTGCGCGACACAGAGTACAATGTCTCTTTAGGAGAAATGGTGTGATAACGATAATTTTCCTCTTTCACATCGCTGATAACTTTTCGTTGTGGTATCTCCAAAACTGCACCCACAGCTATACCATCTCGCGCCGAAGGATTCAATCTATAAATAGCCTCTGGAGTAGTATTATACATAGCGGCAAGCGAATATACAGTTTCGCCACGCTCCACGTTGTGATAAAAGACAGCATTTTGGTCTAATACTGGTTTTTGTTTTGAAGGAGGAATAGGAATATTCAATTTCTGCCCATTCGCTAATCCATCTTTAGCAGATGGATTGTACTTAAGTATTTGATCGATGGGAAGCTCAAAAGTTCTTGATATAGAGAAAAGTCCTTCGCCAGGCTTCACTTCGTAGCTATAAAACTCTTGTCCATCAATGATCACTTTTGGATAAGGTCGGCTCTGTGCAGTAGCCCATAATGTAAATATGGTGAAAAGTACGATTAAATATGACCTATTCATGTTTTGTATTTTATAGTTTAGATGTTGTTATAATTAAACACATCATTTATTCTGTTCTTCTTATTTATCCTTTATTGGAAAACTCAAAATTACAAATTATTTAGTTTGCTAAAGCATTGAATTAGTTTATTTTGCATTTTGTTTTTTTTCTTTGTCTCTATATGCAGTAAAATGCTCAAAAAACTCAGTAGCCTTGTCTTTCTCAATGTATTTGTTGATGATTTCTTGCGCTTTAAGATAAGTTTTCTCTGCCTTTTCAAAGTTCAGCTCGTGAGATAGCTCTATGCTTTTGTCTACAAGCGATGCTGCTTTCTTTGCATCTGACTTCATAGAGCTGCAACTCACTGTAAATATGACAACTGTAGCAATTATAATGTATTTCAACTTTTTCATCATCATCAATTAAAAAGGATTTTCGTTACTTCTTGGGAATTTAGCCTCTGCTTCCACAGGATAACTTTCGTGTGGAGGTGCACTGCGTCTGTTCATACTGGATGTGAACTCTGCGTATTGTGGTTCCTCATCTTTAAACAGAGCAAACTCGTTCTCAAACCTCATGCGCACAATCCCTGTGGGACCGTTTCTATGCTTCGAAATAACAATCTCGGCCAATCCAGCAGTTGATCCATGTTCATCTTCAGTAATTTTGTAATATTCCGGACGATGTATAAAACATACAATATCAGCATCTTGTTCAATAGCTCCCGATTCACGCAAATCCGACAGCTGAGGTCTTTTCCCTTCGCCTTGTCTCGACTCCACACCACGATTCAGCTGCGACAGCGCAATAATAGGGATGTTCAACTCCTTGGCCAGTCCTTTTAACGAGCGCGATATCATACTCACCTCTTGCTCACGACTACCATAGTTCATACCACTGGCATTCATCAATTGCAAATAGTCAATCACTAACATTTGAACTCCATGCTCTCTTACCAAACGACGTGCTTTAGTTCGCAATTCAAAAATTGAGAGACTTGGCGTGTCATCCACATAAATAGGAGCATCATACAGTTCTTTTATTTTGCTATCCAAACGTTCCCACTCGTGGTCGTCAAGCCTACCACTCTTTATCTTCTCACCCTCAATCTGACAAACGTTTACAATCAATCTGTTTACCAATTGTACGTTGGACATCTCCAGCGAGAAAACGCCAATAGGAAGTTTATAATTCACTGCCATATTCTTTGCCATAGAAAGCACCAATGCAGTCTTTCCCATAGCAGGACGAGCAGCAATAATAACCAAGTCAGACTTTTGCCAACCCGATGTAAATTCGTCCAGTTTCTTAAAGCCCGATGGCAGTCCACTCAATCCATCTTCACGGTTAGCGGCAATCTCAAGGTTTGCCAATGCTTCTTTTATGACAGGATTTATCTGTATAACATCCTTCTTCACGTTTCGTTGTGAAATCTCAAAGAGTCTACTCTCGGTCTCTTGCATCAAATCGTCAATATCGACCATATCGTCAAAGGCCTGATTCACTACATCAGACGAGAATGTGATAAGCTGACGTGCTAAATATTTCTGTGATATAATGCGTGAGTGATACTCTATGTGAGCAGCAGAAGCCACTTTATCAGTTAGTTCGGCTACATATACTGCACCACCCACCTGCTCAAGCTCACCTCTACGTTTCAGTTCTTCTACAACGGTTAGCACATCAACCGGTTTTTGCTGCATTGCCAAATTGTGTATTGCACCAAAAATCGCCTGATGAGTATCTTCGTAAAAACTCTCAGTTGTAAGAATATCGCTAACAATAGAGAAAGCATCTTTTTCGAGCATCAATGCTCCCAACACAGCTTCTTCCAACTCGCGTGCTTGGGGTGGCATCTTGCCAATATCAGCTACCATAACAGTTTTCTCTACTACGCGTGTGTTTTTTTGTCGTTTCTGTTTTTCCATTTTATTTTTTGTGATAAGAGTTCAAAGGTACTCTTCTATAATGAAATTCG
>JARICS010000017.1 GCA_029264035.1 Dysgonamonadaceae bacterium | reverse complement strand
TATTTTTCTGAAGCTATTAATACTTTAGCTTTAACCATCATTAGTTCAAGGCTATTTGGGTGCATACCCAAACCTATATTTACTGCATCTTCTGCTTCTAAAGTGTTTTTCTTTTTAAGGTAGTAATTAGCAATCATTGCAAACCCATCAGCATCAAAGTATAATCTTTTATTCATATAACGCATCTGTTCATATTTTTTTATGAGATCAGTTATGTTCATGTTTTTATTATCCATTTTATTAATGAGTCTATTAAAAAATGTGTGTGTGTATGTTTTCTATGTATTATCTTAAACGGCCACCTATGAAATAAAGACACAAATACGCCAGTAGATTAATGCGAGATAAAACTCCAAATCTAGATATATTAGACATATAACTATCTTATGTAATCATATTGAATTTTACTTATTGAGAACTTTTCTGTTTTTTTTCACAAGTTGTTTTATCACTACATAAGCAATAAACAAAGCAATCAGACCAAGGAAAACATAAGATAATTCATGACTATATCTATTAATCAAGTCTTGCTGTCCATGTGCTATGTAACCCACAAATGCAAGAACAGCATTCCAGATACCTGCCCCAATAAAAGTGAAGAGTAAGAAGCTTGGAATATTCATGCGAGCAAGTCCAGCTGGAATTGAAATCAGTTGGCGAATGCCAGGAATTAATCTCCCTACAAAGGTGGAAATCTTCCCCCTTCTATTAAAATAAACTTCCGCTTTTAGTATTTTATCTTTGCTCAGCAATAGGAAGTGTCCCATTCTGCTGTCTGCAAACTTATATACAATTGGGCGCCCTAGATAGATGGCTAAAAAATAATTAATCAATGCACCAATAACAGCCCCTATTGTAGCAAAAAGAACAACAAGATATATATTAAGATGGCTGTCAGGTTGGCTGGCAATATAAGCTGCAGGTGGAACTACAATCTCTGAAGGAAAAGGGATGAAAGAACTTTCAATAGTCATCAAAAGTGCAATTGTTGTATAGTTCATGTTATCACTGTACCATTGTTCCACTTTTTGCAGCAAAGTAAGTTCTGTTTGCTCTTCAAGTACAAGCTCATTTATATTTGCTGTTTCAGCAAATATAGCTGTTGCCAAAAGCAGAGACAAAGCTAATATTATTAGTTTCTTCATATTATATAAATAAAATTTGAGCAGAATGTTAGCCCTGATTTCTTTTTTTGTTAGAAATAGTAATAAATTCTATATGTGTTGATGTCTGATAACTTAGTATTTTATATTTTTGAACAATACCCTATTTTCTCTTGCTTCATTTAGTCTGATCAGCATTTTCTCTCTATCATAGGCAGAGTAGTCAATATCTTCACTGCTTAGCAATGTGAGCAATGCCCTCAACTCATTATCTGAAAACTGGCTCATAATCTCATCAAAAGGTTCTTTTGCTCCAATCTCGAAACGCAGAAATGCCAATCTAGCTTTTGCTGTTGGAAAATCAGGATTAAGCAACATCAATTGTTCCAAATATTCAGCAGCCTTTTCATATTTATCTTGATCCATACTTATATTGACCAGTTTGTCAACAATCAGCTCATCGTCTGGAGACTCTATCATTGCCAACATATAGGCCATTTCGGCAGTTGCAAAGTCTTCATTGTAGATCGCCAATTCGCCCTCTAGAATGTAGTATTCTAAAGAGTTTCTCTCATCGTCAGGTATTTTTTCAAACACTTCTTGTGCCTCTTCATATTTGTCTTGCGTCAAATAGATGTGAGCACGTTTCAAAAGAACACCTGTAGATCCAAACCTTGCCTCTTTCAGAGCAATCAATTCTATAATTTCGTCGTACTGCTCCATCACCTCATATCCATCTAATAAAGAATCGTAAAGACTTTCATCTTCTGGAGAATTCTCCAAGCACTCTCTGAAAATACGAACAGCCTCCTCCACATTGTCATTAAGATAAAGTGTGAGCGCTTTCATCTTCAGAACATTCACATCACTGTCATCAATGGTGAGTGCAAAATCGAAAGCTTCAATAGACTTGTCATATTCTTTCATCATAGAGTGTAGCTTTCCTAAATTGACCCAACCATCAAAAGAGTAAGGATTTATATCAAGTATATCATTGTTTATTCCAATAGCCTTTTCAAAGTTATCCAGCATCTCATAAGCATAGGACAAATCAATAAGTACATCCAGATCTTCATCATCAATTTCTCTGGCTTTCTCAAGCAGTAAAATCGCTACATCATACAGATCAATATCGTTATAAATATATCCCACCTCTGTCAGAAATGTATACAAGTCTTCGTATTTAACTTCCGTTCCACTCAAGACAGTGTCTAATATTTCATTGGCTTGCTCTAGTTGATCTAAATTGAGCAAACACTCTATCTTCACCAACAAGTAATCTACATTATTCTCATCTTCACCAATACCCAATAAGTAATCATAAGCCTCCTGAAATTGTAAAGCCGCAGCCAATAGCTTTGCTTTTACAATCATGAGGTCAGTGCTACCTGGATGCATCTTAAGTCCAGAGTCAGTAATGTATTCGGCCTCAGAAACATCTCCAAAGTCATTGTAGTAATTGGCCAGTATTGCAAATTCGTCTGGGTCGAAGTACATACTCTTTCCCATGTAACGCATTTGTTCATACTTAAGTATTAATTCTTTTATGTCTAGTTCGTTATCGTCCATCTATAAAATCCAATCTTGTAATTATCTCTATTCTTTAATATACGCGTTATTTCTTTTTAGCCCAAGAGTCGCGCAACGGAACAGTTCTATTAAATACCAATTTATCGGGGGTCGAATCAATGTCTACATTAAAGTAACCATTGCGTTGAAACTGGAAACTATCACCAGGCTTGGCATCTGCCAAATAGGCTTCTAATTTACAGTTATACAACACTTTCAACGAATCAGGATTAATCAATTCTTTAAAGTTTCTGTCTTTTTCATTGGCAGGGTCTTCCACTGTAAACAGTCGGTCGTACAGACGCACCTCTGCATCCAGACTGTGTGGAACAGAAATCCAATGAATAGTACCTTTTACTTTTCTGCCTGACTCGGCCATGCCACTTTTTGTTAATGGGTCATACTCAGCATATACCTCCACTACATTCCCTTCGTCATCCTTTTTGCAACCAGTACATTTTACAATGTAGGCACTCTTCAATCTGGTTTCTCTTCCAGGAGTCAGGCGGAAATATTTCTTTGGAGCGTCTTCCATAAAATCATCACGCTCTATGTATAGCTCTTTTGTAAATGCAATTTCACGACTTCCCATGCTTTCATCTTCCGGATTATTGATGGTTTCCATCATCTCCGTTTTATCTTCAGGATAGTTAGTAATGATAAGCTTTATGGGGTCTAACACTCCCGATACACGGGCTGTCTTTGTATTCAAGTCTTCGCGAATGCTATGTTCTAGCAGTGCCAAGTCAATCATACCATCATATTTGGTATAACCAATGCGATCTACAAAGTTGCGAATAGAAGTTGGCGTGTAACCTCTACGTTTCAATCCTACAAGGGTTGGCATACGTGGGTCATCCCAGCCCGAAACCAATTTTTCATTCACTAGTTCCAGCAGTCTTCGCTTACTCATCATTGTATAGGTAATGTTCAGGCGATTGAACTCATATTGATGTGGGCGGTAGTCACCATCGGCCAATTGATCTAAAAACCAATCATAGAGCGGACGATGCACGTCAAACTCTAAGGTGCAAATTGAATGCGTAACTCCCTCAAAATAGTCACATTGTCCGTGAGCAAAATCATACATTGGGTAGGCTTTCCAGGTAGTGCCAGTCATGTGATGTGGTGTGTGAATGATGCGATAAATCAAAGGATCGCGGAAGTGCATATTCGATGCAGCCATATCTATTTTGGCACGTAACACCATAGCACCCTCTGGCAAGTCGCCACTATTCATTTTCTCAAATAGCTCAAGACTCTCTTCAATGGGTCTGTCACGATATGGGCTATTAGTTCCTGCCTTTGTTGTTGTGCCTTTTTGTTTGGCTATATCTTCAGCACTTTGTTCATCTACGTATGCTTTGCCTTCTTTAATTAATTTCACAGCAAAGTCCCACAATTGTTGAAAATAGTCTGAAGCATGAAAAATCTCGCCCCATTCAAATCCCAACCATTGAATGTTGTCCTTGATAGCTTCTACATATTCAGCGTCTTCTTTGATAGGGTTTGTATCGTCAAAACGAAGATTACACACGCCATTGTATCGCTCAGCAATACCGAAGTCGATACAAATTGCCTTGGCATGCCCAATGTGTAGGTAGCCATTAGGCTCGGGTGGGAAACGAGTTTGCACTCTTCCATCATTTTTACCCTCTTTCAAATCTTTTTCTACAATGGCCTCTATAAAGTTGAGACTCTTCTTGTTCTCCTCTTTAGCTGAATGTTCTACCTTGTTCATATATATCTTGTTTTTATTTTATTCGTTTTGTATCTCTATATTTCTAATTGTAATAGTAATCCTCTTTCTGTGCAGTCAGCGCATCTTAAATAGATGTTCTGGCATAGGGGGTCACACTTTTGTCGCAAAAATCTTGCTCCAAGTATTTGTAATAGCCCGTGATGGCTACCATGGCAGCATTGTCTGTGGTGTATGCAAACTTGGGTATGTGAATGTTCCATCCATACTTTTGAGCGTGATCTTCAAATGAAGCCCTCAATCCTGAGTTGGCCGACACACCGCCCGCCACAGCTATTTCATTTATCTGCAAATCTTTTGCAGCAAGGCGCAGTTTGTCCATCAATATATCTACAATTGTTTTCTGTAGCGATGCACACAAGTCCTCTTTGTTCTTCTCTATAAAGCCGGTATCGTTCATTAGCTCATCTCTCAAAAAATAGAGAAACGAAGTTTTCAATCCACTAAAGCTATAGTCGTAACCAGCAATGCGAGGCTTGCTAAATTTGAATTTATCTCCATCTCCCAGCTTAGCTAATTTGTCTACAACGGGTCCGCCTGGATAGGGTAATCCCATCACTTTAGCGCATTTATCAAAAGCCTCGCCTGCTGCATCATCAATGGTTTGTCCCACTATTTCCATTTTGCTGTGTGAGTCCACTCTTATAATCTGAGAGTTGCCTCCTGACACCAAAAGACATAGAAAAGGAAATTTGGGTTGATCCATATCATCGGCGTCTTCTTTAATGAAATGTGCCAATACATGTGCCTTGAGATGATTCACATCGATGAGAGGAATATCCAAAGCAGTTGAAAATCCTTTGGCAAATGAAGTGCCCACTAGCAGCGACCCCAATAGGCCTGGGCCTCTGGTGAAAGCCACTGCCGACAAATCTTCTTTTGTCACCCCTGCTTGTTTCAGTGCTTGATGCACCACAGGTATAATGTTTTGCTGATGTGCACGCGAAGCCAATTCGGGAACTACCCCTCCATACTGTTCATGCACTGCTTGACCTGCTACCACATTGGAGCAAATCACGCCATCGCAAATCACTGCTGCTGATGTATCGTCACACGATGATTCTATACCTAATATTATTGCCATTTATTCTTGAAAATATAAGATGCAAAGATACAGATTTTAAATGAAATATGGAAAAATGAAATAGTGGTATTGTAATGTGATGGTTGTGATTTATAAGATATAGAAAATATGGGTATATTTAGAAATGCAGAAGCTAGATTGAGCAAAAGCTCTCTTTTATTATTTGACACATAGTATATCATTATCACCAGCTCAGTATAGCAAAAAACACTAGCTAAATTAATAACTAGTGTTCTCTTATAATAGTTCTTTATGTGTCACTATTCTCTTTTTAAAGTATCTAAATCAATATCATTATCTTCTAGCACCTCTTTCACAGTTTCAACAATCTCTAGAAAAGATTCTTGATACTCTCTAGCTTTAAATATAAGATCGTCAACAGTCATATCTTCAGCATCGTCTTCCAATAGTTCGAGTTCTCCAAAGAAGTTATTAAAAAGAGACAATAATGGACTATCACTATTTGATATTTTATCCATTAACTCTTCTCTACTTAGTTTTTTCTTTCCCATAATTATCAATTGATATCTGATTGTTTTATTTAAATCTTCTTATTGTAAAAGTAGCAATATTTAGAATGGGAACATCAAAACGGAGTCGATTTATTATCTCCTCCGAAGCATCTCCATTTTTACTATCTCCTCCAGATTACTCAATAAGAGTTTGATTGCGGAAGTCATAAAAGGTTTTTCGCATCAAATCTGCCAACGATAATTGGTAATTTATGTAAGCATTCAAATGCGAAGTATAGGCAGTATTCATACGGTTTCGCTCTAATGCTAATGACTGGCTATCAATATCGCCATCGGCGTATCGTTGCAATGTGATGTCGAAACTCTTTTCGGCAACTTTCACATTCTTTTCTAGCAATTGTAGGCGTTTCAGGTTACTAGTTATTCTAGATACTAAAGTGGTAACTTCTGTTTCTATTCCGCGCTCAACCTCCAATTTGGTGTATCTTATTTGTTGGAGTTGAGATTCGGTTTCCTTTACTCTTGCTCTATTCACACCCCAATCGAGTATAGGGATTCTTAATGAAAGACCTACTCCATAATTGGAAGGACGATCAGAATAGTTGCTGTAGGAATCGCCTGCAGAAGCAAAAAGCCCCTTGTTGTATTCTTGATCTACACCCAATTTTTCATAGTAAGCATTCAGGCTAGCTTTCACCATACCTGCAGCTTTTTGTTGTTTGATGTTTAATTGTTGCAACTCTATCTGAATTTCTTGTTCTCTAATCTCCAGTCTGTTTTCTAATGCATATTGTACAGCCAATTCGGGAGAGATAATTACAACGTCATAATTCATTTCGCTTTTTAGCGATATGCTATCATGGAGATTGATACCCAGTAAATCTTTAAAAGAATTGACAGCCGAACTTTGATTGAGCAATGCAATGTCATGATTACTCTGCGCCTCTGCCAAGTCCACTTCCATTTGCAAAGCATCCACCTCTCTAATTAGCCCTGCATCGTACTTGTTTTGCGATATTTCGAAAGCATCAGTTTGTCTCTCTAAGTCCAGAAGTGCTATTTCAGCACTTTTTTGCAACATCAACAAATTGTAATAAGCACTGCTTACATCATAAATGAGATTCAACTCTGCTCTTTTGTATGACTTGCTCGACTCTTCATAGGCCAATCTTGCTCTTTTGAGAGTAGCGCGAATGCGATTGAAACCATAGAATGCATCAATTGGTTGCTCCAACCCGATGCGTGTACTAGCATAGGTAGAACGGAGGTCTCGTTGAATATCATCGTAACTAGTCAATCTATTCTGAATGAAGATACTACCATCTGTTGGCAAGGGTTGTCTTATGGTGAGATATCCTTCATACTGCATTTGCTTAAAGGAGTAATAAGATATACCAGAACTGTCCTCTCTCGTTCTCACTTCGTCCGAATACTTCGGAAGTTCAAGGGTCAAATCAATATTCGTCTTCAAACTATTGGTTGCCGATAGCAAGTTATATTCAGCTCTTTTGAGTGTCTGCTCTAGTTTAAGCATTCGCAAACTTTTCTCTTTTGCTATCTCAATACTTTGTTCTAAAGTCAAATGACGATGTTGTCTATCTTCAGAAATGGCTGACAAACAATATATAATAGATATAAGGACTATTAAAGTTACTTTTTTCATAATGCTCTATTCCAATCGGTTAAAAATTTCTTTTATTATTGTTTGCTTCATCAGAATGAATAATACCATCTCGAATATGAATGATGCGATGTGCATATTCTGCAATTTCTTGTTCGTGGGTAATAAGTATAATGGTATTGCCTTCTTGATGCAACTCTTCAAACAAGCGCATTATGTCAACACCAGTTTTTGAGTCTAGCGCTCCCGTAGGCTCATCGGCCAATAGAATTCCAGGATTGGTAACAAGTGCACGTGCAATAGCCACTCTTTGCTTTTGTCCTCCACTCAATTCAGTAGGTTTGTGATTAACGCGATCGGTGAGCCCTACTCTATCCAATGCAATCATTGCACGTTCTTTGCGTTCGCTTGCTGTGGCACCTGCATACACAAGAGGCAGTTCCACATTTTGCAGAGCATTGATTCTGGGAAGCAGATTGAAATTTTGAAAGATAAAACCTATCTCTTTGTTTCTCATACCTGACAGCGAATCATCATCCAGACCACTCACATTGATGCCATTGAAGAAATACTCACCTGTAGTTGGATTGTCTAGCAGGCCAAATATATTCATCAATGTAGATTTACCCGAACCCGAGGGTCCCATGATAGCTACATATTCGTTTTTCTCGATCTCAAGATTTATTCCATGCAACACTGGTATATCTGTGTTTCCCAATGCATAACTCTTGGTCAGATTCTGAATTGATATTAACATAATATTAATTTGTTTTATTCGTGACGTATTGAGTCAACTGGTTTCAGGTTGGCTGCATTTTTTGCAGGCAAATAGCCAAAAGCAATACCCACAATCACAGAAAAGGCAAATGCCAATACAACTGAGTAAAGTTTTATATAGGTGTTCACATCTGTAAATAGTGATACTGTAAGCGAGAGCGATACACCCAACAACACGCCTATGATACCACCAGTTATACTTATGGCCACAGCCTCTGTAACAAACTGACTCATAATATCGGCTTTGCGTGCCCCAATGGCGCGGCGAATCCCAATTTCACGTGTGCGCTCCATTACTGTGGCTAGCATGATATTCATAATTCCTATACCACCCACAACGAGGGATATAGCAGCAATGGCACCTAAAAGAAAATTGTATATCTGTCTCTCTTTTTCTTCTTGTTTCAACAATTCAAAAGGTATCACAATACCATAATCATCATTGTTGAAGTGATGTCTTTTTATTATCTCATCAATCAGTTTCGATGACTCCACAAGTTTATCAGGACTCGCCACTTGAACCGTAATTTGTTGAATTTCATTTGCCAATACATTCTCTCTTGGAAAACGATTCAAAAAAGTTGACAAAGGTAAATATACGTCTGTATTTAAATCTCTTGCAGCCAACTCTCCTACGGTTTCGGTAAAGAGTGTTTTAGATTCTAACACACCCACCACCTCTAGCCACTGGTCTTCTATTTTCACCATTTGGCCCACGGCATCTTCATTTTTGAATAAAGTGTTGGCTACTCCCGCTCCCAAAATACATATCTTGTAGCGTTGGTCGTAATGTTTTTGATTAATCATTTCGCCTTTCTGAAGACGATAATTCATCATGGTCAGAAAGTCTGGCGACACTCCAATAACAGTAGATTTCACAGACTTGTCATAGAACTTAACATCCGAATTTATTTCTGCTTGCAAAGCAACACGCACAATACCAGGTACTATCTCGGCAATTACTTCTGCATCTTGAATAGTGAGGCCGGGCGAAAACTTTGCTCTCACCTCTTCCAATTCTGTATCTGAAAGCACCTTTTCTCTTACAATGATGTTGTTTATACCCAAGTCTTGGTATTTTGCTATTGCTTCTCGTTTGGCTCCCTCTCCTATTGAAAGCATAGCAATTACAGAGGCTACCCCAAAGATAATTCCCAACATTGTCAGAAATGATCGAAACTTGTGATCCATCAGACCAATAATTGCTAAACTTATATTTTCTTGAATCTGCATGGTAATTAATTTTGTAAATATTCACAGCTCACGGTCATTCCTGGCTTCAGCCTCTCGTCTACCTTTAATAATTTCACCTCAACATCAAAAATTTTCTGTTTCGATTTGCTATCTTTCAAGTAGCAAAGTCTTCCCATATAGGCAATTTCTCCATCAAAGACAACACTGGGCATGGCATCTAAACGAACTAAAACTTTTTGGCCTAATTCTATTTTCAGAAAATCTGTTTCGTTTATTTGTGTATTTATTTTCATCCACTTTAGCTCGGGCACACTAGCCATATTTGCTCCAGGGTATATTTGGTCTCCTACTTTTAGCAAGTTGTTTGTTCTTCTATTTTCGGCTATCTGAAACACGCCGGATATGGGAGTGCGAATAGTAAGCTGTGGCAAAATTCCATAAGCATTTTCTATATCAGCCTTCGTTTGGTTTACTTTAATCTCTTGAATTTTGTAGTCGTTTTCACCAATGATTCTATTTAAAGCCAATTTTCTCTTCTCTTTTTCAAGTCTTATCTCAGCTTGTTTAAACTCCAACTCCTTTATTCTTTTAAATTTGTCGGGCTCAAAACGCGATGCTTCCAATTCTATTTTCTTAAGATTGAATGAAGCAATTTCATTTTTCATTTTTGACTCTTGTTCATTCATGCTGTTTTCTTGATTCACCATCAACATTTCAAAGCTAGCCACTTGACCTTCCAAACTAGTCTCTCTGTCCACTATAAACTTCTTCACATCGGTAGGATCAAGCTGTAAAATAGAATCACCCGCATTTAGTATAGCGCCATGTTCAAGAATGCCTATCACCTTCATCTCATAAAAATTTCTTCCATAGCGGGGCAATGTAAAAGCCTGTGAGTTTACGGCAGCTATCTCTCCTGTTTCCACAATACTGTTTGCTCTAATAGCTCTCCCTTCATTCTCTTTACCAATATCACTGCAAGAAACCTGACACAGTATTACAAAGGATAGAAATAACAGTTGCAATATATTCTTTTTCATACTCATACGTTTTCTGTAGCCTTGCCATTTGTCTCCTCTTCTTTAAAGGGCAAACTCAATGCAACTTCGTCCTTTTCAGATAGTCCCTTAGTAATAATCGTGTAGTCAGAGTTGCTTGTTCCTACTTCCACTTCCACCTTATTGTATCCACTTCCCGATTTTTTATAGACAAAGCTTTTATCCCCTTCGGTATTTACGGCTTCAATGGGAACGTAAAGAACGTCGTCTATTTGATCAATAATCAACCTGCAACTCACAGTGAGTCCTGGCAATAAGTTTTTATTCGTTTCGTTTATCAGAATCTCAACTGGAAAAACCTTAGCTCTAGACTCTTTGCTTTTGTTGACAGCCAAATTGGCCACTGCATTTACGCGCCCAGTGAAAATACTATCTGAGAATGCATCAGGCTTTATCTCCACATTCAATCCCTTGCTTATTTTTGCAATATCCACCTCGTTTATTTTTGCTGTAGCTTTGAGCGATGACAAATCTGGTAGCTGTATGAGAGGAAAACCAGACCAACATTGGTCGCCAATCTGAAATTTATTTCCGCTACTCCAGTTTAAGCTAATGATAGCAATACCTGGCGAAGGAGAAATCAAAAAGAGTTTAGACAGGGTTTCTTGAGCTTCATTCAGTCTCGAAAGGTTTTGCTCTATCGAAAGGTTTTTTTGCTTTACTTCCTCTCTTTGAATTTTTATGCGATTATCTATTTGCTCCTTTGCTCTTCCGAGTGCTATATCTGCTTTCTCGAGGTTAAGCTGAATTTCTTTTTTACTTATATCCGATTCGTACACGGCCGATTCAAATCTTATCTTAGATATTTGATGAGCCAACTTCGATATCTCAAAATCAGCATTCAACTCCTCTAAGTCCGACTCGTGCTGCGCCATCAATTTTTCCAATTCGGCACGACTTATTTCTAAACTACCCTCGGCCTCCACAATTCCTTTGTTTACTTCAGATGGGTCGAAGACAATAAGGGTATCGCCCTTGTTCACTTCTGTGCCATCTTTCACTATTTGGGTAATTTTCAGATTGCCATATCGCCATGAAATATTAGGCGATGAAATATTGGTAGAGTTCACTGCCTCTATCTCCCCCACTTCGTAGATATCTACATAGAAAATTCCTCTCTCAACCTTAGTATAAGGCACCTGTTCTGTCTCTTTACTGTTGCATGCCCATAATAGGTTAATCACAGATATGAAAAGGAGCAAGCTTTTCACCGATTTTCTCAAGTCATTGTTATTCATATTCTTCTTCTATCGAGTTGTATATGTTTAGTCTATTTGTTTGCTATTTTAATTGAGTCTGACAATATTACTCGGCTCTTCACTTGCGAATCTTTGGGTTTAGAAAGTGCAACTCTCTCATTCAATAAAAGTCCGCTAGCCACAACAGCTTCTTTAGGAGATGCTTCCCCGAGTTGAATCTGTCTCATTTCATAACCTTTTTTGTTTTCCACGTATACCACCTTCATCGAGTCTTGATCAAAAATAGCAATTTGCGGTATTGTCAGTGTGTCTTTGACTTGTTTCAGCATGATGTGACAAGCAGCTGTAAATCCTGGGTCGGGTATCACCAGGGTACTAT